>JBOHAD010000081.1:0-10036 GCA_050697555.1 Gaiellaceae bacterium | reverse complement strand
GCGCGCGCGCTCGACCGCTGCGTGGCCGTCGCTCGCCTCGCCGACGACCTCGATCGTCTCGTCGCTCGAGAGCACCGAGCGCAGGCCGGCACGCATCAGGTCATCGTCGTCGACGAGCAGGACGCGGACGCCGCTCACTGCCCTTCTCCCGCGTCGTAAGGAAGGCGTGCCCGCACGCGGAAGCGGCCGTCGCTCGGGCTCGCCTCGAGGGTGCCGCCGAGTAGCGCGGCGCGCTCGCGCATGCCAATGAGTCCGTGCCCGGCCGCAGCCGCGGAGCCGTTCAAGGCCGCCGGGTTGGTCACCGCCAGCTCGAGCGCGGTCGGGCCGAAGCTGAGCTCGACCTCGGCAGTTCCGGCTCCATGCTTGGCGGCGTTGGTGAGCGCCTCCTGCAGGATCCGGTAGGCAGCCCGGTCGAGAGCGGGAGGAAGCGGCCGCCGCGACCCGCGGGTACGGATGCTGACGGCGAGGCCGGCGGAACGGTGGCGCGCCGCGAGGGTCTCGAGGGCGGCGAGGCCGAGAGGCGGCTCGACGCTCCCGCTCGCCCGTTCGGAGAGGTCGTTGTCGCGCAGGGCCCCGACGAGCTGGTCGATCTCACCCAGCGTCTCGCGCGCGACCTCCTCGATCGTCTCGAGCGCGGCATGGGAGCGCTCCGGGTCCTCCTTACTGAGCAGCCTGGCGGCGCCGGCCTGGACGAGGATGACGTTGATCGCGTGGCCGGCGGAGTCGTGGAGGTCGCGCGCGATGCGGGTGCGCTCCTCGGCGGCGGCCAAGCGGCGCTCGCGCTCCGCCTCGCGCTCGGCGCGCCGGGCGCGCTCCTCCAGCTCGACGATCCGCTCACGCCGAAGGCGGACGCGGTCGCCGACCACCCACGCGCCGCCCCAGACGAGCGTTCCGAACAGGAGCGGGACGGTGGGGAACTCGTCCTCCGCGAGCCCGACGGCGCCGGCGTGGAGGCCAAGGAACCCGGCCACAACGCCGACCGTCAGCCACCTCGGAGCGCGAGTCTTGTCGGGGGTGAGAGCGAGGAAATAGAGGGCGACCGTCGGCCCGAGCGGCGGCCCGGGCGGGTAGCCGAGGCCGCCGAGCGCAACGCTCGCTCCCGCGGTGAACGCGAACACGGCCAGCGGGGCGCGGCGCCGGGCGGCGAGCGGCAGGGAGGCGAGCGCCGCGAGCGAGACGCCGAGCAGGTCGAAGGCGCGCGTGTCCGGCTCGCCGTCGCTGCCGCGCGCGGCGAGCAGCAGGAGCGACAAGGCGAAGACGGCGACCGCGACTCCCGCGTCGACCAAGACCTCCCGACGCCGCAGTAGCGGCGCGCGGTTTGGCTTGGACGCGGGCTGCGAGGCCATCTCAGGGCGAGCGTAGCGGGCGGTCGGCGCGCGCGAGACTCCCCCGGGGGGATCCGTCGTCCCCCCGCGGTAGGACGCGAAGTTCCTCCCTGGGGGCGTTTCGGTGGCAGGGTGCGGCCGCCTACCGTGGCCGTATGACTCGCACCGAGAACACGGCTGCCACGACCGTGCCTGCATCCGGGCTTCTCGCCCGTCTCGCCGACCTCGCCTACCGCCGCCGGGGCCGGATGGTGCTTGCCTGGATCGCACTCGTTGCAGCCGTCGTCGCTATCGCTCCCCGCGTTGCGGGTGAGTTTTCGTCCGAGTTCGCGACCGCCGGCTCGGAGTCGCAGGCGGCGGCCGACCTGATCGCCGAGCGTTTCCCCGGGACCTCTGGTGACACGATCGAGGTGGTCTGGCAGGCGGAGGCCGGTGCCCGCGACCCGGCCGTACTCGCGCGCGTCGAGCGCTTCCTCGAGCAGGCGGAGCGCCTCGAGGGTGTCGCCGCCGCTCAGCCTCCGCGCGTGTCGCGCGACGGCACGATCGCCCTCGCCCGGCTGGAGCTCGACCGCCGGGCGCTCGAGGTGCCGGAGGAGACGAGCACGCGCCTGATCGAACTCGCGGAGGCGGCAAGCGGCGAGGGGCTGCGGATCGAACTCGGCGGCCCGCCGATCCGGAACGCGCAGGAGGGTGGGAGCCCCGAGCTCGTCGGGCTGATCGCTGCCGCGATCATCCTGCTCGTCGCCTTCGGGTCGGTCGTGGCGGTCGGTCTGCCGATCGCGATCGCGCTCTTCGGGCTCGGGCTTTCGGTGCTGCTGATCGGCGTGCTGGCCGCGCTCATCGACGTCCCCGGCTTCGCGACCGCCATCGCCGGCGTGGTCGGAATCGGCGTCGGGATCGACTACACGCTCCTGATCCTGACCCGTTTTCGCTCCGCGCTGGCTGCGGGCAGCGACCCCCGCGCCGCCGTGGTCGAGGCGGTCACCACCGCCGGCCGCAGCGTTCTCGTCGCCGGGACGACGGTCGTCATCTCCTTCCTCGGCCTGTTCCTGCTCGGCGTCTCCTTCCTCTACGGCGTTGCCGTCTCGGTCAGCGTCGCCGTCCTGGTGGTCATGGCGGCCGCGGTCACGCTGCTGCCGGCTCTACTGGCCTTCGCCGGCCACCGCGTCAACCGTCTGCACGTTCCAATGCTCGGGAGAGTGGTCGCCGCAGGCGGCGAGACGCTCGCCGGTCGCTGGAGCCACCTCGTCCAGCGCCGCGCGCGGCCGGCCGCGACCCTCGGGGCGGTTGTGCTGATCGCGCTCGCCACTCCCGCCCTCGGTCTGCGCTTCGGCTTCCCCGACGCGGGCAACGACCAGGCCGGAACCACCACCCGCGCCGCCCACGAGCTCGTCAGCCGCGGCTTCGGCCCCGGCGCCAACGGGCCGCTCCTCCTCGCCGCCGACCTGCCGGGCGCCGGGGCAGAGCAAGAGCTTGCCGCGCTCGCCGACCGGCTGCGCTCGGAGCCCGGCGTCGCCTTCGTCGGCGAAGCGAGGCTCAACGACGCCGGGGACGCCGCCCTCCTCACCGTCGTACCGGCGAGCTCTCCGCAGGACGCCGCGACCACCGAGCTCGTGCACCGGCTACGCGACGACGTCCTCCCGCCGATCGAGAACGGCGGTGCGGACGTCCACGTCGGCGGCCTGACCGCCTCGGTCGTCGACCAGAGCGACCTCGTCGGCTCCCGCCTGCCGCTGCTGATCGGGACCGTCGTCGGCCTCTCCTTCCTGTTCCTGCTCGTCGCCTTCCGCTCGCCGCTGATCGCGCTCAAGGCGGGCGTGATGAACCTGCTCGCGGTCGGCGCCGCCTACGGCGTGCTCGCGCTCGCCGCCGAGGGGGGCTGGTTTGGCCAGCTGCTCGGCATCGACTCCGACGCGACGGTGCCGCCCTTCATGCCGGTGATGATGTTCGCCGTCCTCTTCGGCCTCTCGATGGACTACGAGGTCTTCCTGCTCTCGCGCATGCGCGAGGAGTACCTCGGCCACGGCCAGACCGGCCGCGCCGTCGCCGACGGGCTGGCGAAGACCGCCCGTGTGATCACGGCCGCCGCGGCGATCATGGTCGCCGTCTTCCTCGCCCTCGCCGTCAGCGACGAGATCTTCCTCAAGCTGCTCGGCGTCGGCATGGCGACCGCGATCTTCCTCGACGCGACCGTCGTTCGAATGCTGCTCGTGCCCGCGCTCATGCAGCTCTTCGGCCGCGCCAACTGGTGGATTCCGCGCTGGCTCGACCGCCGGCTGCCGCGGTTCGATGTCGAGCGGGCGGCGGCGCCGGCGGAGCAGGCATGAGAACCCTCGACGAGACGAAGGAGTGAACACGTGAGCACTGTCGCTGCACTACCCCTGCTCACCACCACGCCGACGGCTGGGGGCACCCCTGGTGGCCGCTCTGGCTGCTGTTCTGGGCGGCGCTCATCGGCACCGCCGTCTGGCTGATCGTCAGGCGGCGCGACCGCCGCGCCGATCCGCTCGACCGGGCCCGCGAGGTCCTGGCGGAGCGCTACGCGCAGGGCGAGCTCAGCGGCGAGCAGTACCGGGAGCGCCTCGACGAGCTGCAGCGCCACTCCCAGGGAGCGTAGTTGGATGGACGACGGCTTCGTGATCGAGACGCGCGAGCTCAGCAAGCGCTACGGCGAGCGGATCGTCGCCGTCGACCGGCTGGCGATGCGAGTCCGCCGTGGCGAGGTCTACGGCTTCCTCGGCCCGAACGGCGCCGGCAAGACGACGACGTTGCGGATGCTGCTCGGGCTCGTACGCCCGACCTTCGGCAGCGCGCTCGTGCTGGGCGCCCGGCCCGGGTCCCCGGACAGCCTTGCCCGCGTCGGAGCGCTGATCGAGACGCCCACCTTCTATCCCTTCCTCTCTGGGCGGGACAACCTGCGGGTGCTGGCGCGGCACGCTGGTGCTCCGGAGTCGAGGATCGAGCCGGTCCTGGAAGAGGTCGACCTCGCCGCCCGGGCCTCGGACCGGTTCGGCACCTACTCGCTGGGGATGAAGCAGCGGCTCGGGATCGCCGCCGCGCTTCTCAAGGACCCGGAGCTCCTGATCCTCGACGAGCCGACGAACGGGATGGACCCCGCCGGCATGGCGGAGATGCGCACCTTCATCCGCGGCCTCGGCCGCGGCCGGCGGACGGTGCTCCTCTCCAGCCACCTTATGACGGAGGTCGAGCAGGTCTGCGACCGCGTCGGCGTGATCAGCAGGGGAGCGCTCGTGGGCGAGGGGACGGTGGACGAGCTGCGCGGCCGCGAGAGCCTGTGGGTGCGGGCCGAGCCGCTCGAGCAGGCCGAGCGACTGCTCGCAACCCTCCGAGGCGTCGAGGAGGTCGCTCGCGTCGACGGTGGCCTGCGGATCGCGGCCGATCCCGCGGCGGCACCGGCGATCAACCGCGCCCTGGTCGAAGCGGGGATCGCGGTCGGCGAGCTTCGCCCCGAGCGGACCTCGCTGGAGAAGGTGTTCCTCGAGCTGACGCAGGGAGGCGAGGCAGCGTGACCAGCAGCTTTCGCGCAGAGCTCTTGGTCGTGCGCAAGCGGACGAGCACCTGGATCCTGCTCGCGATCTGGGCCATCCTCGCGCTCGTCTTCGCGTACGTCGTGCCCTACGCCACGTACCTCAACGGCTCGGCGCGGGACCCTCTCACGGACGTGCTCCCGCAGAACCTGGTCGGCAACCTGATGGGCGGGTTCCCCTTCTTCGGCGGCGTGCTCGCGCTCATGCTCGGCGTCCTCGCCTTCGGTAGCGAGTACGGCTGGGGCACGCTGAAGACGCTCTTCACCCAGCGTCCCGGCCGGCTGCACGTCTTCGGCGCCAAGCTCCTCGCCCTCGCCGCCGCACTCGTCCCCTTTGTGCTCGTCGTCTTCGCCGCGGGCGCACTCGCCGGCACCGCGATCGCCCTCCGCGAAGGCGCGGACATCGCCTGGCCGTCCGCTTGGCTCCTCCTCCGCGGGCTCGCCGCTGGCTGGCTCATTCTGGCCGTATGGGCGGCGCTCGGAGTCCTGCTCGCCGTCCTCTCCCGTGGGACTGCGCTAGCGGTCGGCATCGGCATCCTCTATGCGCTCGTGATCGAGGGCCTGCTCAGCGCCCTCGCGAGTCAGGTCGGCCTGCTCGACCGTCTCGTCGAGTTCTTCGTGCGCGCGAACGCCTACTCCCTCGTTGCAGGGCTCGGCGTCTCCTCCGACGACATTTCGGACAGCGGACCGGGATCCTTCTCCGGGCCGTTCGTGGACGGGGAGCAAGCGCTGCTCGTTCTCGCCTCGTACATCGCCGCCTTCCTCCTCCTCTCGGGAGTGCTTCTCCGCCGCCGCGACGTCGCGTGATCGTGACCGTCGATACCCGGTCCGCGTCCTAGAAGCGCACCCAAGCGGCGGAGAGCGCCCTCGCCCGGTTCGTGGCGGACCAGGAACGACGGCTGCGGCCGGCCCTCTCTACCGGCGGCCGAACGGCTCTTCCGGCCTTGACCTCCGGTCATTTCGTGTAGTTGCACGCCGCGTTCGTGACCGAACTCGGCCTGAATCGGCTTGAAATCGTCGCCCGGCGACCGCGTTTCGGGCCGTTTTTGGCCGTTTCGTCGTCCCTTCGAGAAAAGTGTGTGTAGTCGGCGCCGATCTGGCGTCAAACCAGACAACACAACATCCCGATTTGCAGGGATTTTTACGGGAGCGACGGGACTCGAACCCGCGACCTCCGGCGTGACAGGCCGAGTCCGGCATCCCGACGCTCAACATCGAACGCCGCGGAACGGCCTCACTTGCAGGCACTTTTCGCCCATGCGCTGACGTCGCTCCGCATGGTTGAGCCACTCGTCCAATCGACGTTTGGGCCACGAGTGGGCCACGAGAATTTGTCTCTTAAGACAACAGTCCGCTGAGCGGGACAGGCACGTCGTCGGCATCGCGCGCTTTGCGTTGCTCCTGACGCTTCCGTACTTGGAGTCGCGCCTTGGCGCGTCCGCGACCCCGCTCCGACTCTTGTGCCGCCGGGGCGTCGCGGTCGGAGCGGGTTGAGACGCGCGGAAAATCTGCGGAGCTCGTGCACACTCAGAGGGTGGACCAGCCGGCGCCGCTCAGTTGACACGCAGGGCCCCTCGGTCGGCGACGTGGCGCATCGCGTCACGGTCGGCGGGCTGGGCCCACTCGATCCACCAGTCGGCTCCGGCGTCGCGGACGGCGGCGATGTGCTCGCGCTCGGCGTCCCAGTCGTCGCGCCGAGGGCTGCCGCCGACCGCGATTGTCCACGGCCGATCTGGCGCGCGCTTGCGGAGGTCGGCAACGGCCTCCGGCGGTAGTGGACCGTGCTGTGCGTTGTAGAGGCAGGCGCCGTCCCAGCGGAGCGCGCGCTCGATCGGCCGGCGGTGCGGGTAGCCGCCGCCGATCCAGATCGGCGGGCGCGGCTGCTGCACCGGCGGCGGCAGGAACGTCACCTCGTCGACCGTGAAGTGCTGTCCGCGAAAGGAGAAGGGCTCGCCGGTCCAGAGGCCGGCGACGACCTCGAGCGCCTCATCGAGCCGCTCGGCTCGGCGGCGTGCGTCACGCTCCTCGCCGAAGTGGGTGAAGCTGGCGTCCGCGACGACGTGGTCGCCCACGTCACCGAGGCCGACGCCGAGGACGGCGCGGCCCTCGGAGAGCTGATCGACCGCAGCGACCTCGCGCGCAACGTTCCACGGCCGGCGGCGCGTGAGCGGCGTCACCTCGACACCGAGAACGAGCCGACTCGTGCGAACCGCGATCGCTGCGAGCACCGGCCAAGTGGGACAGGTCGGCGTCGTCGGATCGCCTTGATAGAGCACGTAGTCCTCGGGAAAGATGCCGTCCCAGCCGGCCGCCTCGGCGCGCTCCGCGAGCTCGACGAGGAAGCGCGGGTCGCCGCATTCGCGCCCGGTTGGTAGTGCGAGGCCGTAGCGCACGCTGCATTCTCCCACTCAGCCCTTTCGCGCCGGACTGGGGCCGTCAACCTTCTGACACCGCCGGTAAGCGGCAATCCGCCGCTCGACGTCGTCGGGCGAACGCGGAGTTCGTCGGACCATGGGTTGGCTCGAACCCCGACAGTCACGCAAGCGCGCTACCGGTTCCGCGGAGCGAGGCCCGGCCGGTGCCTGACGGCGTAGAGCGCTGCTCCGAGGGCGAACACTCCGACGCCAGCGACGACTGACTCGAGGGGGAGCGTGAAGGCGAGCACGAGGCAACCGACCAGGCCGAGGACGGAGAGCGCGCGGGGCCAGCGCCGCTGCTCGCGCGGGAGCGTGAACGCGGCCAGGTTGGTGAGTGCGTAGTAGAGCAGGACGGCGAAGGAGCTGAAGCCGATCGCCGAGCGGAGGTCGACAGTCACCGCGGTGACGGCGACGACGGTGCCGATCGCAAGCTCCGCGTGGTGGGGCACCTTGAACCGTGGGTGGACTGCGGCGAACCAGCGCGGCAAGTCACCTTCCTCGGCCATCGCGAAGGCGGTGCGGCTCACCCCGGCGAGCAGCGAGAGAAGTACGCTCAGCGCAGCCAGCGCGGCGCCTGCGCGCACCACCGGCGCGAGCGCCGCGAGGTCGCCGGCGCGCACGGCGTCGGCCAGGGGCGCGTTCGAGTCGGCCATCGCCTCGGCGCCGATTGCGAGCAGGGCGCTCGCGGCTACTGCGGCGTAGACCAAGAGCGTGATGGCGAGGGCGAGCGGGATCGCACGCGGGATCGTCCGCTCGGGGTCACGCACTTCCTCGCCGAGGGTGGCGATGCGGGCGTAGCCGGCGAAGGCGAAGAAGAGGAGGCCAGCCGCCTCGAGCACGGCAAGCACACTCGTGTCGTCCCATCCGGCGCCAATCCGTTCGGTGTCGGCCTCGCCACCGAAGAGGGAGGCTGCGACGACCACCGCGAGCGCGGCGAGGACAGCCGTGACGAGGACGCGGGTGAGGCCGGCCGTCTTGTCGACTCCGCGGTAGTTGACCGCCGTGAGCGCGACGACGGCCGCAGCAGCGAGCGGCCGGCCGAGCGAGGGGGCAGCGTAGAACGCGAACGTGAGCGCCATCGCGGTGAGGCTCGCGAGCTTGCCGACGACGAAGCCCCAGCCGGCGAGGTAGCCCCAGAAGGCGCCAAGCCGCTCGCGACCGTACACGTAGGTCCCGCCGGAGGCGGGGTAGACGGCAGCGAGCTGCGCGGAAGAGGTCGCATTGAGGAAGGCGACGGACCCGGCAATGCCGAGGCCGACGAGGAGGCCGATCGCGCCGGCTGCGGCCGCCGGGCCGACCGCGGCGAAGACACCGGCGCCGATCATCGAGCCCAGCCCAATCACGACCGCGTCAGCTGTCCCCAGCCTCCGCGCGAGCCGGCTCGGTCTCTCCTTCGTCGCTTCCCTCGTTGCCACGGCTACGGCCGCAGTATCCCGCTCGTCTGCGCGCACGCCGCACCGCGGGGTCGTCGGACTCGGCGAGGCCCGAACTACACGTACTCCTCGGCGGGGACGGGCGCGTGGCGTCGTTCCTCGTGCCGCTCCCGCTCCGGGTCGGGGAGGAACCAGCGCTCGGCGATCGCGGTCGGGACGACGGCCGAGAGGACGACCACCGTAACGAGGAGGGAGAACTGGGTGCCGTCGATGATGCCGGCGTTGAGCCCGAACAGTGCGGAGATGGTTCCGAACGTCAGCCCCGTGCTCATGAGCAGCGTTGAGAAGGCGGCGTGGCGTGGGGCGGCGCGGCGGGCAAGCGGATAGACGAAGCCGAGCTTGGGCAGCATCTTCGCCGCGAGCAGCACGGCGTGCAGCCCGAGGTTCGCGAAGACAGCGCCGAGCGAAACGTTGAGCCCGCCCTTGAGGAAGACGAACGGGGTCAGGAAAGAGAAGGCGACGACGCGCAGTCGCGTCCTCGCGGTGTTCCTCGTAGTGGCGGCTCATCATCAGCCCGAGCACGAACGCGGGCAGGACCGCGTGCCCGTTCGAGGCGTCCGCGACCACCATCAGGACGAGCAGGCTTGCGAAGACGAGCTTGATCTCGGGCTCGATCACGCGGTCGCCGTAGCGGCCGAAGAACCACGGCGCGATCCGCGGCAGCAGCAAAACGAGCGCAAGCGAGACGACGAGGAAAGCGGGGAACCAGAGGTTCGGCTTGAGGAAGATCGCGGAGGGCGCGAGCGCGGTGCAGAGGTCGGTCAGGAACGTCGCGCTCATCAGCAGCTTCCCGATCCGCGTGTCGCTCAGATCGCGCTCGCCTGAGACTGCTGCCTGGGAGTCGATGCGGGGGCTGTGAGCGCCGGGTACTCAGAGCCCCGCTTGGGACGAAACGAGTCTGTTCGAGGAGCCGGCCGTCCACACGCTCGGTCGTCGTCCAAGGCGGTAGCGAGCCGGCCAGGCTTGCAGACTTTCGCAGCCACGGGATAGCAGGCGTGACGGTTGCACCATCGTGATGCAGCGCCCGCAGGCCGTCATTCGGCGATTCGTACGCGATGAGGGCTGGCAAGGCGCGAGGCCGTTGTGCGGCGCTCCTCCGCCAAGCGGCTGGCTGGGGCGAACGCGCTCCAGGTGAACCAATGCCCGAGCCCGCGTTGCAGCGTCCGCGGGCCGCTCATCGTCAGCTTGCTGGCTCGAATCGCGCCGCCCAGCTCGGCCTGTCCCAAGTAGACGCGGTAGAGCGTGGTGGTGTCGACGATGACCTCGAGGTCGACGTCGAAACCGGGATGCTGGAGGCAGACTGAGACCTCGGAG
>JBOHAD010000080.1:0-10246 GCA_050697555.1 Gaiellaceae bacterium | reverse complement strand
CGCATCGGCAGCGAGCGCTCCTCGTGCAGGCGCCACGTCTCGGCGAACGCGCGGGTGACGATGTCGTTCAGCTTCGCGTTCACCTCCGTCTCCTTCCAGAAGTACTCCTGGAGGCCCTGCACCCACTCGAAGTAGGAGACGACGACGCCGCCCGCGTTGGCGAGGATGTCGGGAAGGACGAGGATGCCGCGGTCCTCCAGAATGCGGTCCGCCTCGGGCGTGACGGGGCCGTTGGCGCCCTCGCAGACGATCCCCGCCTTGACCCGATCGGCGTTCTCGCCGCTGATCACCTGCTCGAGCGCGCACGGCGCGAGGACGTCGCAGTCGACGAGGAGGAGCTCCTCGTTCGTGATCGACTCGGCGTCCGCGAGGCCGTCGAGCCCGCCCGACTCGCTCTTGTGGGCAACGGCCGCGGCGACGTCGAGCCCCGAGGGATTGAAGACGCCGCTCGTCGAATCCGAGAGGGCGACGACCGTCGCGCCGTCCTCGGCGAGGATCTCCGCCAGGTTGCGCCCGACGTTGCCGAAGCCCTGCACGACGACGCGGCGTCCCCGCACTCCCTCGCCCCTCTTGCGCAGCGCCTCCCGGGTGCAGAAGGCGGCCCCGCGCGCGGTCGCCTCCACGCGCCCGAGGGAACCGCCGACCTGGAGCGGCTTGCCGGTAACGACGCCGAGCACGGAGTAGCCCTTGTTCATCGAGTATGTATCGAAGATCCAGGCCATCTCGCGGGCGCTCGTGCCCACGTCGGGCGCTGGGATGTCCACCTCGGGCCCGATCTGGTTGATGATCTCGGACGTGTACCGCCGGGTCAGGCGCTCGAGCTCGCTCGTCGTCAGCCGCTTGGGGTTGCAGACGACGCCGCCTTTCGCGCCGCCGAAAGGCAGGCCCATGAGGGCGCACTTCCACGTCATCCACATGGCGAGCGCCTTCGTCTCCTCGAGCGTGACGTCAGGGTGGTAGCGGAGACCTCCCTTGGAGGGGCCGCGCGCGACGTTGTGAATGACGCGAAAGCCCTCGAAGACTTCGACCGAGCCGTCGTCCATCCTCGTCGGGACCGAGACGACCACGGACTTCTTGCACTCGGAGAGGACGTTGAACATGTTCTCGCCCACGTCGATGAGGCTCGCGACGCGCTGCAGCTGGCTGCGCGCCATCTCCCAGGGATCCTCGCGCAGGTGCGAGGGTGTCGGTGCCTCGAGCGTCGTCACGTTCTGCTCCTTTGTGGTCGCGAACTAATCCTTGATCGTGAACGTCGCCTCTGCGGTGGAGGGCGCCGTCCCGTCCTCGCCGTCGACTGGATGCGCGCGCAGGCGGAGGACGTACGCGCCGTCCGCGAGCACCTTGCCGTCCGGCCCGCGGCCCGTCAGACCGAAGGCGTAGCGGCCGGGCAGGACGTCTCGAAGGCGGGCGAGAACGCCGAGCCGGCGTCCGTCCGCCGTCCAGAGCTCGAGCTCGAGCAGGCCGACGGGCTCGATCGTCTCGCCGTCCGGATCGGCGTCGACGCGGCCGGCCCGGAAGGCAAGCACCGCAGGCGCCGCCGGCGAGGGCGCGAACTCGGAGTGCGAGAGCTGCACCTCGCCCACGAGCGGGGCGCGGTCCGCCGCGCGGCGCGCGATCGCCCACGGAACGCGTACGGACTGGGCTCCCTCCGCCGAGACGACGAGCACCCCGCCGGCGGCCGCGGTCATCTGGCCGTCGGCCGAGACACTCACGGCGATCTCGGCGGACGCCCCCGGCTCGATGGCGAACCGCGCGGGCGCGACGGAGAAGGCGAGCGGCACGTCGGGGGTGTCCGGGGCGATCCCGAAGCCCACGTCGAGGCGCCGGGTGGAGACGTTCGTGACTCTCAGCATGCGCACCTGGCTCCAGTCGGCTCCGTCCGCCCGGCCGAACGCGAGCGTGGCCGGCTCGACCGCCAGCTCGGCGGCGGCAGCCCGCCGCGCATCGACGTGGCCGGCGCCTTGCGCCGTGACCGGCAGAGGTGCGTCTCCCCGCGCGAGCTGCGCGGCGCTTCCGGCCAGGAGGCTCCGGAGCTCCGCGGGAGCCAGGCCGGGACGGGCCTGAGCAACGAGCGCCGCCGCGCCCGCCACCAGGGCGGATGCCGCGCTCGTGCCCGTGGCGGTCGCGTAGCGTCCCCGCCCGCCGGCGTCCGCCGTGGCGAGCCCGACGCCGGGGGCGACGAGATCCGGCTTGATGCGGCCGTCGAAGGCGATGCCGCCCGACGAGAACGCCGCCACGTCCATGCGGGCGGGATTGCTCACCGGCGCGCCCGCCTCGAGCGCGACCGAGACCGACTCGCCGTCCGCGAGGCCTTCGAGGGCCTCGGCGGCCACGTCCTGGGGAAGCGCCAGCAGCGGCAGCGCCTCGTCTTCGTCGAGGTCGAGGGCCCCGGCGGGGAGGTCCGTTCCGTGGACGAGGATGGCGGCCGCTCCGGCGGCCGCGGCATTCCGGGCCGCGAGCGGTAGGTTCACGCGTCCCGAGAGAAGCACCGCCCGGCCGGCGACGAGACTGATCCCCTCGCGGCTGAAGAAGTCGCCGAGCTCGTCACCGGGCGCGGGAGAGCCGGCTCCTCGGTCCGGATGCGCGAGTGTCGCTCCGGCCAGGGTGACGACCTGAAGGCTCCGTGCGCGCTCGGGGGCCGCCGCGCCCAGGACCCGGAGCGGCTGCCGGTGGACGGCGCCCGAATCAACGAGGAGGGTCGCGTCCACCTGGAGGACGCTGCGCCGGCCGTCGAGGGCTCCCACGGCGAGCGCGTCGCCCGCGGCTGCGGGCGCGCCCACGCGGCCGAAGCCGGGGCCGAAACGCCCGTCGTTCCCGGCGGGCGCGACGACGAGGGCGCCGAGCTTCGTGGCGCCTGTGACGGCGCGTGTCTCCGGACTGTCCGCGAAGGCTGCATACGGCTCGACCACGGGGGCGAGCACGATGTCGGCGGCGTCCTCGACGTCGCCGTCCGCGTCGGGATCGACGGCGCGCTCGAGGCCGGCGAGGAGCACGTCCCCGCGCCCGACGACGGCATACTCGCCGTCGGCGGTCTCCCGCCAGCCGAGGATGCGGATCGGCAGGACTCCGGCGCCGGGGGCGACTCCGCTCGCGCCACCCGGTCCGTCCCTTCCGACCATGAGGCCGGCCATGCGCGTCCCGTGTGCCTCGACCGTCGCAGACTCGTCCGGCCTGGCCGCCGGAGCAACGTTCCTGTCGCCGTCCACGAGGTCGTAGCCGCGCTGGACTCGTCCGCGCACGTACGGATGCGCACGGTCGACGCCGGTGTCGAGGAGCGCGATCGTGACGCCGCTCCCGTCGAAGCCGGGGAGGACGATCTGCGCGCCCGGCGAGCGCCCTTCGCCGAAGTCGGGTCGCAGGGAGGCGGCGGCGGGATAGACCGTTCGGACGGGATAGACACCGGCGACCCCGGTCGCGCGCTCGAGCTCGGCGAGCGAGCGAGCGTCCACGACCGCCGAGAAGCCGTTGAACGTCCGCGTGTAGACGTGGTCGCGCCGGATCGTCACGCCGCGCTGCCGCAGCCCGGCGAGCAGGAGCCGCTGCGCGCCCTCGGCCTCCGCGGTCCAGCGCCGTTGCTCCCTCGCGCTCGCCTCCTCCTCCACGGTCATCCGGTCGGCGAGCGAGGGCGCCGCCAGAACGACGACGACGCGCTGCTCATTCGCGGTCTCCGCCCGCTCGCCGAAGACCGCGTGCCAGGCCTGGGCGGCCACCCGTCCCACGGGGTCGCCGGCGCCCTGGACTGCGCCGACGCCGACGAGCGCGGCCGCCGCGACGGCGGCCGCGGCCAGCCTCCCAGTCCCCCTAGGCCGCCGAGGCATACGCATCGAGCGCAAGATACTCGGGATACGGGATGGGCTGCGTGTACCGCGACGCCGAGGCGATCATGGCTGCGTTATCGGTACAGAGCGGAAGCGGCGCGAGGGCGGCGTGGGGAAGCGCAGCCCGGAGCTCCGAGTTCGCGGCCACTCCCCCGACCACGGCCACGCGCTCCGCGCCCGTCTCCCGGGCGGCCGCCTCCGTGCGCTCGACGAGCGCGTGCACGATGGCCCGCTGGTAGCTCGCAGCCAGGTCGGCGCGGCGGCGCTCGAGCTCCTGGGGCGAGAGCTCGCGCACCGCGTAGAGAAGGGCCGTCTTCAGCCCCGAGAAGGAGAAGTCGAGACCGGGCACTCGGGCGACCGGGAACCGGTACGCCTCTGGATTGCCCTCGCGGGCGGCCCGATCGAGCGCGGCGCCGCCTGGATAGCCGAGACCGAGGAGCCGGGCCCCCTTGTCGAAAGCCTCGCCCGCGGCGTCGTCGAGCGTCGTCCCGAGGACGCGGAAGCCCGAGCGGTCCCGCACGTCGAGGAGGAGTGTGTGCCCGCCGCTGGCGAGGAGGCAGAGAAAGGGCGGGTCGACCGGATCGGGCTCGAGGAAGAGCGCCGCCACGTGACCGTGAAGGTGGTCGACGGGCACGAGGGGGAGCCGGCGCGACCACGCGAGCGCCTTCGCCGCGGAGATCCCGACGAGGAGCGCGCCGATCAGCCCCGGGCCGCGCGTGACCGCAACGGTCTCGACGTCTTCGAGACTCGCCTCGGCCTGGGCGAGCGCCTCCCTGAGGACGGGGGCGACGAGCTCCAGGTGGCGCCGCGAGGCAACCTCCGGCACGACGCCGCCGTAGCGCGCGTGGAGGTCGGCCTGCGAGGCGACGACGTTCGCCCGGATCCGCCCGTCGCTCGTGACGAGCGCGATTGCGGTCTCGTCGCAGGAGGTTTCGACCCCCAGGATCATGGTCGCCCGCGAGCCCCCTCCTTACCCACGGGCCGCCTCCCTGGTCCGGATCGGGTCCTTCCACATGACCAGGGCGTCCTCACGGTTGTCGGTGTAGTAGCCGCGCCGGAGTCCGCTCGCCTCGAAGCCGAAGCGCTCGTAGAGCGCGATCGCGGCTCGGTTGGAGACGCGCACCTCGAGCGTGTAGCCGCGGCGAGGATCGCCGGCGGTGAGGTCGAAGAGCCGGTCGAGCATCTTGCTCCCCACCCCCGCGCGCCGGCAGGCGGTGTCGACGGCCAGGTTCATGATGTGCCAGGCGTCGACGTAGCGGGAGACCACGAGGTAGCCGAGGAGGCGCCCGTTCTCCGCGAACGCGCCGAGCGAGATGGACGCCGGCTTGGCGAGCTCCCCCGCAAACATGGAGCGCGACCAGGGCGTCGGATAGACACGCTGCTCGATACGCTCGATGTCACCGAGGTCGGCGAGCGTGAGGCGGCGGACGTCGATCACCGGCGCAAGGCCCTCTCGGCGTCGGGTAGGCGGAGGTAGATCGGCTCGACGTCCCCGGCGGCGCCGAAGTCGCCCGCGAGGGCGGCGTGATGGCGCGCCCAGGGGACGTGGACAGGGTCGTCGTCGGCAGGCACGAGCCCGCCCGCCTCTTCGAGGTGGACGCGGTAGCGAACGGCCCCGTCGCCCACGTACGTGCGGCCGCTATCGACGCGGAGCTTCTCGGCCGCGACGCACGTGGGCTCGCCGTCGGCGAGGACGAAGGCCTCGCCGCGGCGTCCGTCGATCACCGGGGCGGCGCCCGGAGCTCCCGCTGCGAGCGCGGCGAGCGTGGAGACGCCCGAAGCCGGAACGCCCAGCGAGAACGAGAGCGTTCGTGCCGTGACCAGTCCCATGCGCAGGCCGGTGTAGCTCCCGGGCCCGCGGCCAACGACGATGCCCTCGACGTCGTCCGCCTCGAAGCCGGCCTCGCGAAGCAGGTGCTCGAAGTCGTCGAGGACGCGGACCGCGCGCGTGACGCGCTCTCCGAGCACCTCTCCGTCCCGCACGAGCGCGCTCGTCGCCACGTCGGTGGCGGTGTCAAACGCGAGGATCAGCACCAGTAGATAGCCTGATTTCCAGGGCTTTTTCGAGGTTTTCGAGAGCCACAAGTCTATGCGCCGCCCCCTGGTGCCGCAACCGCACGCGGACGCGCGGCTCGGGGAGCCAGCCGGCAGCGGCCTCGGGCCACTCGACGAAGACGACCGCCTCGTCGAAGTAGCGTTCGAGGTCGCCCCACTCGGGAGCGGACATGCCCTCGAACCGGTAGAGGTCGAGGTGCGAGACATCCGGGTCCCCGGTGTAGCGGTTCCCGATCGTGTACGTCGGGCTCGTCACGGGCCCCGTGATGCCGAGCGCCCGCGCGGCCCCGCGCACGAACGTCGTCTTGCCGGCGCCGAGCTCGCCGGCGACGGTGACGATGTCGCCGGGAAAGAGCTCAAGCGCGATCGCAGCGGCGATGCGCTCGGTCTCCTCCGGCGAGGACGAGAGGAGCTCGATCACTTGATCGCCCGCAAGTAGGCGACCGCGAGCCGGCTGTCGCCCTCACCTCGCTCGACGAGTGGACGAAGATGGGCGGAGAACCGCTCCTTCTCCTCGGGCGTGAGCGCTTCGTCGAGTACCTTCTCGAGCGGCGGAACGCGCGGGTTGCCCGCCAGCTTGAGGAATGAGTCCCACGAGAACCCTGCCGCCATCGGCCGCGGCTCGATCTCGGCCTCGAGTGTCATCCGCACGTCCCGAAATCGCGCTTCCTCCACCTGCTGGAGGAGGTCGCGCTCGTCGAAATCGAGCATCGGGTCGTCAGGCGGCTGGAGTCGGTCGTAGACGGCCATGACCTTCTTCGTCAGATCGATCATCGGCGTGACGTCGTAGCCGAAGAACCGCTCCGGCGGCCAGGGATACCCGAAGCGGTTCACCGGCTCGAAGATCGAGAGCCGTCCGCCAAGCCTGAGCACGCGGTGGAACTCCCCGAACGCGCATGCCTTGTCCTTCACGTAGATGAGGACCGAACGGGTGGTGACGACATCGACCGACTCATCCGCAAGCGGGAGATCGTCGGCCGAGCAGACGAGGAACTCGCACCCCACGGCTTCCCCGGCAACTTCTCGGCAATGCCCCAGCAGCTCTTCGGAGACGTCGCTGAAGATCACCTTGCCGCTCTCGCCGACGAGCGGAAGCGCGGCGAAGGCGATGAGCCCGTCGCCCGTCCCGACGTCGAGGACTACGTCGCCTTCCTGGACGTCCGCGCCGGCGAGGACGCGCTCGCGCATGGCCTCCATCCGGTCGCGAGACGCCTCGATGCGCTTCGAGTCGCCGCCGAAGGCGCGCTTCTCCAGCACCCAGCGGGCCCAGGGATCGGCCCCTTCCTTCATGTGAGAAAGACTAGAAGAGGCCGAGCTGCTCGTCGGGCGGCTGAGCGGGCGCCGCGGCCGCAACCGCCGGGAACGGGATGACGGCCGCCGCCGTGATAGGCGCCGGAGCTGCAGGCTCCCCCTCGAGGAGCGCCGGAATGCGGGCGAAGTCCTCCTCGAGCGTCTTCAGCATCGCAGGCGTGTAGAGCGCCGCGGCCGGGTGGTAGATGGGGAAGAGCGTCACCTGGCGGCCGCCGAGAGTCGCCTCCTGCGGGCGCCCGTGCACGCGGGTGATCCCGTGCGGCTTCCCGGAGAGAAGCTTGGTGGCGAAGTTGCCGAGCGTGGAGATCAGCTTGGGCTCGATCAGCTCGATCTGGCGGAAGAGATGGGACTCGCAGGCCTCGATCTCGTCCGGCTGGGGATCGCGGTTGCCGGGGGGCCGGCACTTGATCACGTTCGCTATGTACACGTCACGTCGAGACAGGCCGATGCCCTCGAGGAGCTGGTCGAGGAGCTTGCCTGCCGAGCCGACGAACGGGTAGCCCTGCTTGTCCTCGTGGAAGCCGGGCGCCTCGCCGACGAACATGAGGTCCGCGTCCGGGTCGCCGACGCCGAAGACGACCTGCGTGCGCCCCTGGGCGAGGGGGCAGCGCGTGCAGCTAGCGGTCTCGGCGGCGTACGCCTCGAGCGCCGCCCGACGGGTCAAGGCTTCAGGCGCCGCAGCCACAGCTCCCGCCGCAGCAGCCGCCTCCGCTTCCGCCGAAGCTCGGCTGCTCGGCGGTGCCGTGAGCCGCGAACACGGAGAGCTGGCGCGCGACCCGCTCGGCCCCGCAGTCGGGGCAGGCCGGGTCGGGCTCGCTCACTCCGAGGAGCTCCTCGAAGTGGCTCTCGCACGTCATGCACACGAACTCGTAGATCGGCATCGCTCGCGGAGTGTAGGCAGGTCCCCGGACGCACCGCAACGGTCCTTGGCGGATGCTAGATCCGGCAGGAAGCCACGCCGCGCTTCACCAGGTACTGCTGGTGGTATTCCTCGGCGCGCCAGAAGTCCGAGGCGGGCTCGATCGCCGTGACGACGGGGCGGTCGAGGCGCTCCTGCGCTCGCTCCCTGGCCGCCCGGGCGGCCTGCTCCTGCTCCGCGGAATGCGTGAACACGACGGAGCGATACTGCGTGCCGACGTCGGGGCCCTGCCGATTTAGCTGCGTGGGATCGTGCAGCTCGAAGAAGGTGTCGAGGAGCTCGTCGTACGAGACCTCGGCGGGGTCGAACGCGACCTCGACCACCTCGGCGTGGCCCGTATCCTTCCTGCACACCTGCTCGTAGGTCGGGTTCTCCAGCGTGCCGCCCTCGTAGCCGACCGCGGCATCCACCACCCCCGGGACGTTCCGGAACTCGACCTCGACGCCCCAGAAGCAGCCGGCGCCGAACGTCGCCTTCTCGGTCACTCGGTCGCTCCTCCCTCGCGCTCGAGCTCGAGCGCGCACGAGTTGATGCAGTAGCGCTGTCCGGTCGGGTGCGGCCCGTCTCCGAAGACGTGCCCCAGATGCCCCCCGCACGAGGCGCAGAGCACCTCGGTGCGCGGAACGAGCAGGCTCCAGTCGCGCTCCGTCTCCACGGCGTCCGGGCTCGCAGGCTCGTAGAAGCTTGGCCAGCCCGTCCCGGACTCGAACTTGGTCTCGGAACGGAAGAGCTCGGCCCCGCAGCCGGCGCAGCGGTAGGTGCCCGGCTCCCTCGTCGCGTAGAGCTCGCCGGTGAACGCACGCTCGGTGCCCTTCTCGCGCAGGACGCGATACTGCTCGGGCGTGAGCTCGCGGCGCCACTCCTCCTCTGTTCTCTTCACCTTCTCGGGCATGCACCGTCAAGGGTAGCGAGCGGAGGTCTCCCGACCGGCTCAGCTCTCGTCGCTCGGCGGCGCGATCCTGGCACGGCCGCGGGTAGACTGACTTTGCCCGGTATCCCCAACGGAACTGGAGCCTCATGGAGTTCACGGCAGCCGTCGTCGTCGGCGCGGGACGCGTCGGCAGCGCCGTGGCCTCGCGCCTCGCCGAGCGTGTCAAAACGCGCACGACCGGCCGGGAGCTCGATGTCGGCGATGCCGACCTCGTCCTGCTCTGCGTGCCGGACCGCGCGATCGCCGAGGTCGCCGGGGCGATCCGGCCGGGGCCGTGGGTCGCGCACACGAGCGGCGCGTGCCGGCTCGGCGAGCTCGACCCGCACGAGCGCCGGTTCAGCCTCCACCCGCTCCAGACCTTCACACACGCGCGCGGGCCGGAGCAGCTCGAAGGGGCCTGGGCGGCGGTGAGCGGCGAGGGCCGGGAAGCCGTCGCGGCCGGGTTCGAGCTCGCCCGCGTCCTCGGGCTCGAGCCGTTCGAGCTCGACGACGAGGAGCGCCCGGCCTACCACGCGGGCGCCGCGATCGCCTCCAACTACCTGGTCACGATCCACTGGGCGGCCGCGGAACTCTTCCGTGCCGCCGGCGCGCCTCCCGAGGCGCTCGAGCCGCTCATGCGGCGCACGATCGAGAACGGCTTCGAGCTCACGGGCCCGATCGCCCGCGGGGACTGGGAGACAGTCGAGCGGCACCTGGCCGAGATCCGCGCCCGCCGCCCGCAGCTCGAGCCGATGTACCGGGCGCTCGCAGACGCGACGGCGACGGTGGCGGCTCTGTGAGGACGCTGCGCAGCATCTCCGGCGTGGAGGCCGCGCTCGAGCCGGTGCGCACGGGATTCGAGCTCGGGCTCGTCCCGACGATGGGAGGCCTCCACGGCGGGCACCGCGCCCTCATCGACGCCGCGCGGCGCGAGTGCGACGTCCTCGTCACGAGCATCTTCGTCAACCCGGCGCAGTTCGGGCCGGAGGAGGACTTCGGGCGCTACCCGCGCGACGAGGAGGCGGACGCGCGACTCGCCGAGGAATGGGGCGTCGACTACCTCTTCGTCCCGCCCACGGAGGAGATGTATCCGGAGGGCTTCCAGTCCTGGGTCGACGTCGAGCGGCTCGCCGCCGAGCTGGAGGGCGTGGCGCGCCCAGGGCACTTCCGCGGCGTCGCCACCGTCTGCCTCAAGCTCTTCAACATCGTGCGGCCCAAGAGGGCGTACTTCGG
>JBOHAD010000079.1:0-10246 GCA_050697555.1 Gaiellaceae bacterium | reverse complement strand
GTAGAGCGTGGTGGTGTCGACGATGACCTCGAGGTCGACGTCGAAACCGGGATGCTGGAGGCAGACTGAGACCTCGGAGGGCTCGAGGACCATCCAGTAACGCCGCTTGGGGTCGCGAAAGTCGAACTTAACCACGGTTCGGTTGGGTGGGAGCCGCTGGCGATCGACGTGGCGGGCCATCCAGACGATCAACAGGTCGGGATCGAGTTCCTCGGGGCGCGGCTCGGTGAACGACCAGGTTGCCCCCCACTCGCCGATCGCCTGCACGACCGGCTGGAGGTCACGGCCGGCGGGCGTGAGGCGATATTCGAGGGTGCGGCCTTTGGGGCCCGTCCTGCGCTCGATCACCTCGGCCCGCTCGAGCGCGCGCATGCGGTCGGTGAGGACCGAGCGCGAGATCCCTGGGAGGCCGCGTTGCAGCTCGTTGAAGCCGGTCGCGCCGCCGAGCATCTCGCGCACGATCAGAAGCGTCCAACGGTCGCCGAGGACCTCGGTCGCCTTGGCGACCGGGCAGTACTGCGCGTAGCTGCGCATCGCGCCACCATGCTAGCCGCGGATCGGCCAACAGGTCTGCTACTCGAACCGGTTGGTTCGAAAGTAGAACTAGGCAGCGGGGGACGGCAAGCCTACGTTGCTCGCGTGGCTACCCGGACGTCATCGAGCACAGCTGGGAGGACGAGATGACCGCTATCCAGACACCACAGGCACCGCCCCTGGAGGCGATTGCGTTCGACGAGCTCGGCGGATCGTTCCGCGGAGAGCTGCTACTGGCAACGAGCCCCGGCTACGACACTGCCCGCAGGATCTGGAATGGCACGATTGACCGCCATCCGGCCTGCATCGCTCGCTGCACGGGCGTGGCCGATGTGGTCGCGGCGATGCGCTTCGCCCGCGACCGCGACCTCGAGATCGCCGTACGAGGCGGGGGCCACAACGTGGCCGGCACCGCGGTGTGCGACGACGGAATCGTCATCGACCTCTCGGCGATGCGCGCCGTGTCGGTTGATCCCGTCGAGCGCACGGCTCTCGTGCAAGGCGGTGCCCTGTGGGGAGATGTCGACCACGAGACACAGGCGCACGGTCTGGCCACCACGGGCGGCATCGTGGGCCACACCGGCGTCGGCGGCCTCAGCCTGGGTGGCGGCATTGGCTGGCTCATGCGCAAGCACGGGCTCACCGTCGACAACCTCGTGGAGGCCGAGGTGGTCACCGCCGAGGGCGAGATCATCCGGGCGTCGGCCAATGATCATCCCGACCTGTTCTGGGCGCTGCGAGGCGGAGGCGGGAACTTCGGCGTCGTCACCTCGTTCCGGTTCGCTCTGCATCCCCTCGGCCCGACCGTGATGGCCGGGCCCGTCTTCTGGGCGGCCGACGACACCACCGACGTGCTGCGCTGGTACCGGGACTTCGCCGCCGAAGCGCCCGACGAGCTCGGCAGCGTCGTCAGGCTCGGCACGATCCCACCGCTGCCGGTGGTCGACGAGGACCTGCATTTCCGGCCGGCCATCGCGGTGGCCAGCTGCTACGCCGGATCCGTCGAGGACGGTGAGCGTGCCGTCCGTGCGCTCCGCCAGTTCGGGATGCCACTCGTCGACCTCGTCGGAGCCACGCGGTACGTCGACCACCAGAGCGGCATCGACGACACTGTCCCCCACGGCTGGCACTACTACTGGAAGGCCACGAACCTCGCCGGCCTGTCCGACGAGGTCATCGACATCGTCGCCGAGCACGCCTACGACGCCACCTCCCCGAGGTCGTACGCGGCGATGTTCCACATGGGTGGCGCAGTAGCCCGAGCCCCTCGGGAGGCCACGGCCTACCCGGGGCGCGATGTGGAGCACAACATCATCATCGACGCAGCCTGGCTCCCGGAACAGGACGACACCGTCGGCGCTGCGGAGACCGCGTGGGCACGAACATTCCTCGACGCCCTGCAGCCCTACCGCGCCGGCGTCTACGTGAACTTCCTCGACTCCGATGATGACACGAGCCGCGTCCGCGAGGCCTACGGCGACGACACGTACCGGCGGCTCGCCGAAGTGAAAGCCAAGTATGACCCCGAGAACGTGTTCCACAACAACAAGAACATTCAGCCCGGCTGACGCCCGCGCGGGGCCAACCGGCCCAAAGGGTTTTCAGAAGGTCGCCCAGCTCGGCGCGCGTCCTCCGGGGGCCCGTCGGGGAGCATGTCCGCGAGCGCCCGGATGTGCTCGGGTCGGATCCCACAGCAGCCGCCGACAAGCTGCGCGCCCCGATCGATCCAGCTCACGGACGCGCTCGCGAACGCCACGGGTGTGATGTCCCCGAAATCCACTCGGGCGGCTTGTAGCCGCCGCAGTGCGGATAGGTGCCTACGGTGCCGCTCCAGTGGCGCGCGATGACATCCAGCGCCGGCTCGACCGCCTCGATCACGGAGTGCATCACCGTGACCGCGGAGACCGTCGATCCGAGAACCGCCTCGAGCAGCTCGTTGAGCCCGTCCTTTGGCCGGTCGAGCATCGGCACGTGGCCGTCGACGGCGACCTCGACGCTCACGCCGAGCCAGACCGGCAGACCGGTCTCCGCCGCCGCCTCCAACGCGGGGCTGCCGAAGCTGGGCGAAGTGATCATCTCGAGCGCGATCAGGTCGACGCCCGCCTCGGTCAGGGCCGACGCCTGCTCGCGGTAGTGGTCAAGGAGCTCGGTCCCCCTCGGCCCCGGCCGGACGACGTCCTCGGCCGCCGCGAAGGACATCGAGCCGGCGATGGCGATCGGCCGGTCGGCCACGCGGTCACGCGCCTCTAGCGCCGCCCGAACGGCGCGCCGGTTCGCCTCCACGACCCGATCGCCGTACCCGGCCCGCTCCAGCGGCAGCCGGGCGGCCGCGTACGTGTTGGCGATGATGACATCCGCCCCCGCGCGGATGTAGTCCTCGTGGATCTCTTGGACGACGTGGTCGTGCGTGAGGTTGGCGACGCCGCTCCAGGCTTCGTCGTCCATGGGCACCCCGCGGGCTTGAAGCTCGGTTCCCATGCCCCCGTCGATGACGACGACCTCGCCGTCCGCGAGGCGCCGGCTCAGCTCCTCGACAACCGTCATCTCCGCATCCTTCACCCGAATGATGCCGCCGGGAGCCGCCAGGGCGGAGCCGCCGGCAGCAAGCATCCCCGAATGGGCCAAAAAACGCCCGGACTCGAACCGGGGACCCCCTCATTACGAGAGAACGACGACTAACGGACAGGCGTCCACGCGCGGGCACGCCCGGGCATGATCTCGCTGGAAAGTGGCCCTTTTCACCGTGACCGCGGGTGGACGGGCGTGCCCGCCCGTGCCCGAGCTGACATACCCGTTTTGTACCCTCCTTGCGTTGAAGGATCGTCTTGCTCGATGTGCCGTCACCGTATGAAGGCGTCCGCGCCATCGACGCCTACCGTGAGACGTGGCCGCCGTTCTTCGAGTTGGCAGGCACGAGGCAACTCGTTCGAGCCCCCGCAGTGGGAGATCCGCGACGAGTACCTGAAGGAGGACAGGCTGAGATGGACACACCGCCGATCGTTTCGCACCAGGAATGGGACGCCGCGCGCGAGGAGATGCTGGTGAAGGAGAAGGCGCTCACGCGAGCCCGTGACGCGCTGGCCGCCGAGCGGCGGCGGATGCCGTGGATGGCTGTGGAGAAGGACTACCGCTTCGAAGGCCCGGACGGGCCCGTGAGCCTGCTCGACCTCTTCGAGGGACGCCGTCAGCTCATCGTCTACCGCTTCTTCTACGACCCAGGGATGAAGCGGTTTCCCGAAGCAGGCTGCGGGGGCTGTTCGTTCCTCGCCGACCAGGTCGCCCACCTCGCCCATCTGAACGCGCGCGACACGACCCTCGCGTTCGTCTCGCGCGCCCCGCAGCCGGACATCGAGCGCTGGAAGGCGCGCATGGGCTGGCAGATCCCCTGGTACACGCTGACGGACGATTTCGACGCCGACTTCGGCGTCGACGAGTGGCACGGCACCAACGCCTTCATCCGCGACGGCGACCGGATCTTCCGCACCTACTTCATCAACAACCGCGGCGACGAAGCGATGGGTAGCACATGGAGCTACCTCGACATCACGGCGCTCGGGCGCCAGGAGGAGTGGGAGGACTCGCCGGAGGGCTACCCGCAGACACCGCCCTACCTGTGGTGGAACCTGCACGACGAGTACGAGCAGGGGGACTGAACTCGCCAACGCCGGGAGCTACTGCTTCGCACTGAACGCGGTCGTCTTCAACCAGGCCGGAGAGGACCTCCGGGATCCCGTCTGCTCCCTTCGGTGTCTTCTTTCAATCCCCGGGCTGGTAGGTGGCGAGCAGGACGCCCGTGGTCGTCGGCTTGGCGTCCACGAGGTGGAGCGGGGACGTGGGAATGCCGTCGCTGAAGAGACGTCGCCCTGACCCAAGGACGAGCGGATGGATCATCAGCAGGTACTCGTCGATGAGTCCCCGTGGCATCAGTGATCGGATCAGCTCGCCGCTGCCCATGATCTGCAGCTCCTTTCCCGGCTCGTTCTTGAGCCCCGCGACGGCGTTGGGGACATCGCCCTCGAGCAAGCTCGAGTTCGGCCAAGGGAGCGGCTCCCGAAGCGTGCGCGAGGCGACGTACTTGCGGGCCATGTTGAGCGCATCCTTGAACGGGCTCTCCTGTGTGTTCCAGTAGGCCAGCAGGTCCTCGTACGTTCGGCGGCCGAACAAGAGGCCGCTGCTCTCGGCCATGCGCTCGCCCAACGCGGTACCTATCACGTCGTCGATGTTTTCGATCGACCAGCCACCGTGCTCAAACCCGTCGCGCGTGTCCTCGTCGGCGCGGCCTGGCCCTTGCATGACGCCATCGAGCGTCAAGTGGTTGATGACGACGATCCTCATAGTCTCGCCTTCCGAGTCGACTTCACGACGAGTCGATGTGCGCGAGCACGTTGATGACCGTGCCGCCTGGGTCTTCGACGAAGAACCGGCGAACTCCCCATGGCTCGTCGGTGAGCGGATAGACGACGTGCAACCCGCGTCGCACCGCCTCGGCGTGAGCGGCATCGACCGCCGCCGCCTCACCGACATCGACGCCAAATCGCGGCTGTGGGTCCTCCATGCCGGGTGGGGGAACGAGGACCTGAGCCGTCGGATTTGCCGGTGACCTGAGCCCGAGCACGGGATCTTCCATCGCCACCTCGAGCCCGAATACCTCGACGTAGAACTCGCGCGACGCAGCGAGATCACCGCCGTGGGCGTATGGAAGGATCCTCTTGATCTCCACGGGCCTGCTCGCTCCTCACTTCTTCTGAAAGAACGCGAGCTTGTAGCCATCGGGATCGCGGAGGACGAACTCCCGGTTGCCCGAGGACCGGACCTCAGGCTCCCCGGCGGGATGCAGTCCCGCCTTGACCGCAGCCCTGTGGAAGTCGTCGATGTCGTCGACCTTGATGTTGATGAGCAGCCCGGATCCCTTGGCGGGAAGCTCGGCGTCCTTCCGAAGCTCCGCGTCATCCTCCTGACCCTGGGCGATGAAGGTCATGAAGAACCAGTTGACGTAGAATGTCGACCGATCCGGCTCCTCCTTGCCCCGCCGAAAGCCAAGGACGTCGTAGAACTCGGCCGTCTTCGCGAGGTCCTCGACGTAGCAGGTGATCCCGGAGATGCTGTTCGGCTTCATTTCATTCCTCCTCTCTTGTGCCGGGCCCCTAGCGCCTCGGCACTTCGAACACTTCGATCACCCACTCGCCGAGCGACAGCAGCGGGTGGTCGCGCAGCAGGTCGAGCGCCTCGCTTCTGTTCGCGGCCTGAATGAGGCCGTAGCCCCTCAGGCCGGTCGCGTCGTCGCTCGTCGACCCGTCGGGATGCAGGACGAACCCGTCCTTCATCGGCGAGCCCACTTCGACGAGTGCATCGCCGATCCCCGCGAACCACTCTGGCCAGCCTTCGTGCGTTGCCTCCGGGGGCGTGGACGGTCCCTTGTAGAGCAGCAGGAATCGCTTCATTCTTCGAGCTCCCTCCTGGGCTGGCATCAGCCCTCGGTCGGGTTGTAGGTGAGCGAGACAACGCCGGTGTCGTACGCATGGCTTTCAGCGAGCTGGAACGCGCCGAGATCCTCGCCGCCCTCAAACAGGCGGTGCCCGGAACCCAACACGACCGGATGCAGGAAGAGCCGCAGCTCATCGACAAGCCCTGCGCTGAGCAGCGAGCGCAGCAGAGTGGCGCTTCCGTTGAGCGTGATCGTCTCGCCGTCCTCCTGCTTGAGCCGCGAGACCGCCTCGCTGACGTCGCCGTCCAGCACCGTCGTGTTCTGCCATTCGGGCAACTCGAGAGTCGACGACGCGACGTACTTCTGGGTGTTGTTCATCCAGTCGGCATTCGCGACATCGCTTCCCCGCTGAGGCCACGAGGCGACGAAGATTGCGTAGGTCCGTCGCCCCAGCAGCAAGCGCGTCCGAGGCTGCGTAGCCGGCGGTCTGCTCCTCGAACATCTCGTCGTCGGCCATGACCCAGTTCTCGGGAGCTTCGATGACGCCGTCGAGCGTCACGTACTCCCAGGCGCTTAGCTTGCGCATGCGAGTCTCCTTCCTCTCGCGCTGGCTCGATCGACGCCGCCGAGGCGCCGACTCGGAATGGTCGCCTTGAAGACGAACGGCGGCCGAGGAAATGGACACCCTCGAGCGCCCGTCGGGGAGAGCTGCAAGGAGCGGGGGGTGCGGCATCACCCGTTGCCGGGGGCAGCCATGAAGGACCAGAGCCATCCCTCCAGGTCGCGGGCTCCGTATTCCCTGAAGCCGTAGGGCATGTCGGCCGGCGGGTAGACGATCGTCGCGCCCTGCGCCTTGGCGTGGGCGTGGTGGGAGTCGACGTTCTCGACGGTCACGTCCACCCCCGCGGTATCCGCGCCGAGGCTCGCCCGGGACGCGACGCCGTACTCGGGTGCCACCCGGTGCAGGTAGATGACGCATTCGCCGGCTTGGACTTCGCCGTGGACGGGCTCCCCCTCGTCGTCCCGATCGACACGGCCGGCGCCGAAACCGACCACGCGCACGAGATAGTCGTGCGCGGCCGGGATGTCCTCGTAGACCAGGACGGCGATCGCGCCACGTACCTTGCTGTCGCGGCTCGCTGAGATGCCGAACACCCTAGGGATCGACGCCTGGAACCGTTTGACAATTTGCCCGTCCACACGCAAATTGTTTGCGTGCCCGCGCGCCGGCCCGAACTGGACACGATCGACCACGCGCTCCTCGCAGTGCTGCAGCGCCACGCCTCGACGACCCTGTTTGACCTCGGCCAGCAGGTCGGGCTCTCCACCAGCGCCGTGCAGCGCCGGATCAGCCGATTCCAGAAGGCGGGCCTGATTGAGCGCGAGGTCGCAGTGCTCAACTCGGCCGCATTCCCAGACGTCGTGCTGGCCCTTGTGATGGTTACGCTGGAGCACGAGTCAACCAGGCGCCATACGGCGCTTCAGGAGCAACTCTCAGCCTCTCCCGCAGTCCAGCAGTGCTACGACCTGGCCGGCGAGTACGACTACGCCGTGCTCTTCGCCGCGCGCGGAATGAACGAGCTGCGCGACGTCGTCGAGGACCTGGTCATGGACGCACCGGGCCTCAAGCGATTCGACACGTTCCCCGTGTACCGGGTGGTCAAGGCTGGCCTCGAGATCCCGACAGAATGAAGCCGGAGCTCCGGCATCGGCACCTCGCTTGGGGCGACGATGCGGGCCTTACGTGTGCGGTCGGAGACGCTCGCTCGGGTCTCAAAGGAGGGAACCCGCGGAGTTAGGCGCAGAACGCTGCTCTGGACGAGACGCAGTCGTCCGCGCCGATGCCGAACTCGCGCCTGCTTTCTGCGGAGGGGCGCGTGTGTCGGCACACCGCATACGTGGGCGCGAGCCAGACCACTAGGACGAACCTCTGCTCTCCGCGGCGGAGTCATCCGGTGGGACGAGATCACGACGTCGGCCGCCTGCACGACCTCGTCCGCGAGCGGCTTGGGGAACTCCTGCGAAATGTCGATCCCGAGCCCGCCTGGGTCTCAAGGATCGGGTCGCCGATCGGACTTACGACGCGACGGCGCGTCAGGGCACATATCCGCCTGATCCGACCATGTTCGTGCGGCCGGGCACAAGATCGCTCGTGGAAATGGCTATTTGCAGGCATTTTGAGCCAATCGTTTGGGCCACGGGATTGGGCCACGAAGGGAGCAGCACCGTCTGATGAGACAACGCAACCTGCCCATTTGCAGGCACTTCAAGAAGCGGGAGCGACGGGACTCGAACCCGCGACCTCCGGCGTGACAGGCCGGTACGAGCTCAACCGACACAGTCGGCTCGCGCCCGGATTTACCGGGTAGAGCAGGCATTTCGTACCGCGCCGAACCGGCTCTGACCGGCTACCACCCGCCAGAGCCTGTGTAGTGCGTGTGTAGTCGGGCTGGTGTCGGATCAGGCAACACAGCCGGCCACGCTGTGGTGACCTCCTCTTTACCATGAACGTCTCAGGCAACCGGTCGCAAACCGCGGCAACGGTTTTCGCCTGTTTGAGCCGTTCTTGCGGCCGTCCCATTTGCCACCGGTTGCCACGGGTTGCGACCGCTGGGCTCCATCAAGGCTCCATCCTTTGTTGCCTAATATGAGTACAGCTCTCCTGTCGCGGCCTCCTGCTGTTGGCGCCGGGACCGTGAGCGCCTAGAGCTCGAGCATCGCCGCGGCGACCTCACTGGCGACCACATCGGGGATCGCGGTCGCGGCCCGTTCGAGCACGAGCAGCCGCGCACCGGGGATCTCGCGCGCGAGCGCCTCGCCGTTGCCGACAGGGAAGAACTGGTCCCGGCTACCGTGCACCACGAGCGCCGGGATCGCGAGCTCGGGCAGGCGCTCGCGCCAGCGCGGCTTGCAGTCGAGCTTGGAGAACACCATGCCCAGCTGGTTGGCCATCTGAACCGCGGGCTCCGTGCCGGGCGTGCGGTCCCAGATGCGCTCGGCGGTCGTGCGCGCGGCGGCGGGGTCATCGCCGAGGATCTCCGCGCGTCCGGCGGCAAACTCCGCCACGGCCGCGCGGTCGGACCAGTCGGGCATCGAGCGCGAGAACAGCCGGCCCATCGTCGCCGCGTCATGGTCAGGAAGGTCGTCGTCGAGCCGGCCTGGAGCGACGGGCCGCGTTCCGGCGAGCGTGAGCGCCGACAACGCGTCCGGGTGGTCGAGCGCGGCGACCTGGGCGACCATCCCGCCGACGCCGATGCCCGCCAGGTGCGCCGGCCGGTCGTCGAGTTCGCGGGCGAGCGCCGCGGCGTCGGCTGCGAGATCGCGCAGCGTGTACGCCGGAGCCTTGGGATTGACGGTGGTCGACGCACCGCAGTCGCGCAGGTCGTAGCGCACGACGTGGCGCCCGCCGCGCGCGAGCGCCTCGCAGAGCGCGTCGGGCCAGGAGAGCATGGTCGTGCCGCCCGCGAGCAGAACGAGCGGCGCCGCCGCGTCGCCGAAGTGCTCGACCCCGAGCGTGACGCCGTTGGCCTCGACCGTCGTCATGAGGCCGGCGCCGACGCAACGACGCCGACAGGCGTGCGGAACGAGTGGACCGTCTGATGCATCGTCAACCTCCAGGACAGCGTCGTGGACCGGTGGCGCGGGGACCGCCGCACAAGCTACGCGCCCCCGCTGGTCGAAACGAAGGAGTGCCGCGAACGCCTAACTCTCGACGAACGTGTAGTCGCGCTCGATCCGGCCGTCCGCGGCGAGGACGAGGGAGTTGAGCCCGACTGCGAACGCCTCGCCGTCCTTGTCGACCGCCCCAGTGGAACTTGACGACGTCGCCGAGCCGCTCGGCGTCGTCGCGCCCCCGGAAGCTGAGCCCCTCGGAGCCGACCCAGTGCTCGTACGTGCTCGCCGCCCGAGCCTCTATCGGCCTCGTATCCCTGTGCGTCCGCATCACCCGTCGGCCATAGCAGCGCGCCTAGGGCCGCCCGATCACGCAAACCGCGGGAACCGGGCGCAGGTCCTTGACCAGCACTTGGTTCACGGAGAACTGGGCCAGCCGGATCCTCTCGCTCAGCTGGTCGGCCAGGTCGCGAGCTCGGCCTGGCTGCGTGTGGCGAGCGTCCCAGAAGAGATAGACCGCTCCATCGGGGGCGAGATGCCGCCGGACGATCCCCAGCGCCTCCTTCGGCTGATGCCAGAAGGGCGCGACGTTGAAGGCGAAGACCTTGTCGAATCGCTCGTCCCCGAAGTCCGCCTTCTCGAGCGCGGCCGTCTTCAGCACGGCCCTGCCTCCCG
>JBOHAD010000078.1:0-10393 GCA_050697555.1 Gaiellaceae bacterium | reverse complement strand
GCGGCGTCGACGCCGTCGAGATCGCGCACGTATGGCAGGCGCATGAACGTCCGCGGGCCGGAGAAGCGCGGCGTCTCGAAGGCGTCCGGCGGCCCGTAACGCGGCATGCGGCGCGATTATATGGAGGGTTCCGTCACACCCTCGGCATCACCTCGGTGCTTCCGCCGAGGGATCGGGCGTCCGCTCGAGCGTGCGGGTGGCGCCGTTCGAGCCGGCCGTCTCAGCCGCGAGCAGGGCCTCCCCATCTTCCAACAGCCCGCGGAGCTCGGCCAACAGCGCCCCCTCAGGGGCTTTCCAGCGCCGAAGCGCCGCGATCCGTTCGAGCCGCTCGCTCACCCTCCGCTCCTCGTCCATGGGTCGACGCTAGCGGCGAGAGACGCGCAGGTGTGTGCCTTAGTGAGCCGAGTCGTCCTCGGTTTCGTGACGACATTCGCGCCGATAGACGAAAGCGAGGACTGCGATGCCGGCGACCGCCGACCCGAGCGTGATCCAGCTCGGCTGAAGGATCGGCAGGAAGATGCCGAGGGCGATGGCGAGCTGGAGCGCGCGACAGCGCCGGCGCCGCGCCAGCTCAGGCTCGCTCATCCGGCGGCGATCACGCGGGCGGCGCTCGTCACTTGCGGCCGAGGGCGCAGCCCGAGGAGAGCCTCGTCCAGGGCGGCCGAGAGACGTTCGCGCGAACCCTCCATGAGCGTCTCCACGAGCGCGCGGCGGACGGCGTCCTCGGCCCGGGCGCCGGGACCGTCCCCGTCGAAGAGCGCGCGAAGGGCGACGAGCAGCTCCTCGCGCTCCCGCGCGGTCTCGCCCAGGAGCACGGCCGCGCGCATGGCGGCCGCCCAGGGCCCTTCATCACAGCCGAGCAGGGCCTCGAGCGCCTCGCGAAGCTCGTCCGAGCGGTGCGATCCCTCGTGGAACAGGGCGAGCTCCCAGCGGTCGAGCGCCTCGAGCAGCTCGGCGGGCGCGTCCGCAAGCCTCGTCTGCAGCTCGGCGACGAGCGGCGCGCGAAAGGGGTCGAGACGCGTCGGCTCGCCGGGGGGCGCCTGGGCCGCCGTCGCCGGCATCGGCCTGACGCCGTACGGGCGCCAGTCGAGCCGCTCGAAGACCACGGGGCCGGCGGCCACCGCACCCGGGGTGGCGAGCCGGAGGGCGCTGACCGCCCGCCCGAACTCGCCCGGAGCGTCGGGAACGACGCAGGCGGTCGCCTCGAGCTCGCCCTCGAGCTCCAGGACGAGCGTCCTGTCGACCTCGCGCCCGAAGTCGCGCGGCAAGAGGCGGCGCGCCTCCGGCCAGGCCGCAGTGAGCTCGCCGACTGCCGCGGGGCGAACGCGGACGCCGTGACCGAGCTCGACGGTCGCCCCGGCAGTCACACCGACGAGGGGAGCCACGGCGGCGTACGCGCGCCGGTCGCCGAAGAGGGAGCGCTCGAGCCCCGCGTAGGCTCGCTCGAAGGCGGCGTCGTCCCAGTCGAAGTCGCCGCAGGCCTCCGCCGTCGCAACGAGGAGGGGGACGAGGATCGTGCGCCGGAGCGCCTCGTCCTCCCCCACGCGCTCGTCCGCGTGCGCGCGGGCGAAGATCCCGGCTGCGGGCTCCTCCTTGAGCACGGTGAGCGCCTCGCGCGCGTCCTCGCGGAGCGCAAGCCGCCCGGCGCGCTCCTCCACGAAAGAGCCGACGAGCGGGCGGTACTCGTAGAGCGTGGGACGGTTGGGGCCGGCGTGCTCCTCGAGCGCCACGGGGATGTCGGCCCCGCGCTCCAGCTCGAGCCCGAGGTCGAAGAAGGCGCCCAGGCAAAACGCGCGGAGGGCGCGGAAGAGCTCCGGCGAGCGGGAGGCGGCGGGCACGCCAACGGTTACGCGCCGGCCGGCCCGGTTCCTGCCTGACACGTGGGGCACCAGTACGCCGTGCGCGCGTCGTCGCCCTGGGCGCGCGACGCGATCGGCGTCCCGCAGCGACCGCAAGGACGACCGGCGCGGCGGTACACCTTCCGCCGCGGGCGGCCTTCCTGCATGGCCCCCGCAGCCTCTCCCAGAGCGCCGCGCAGGACGGCGTCGGGAACGTCTCGAAGGCGAAGCCACGGAGAGACGCTCGCCGCCCAGAGCGCCTCCGCCTTCCACATGTTTCCTATCCCGGCAACAAGCCGTTGGTCGAGCAGGGCCTCGCCGAGCTCCCGCGACTGGTCTGCGGCGCGGAAGCGCGCGACCATCGTGTCGAGGTCGGCGGGCGCGTCCATGATGTCCGGGCCAAGGCGGGCGACACGCGGCGGGCGCCGCTCGCCCAGCTCGAGCACCGGCCCGTTCCAGAGGACGGCCTGCGCCGCGCGGCCGCGCAGGACGAGCCAGGGCGTCCCGAACGGACGGGAGCCCACCGGCTGGACGCGCCAGCGTCCGCGCATGCGCAGGTGGCTGCGCAGCACGAGCCCGCCCTCGAACGTGAGGAGGAGATTCTTGCCGACCGCCTCGACCTGCTCCAGGCGACGTCCGTCGATGCGCTCGGCGATCCCGAGCATGGCCGCCCGCGGGTGGGGCGCCTCCGCCGCGACGACCTCGCCCTCGAGCGCGCGAACGCGCTCGGCCACGCGGTGGAGGGAGTCGCCTTCAGGCACGACGCTGCCGGTGTGAGAACAGCCGCTCGGGCCGCAGCTCGACGAACGACGTGGCCCAGGACGGAGCGTGGCCGTGGCGGGCGACCCAGTCCTCGTCGAGCCGGGCGCGGGCGGCCGCGAAGGCGGCGTCCTCGTGCAGCCGCACGGGCCCCTCCGCCGTCAGCGCCCGGTGAGCCCCGCCTCGCTGGCCCTCCGAGAGGACGAGCGACGCCCACGGGACGGCGCGCAGGTTGCGCAGGCGCACGCCGGTCACGGTGGCCACCCAGAAGGCCCCGTCGTCGACGGAGAACGCGACGGGCGACGCGTGCGCGCGGCCGTCCGGCCGCGCCGTGGCCAGGACGCCGTAGACGAGCTCGGCGAGGATGCTCCGAAGGTCGTCCGCGCCGAGCGCGCTCTCCGGCGGCCAGGAGCGGCGAAGTCCCTCGCCGGCCCGCTCGTAGCTTCGCCGCTGCGCCTCGAGCAGGACGTCGACGTCTCTGTCGGTCACGCGCGCAGAACGGCGCGGCGGGGGCCGGCCAGGAAGCCGGCCTCGACGAGGAGCGGCATGAGCGCCGTCTCGCCGACCGGTTCCCCGTCGAAGCGCTCCACCGCGAGACGCTTCGGGCCCGCCCGGTGCACGTGCTCGACGACGGCTTCGAGCGCCGGGCGCAGCCAGGCCTCGTCAGGCTCTCGCAGCGGCACGAGCGAGCGGCCGCCCCGCTCGACGAAGAGCGCCGCCTCCCCGCCCAGAAGGACGACGTACGCGCCTGCCACTCTCGCGGCTCTCGCCCCCGCCCGCTTCGGCCACGGGAGCCCGGCACCGTAGGGCTGCGCGGGGTCGGCGGCCGCGAGCACGAGCGGGATCTCCCTCTCCGGCCGCTCGCGCAGGCGCTCGACCGCGCCCGGCAGTGCGAACTGCGCTCCGCCGAGCCCTTCGACGAAGTAGCCGCGGCGGCAGACCCCGAGCACCTCCAGGCGCCGGAGCTCTCGGTAGACCGGCGCGTAGCCGCCGCGCACGCCCTCGGCCCGCACGCCGTCGCGCGTGACGATCCCCTGGCGCTCGAGGAGGAGCTCGGCGAGCGCCCGCGGATCGGAATCACCTCCGAAGAGCGGCGCAGTCGTGGTCCAGCGGCCCTGCGTGGCCGTGATCGCATTCGCGCGCGCACGGGAGAATCGCCGCGGTCTTCGCTCGGCACGCGGGGTCGCGAAACGACGCTCGGCCCGCAGAGGCTGCCAGGCGTCGTTCGTCACCTCGCCCGCCCAGACGAGGTCCCAGAGCGCTCCGAGGGCGAACTCGGCCTCGAGCCCGGTCTCGTGGAGCACGTCGAACCAGAAGAGGGCGCCGCGCGTGAGCGCCGCGCGGATCAGGGCGTGCGCCTCGCCGTCGGGCGGGGGCAGCGCAGCCGGTCGCCCCAGCGCCGCGGCGTCCTCGCGGAAGTAGAGCGCAACCCGCTCGAGCCCTGCGCCGATCCACGCGACCTCGCCGGAGGCGCAGAGCTGATCGAGCCAGGCGGGCTGGTATCCCGGCACCCGCCGCGGGAGCACGTCGCTCTCCCAGAGCGGCACGGGCAGCGCGATTCCCTGCAGCGGCACGAGAGCCTCCCGCAGGCTCGCGCGCCGATCGATCCCGTGCCAGGCCGGCAGGAAGCGCCCGAGCGCCCCCTGGCCGGCGGGCTCGACCTCCTTGCGCAGGGCGGCGAGGCTCGCCCGGCGGAGGCGGCGGAGGACGTCCGGGTCGCACCACTCACGCTCGGTCCCCCCCGGCCGGAGCTCGCCGCGGACGAGGTCGAGGGAGCCGAGCTCGCTCTCGACGCGGTCGTGCGGAAGGCCGAAGCGCGACGCGACCTCCTCCGTCGTGAACGGCCCGCGACCGCGCGCATAGCGGCGCAGGATCCACGCGACCGATCCCTCCCCGCCCTCGAGGAAGGCGTCCGGAAGGCCGGACGGCGGCATGACGCCGAAGGCGTCGCGGTAGCGGCCGGCATCCTCGGCCGCGATCAGCCGCTCCTCGCCCGCGACGCGAACGCGCACCGCGCGACGCTCCGCCTCCAGGGGCGCCGCGAGCGCCTCGTCCAGCTCTCGTGCTCGCAGGTCGCCCCTCCGCAGAAGGAGATCGTGGAGCTGGTCCGGGCTCCGCGGACTGCCTGCGAGCTCCCTCTCCACCTGGTCGACGGCGGAGCTGTCGAGCAGGTCCCGAAGCTCCTCCTGGCCGAGGAGCTCCTTGAGGAGGTCGCGGTCGAGCGCGAGCGCCTGCGCGCGCCGCTCGGCCAGGGGCGTGTCGTCCTCGTACATGTACGTGGCGACGTAGTCGAAGAGGAGCGAGGAAGCGAAGGGCGAGGCGCTCGACGTCTCGACGTCGACGAGGTCGATCCGCCGTTCCCGCAGGGCCGCGAGCAGGCCCCTAAGCGCGGGCAGGTCGAAGACGTCTTGGAGGCACTCCCTGTAGGTCTCGAGGACGACCGGAAAGTCGGCGTACCGGCGAGCGACCTGGAGGAGGCCCTGCGCCTTCAGGCGCTGCTGCCAGAGCGGCGTGCGCTGCCCCGGCCGCCTGCGGGGGATCAGGAGCGCGCGAGCCGCGTTCTCGCGGAAGCGGGCGCCGAAGAGCGCCGTCCCGCCCACCTCGGCGACGACGAGCTCCTCAAGCTCCTCGGGACCGATCAGCACCTCGTCGAGCGGGGGCGGGCTGTCCGCGTCGGGGAGGTGGAGCGCGACGCCGTCGTCCGACCAGATCGCGTTCACCTCGATCCCGAGCGACTCGCGCAGGCGCGCGGCGAGGGCGAGCGACCAGGGCGCGTGCACTCGCCCGCCGAACGGGGTGAGGATGCAGAGGCGCCAGTCGCCGATCTCGTCGCGGAAGCGCTCGACGACGACGGTGCGGTCAGAGGGGAGCGCGCCCGTGGCGGCCTCCTGCTCGCGGAGGAACGTGAGCAGGTTCTGCGCCGCCTTCTCGTCCAGGAGGTGCTCGCCCGTCAGGCGCTCGAGAGCGCGCTCGTCGTCGAGAGCGACGAGCTCGCGGCCCGTGCGGCCGATCGCCTCGCCGAGCTCGAAGGGGCGGCCGACCCCCTCACCCTTCCAGAAGGGCACGAGGCCCGGAACGCCGGGAGCCGGCGAGACCAGCACGCGGTCGCGCGTGATCTCCTCGATCCGCCAGGTGGAGGCTCCGAGCAGGAAGGTCTGCCCGGCGCGGGCCTCGTAGACCATCTCCTCGTCGAGCTCGCCGACGCGTCCGCCGCCGTCGACGAGGTGGACGCCGAAGAGGCCGCGGTCGGGGATCGTCCCGGCGTTCGTGACGGCGAGCCGGCGCGCGCCCTCGCGCCCGCGCACCAGGCCGCCGACGCGGTCCCAGACGATCCGCGGACGCAGCTCGGCGAACTCCTCCGACGGGTAGCGGCCCGCGAGCATGTCGAGGACGTTCTCGAGCTGCTGCCGCGAGAGGTCGCGGAAGGGATAGGAGCGGCGGACGAGGTCGTGGAGATCTTCAATCGCGATCTCCTCTTGCGAGGAGATCGCGACGATCTGCTGAGCCAGGACGTCCAATGGGTTCCTGACGATCTTCGTCTCCTCGATCTGGCCGTCGAGCATTCGGCGCACGACGACGGCGCTCTCGAGGAGATCGGCCCGGAACTTGGGGAAGATCCGGCCCTTCGAGGCCTCGTCCAGGCGATGCCCCGCGCGGCCCACGCGCTGGAGGCCGCGCGCGACCGACTTGGGAGACTCCACCTGGACGACGAGATCGACCGCCCCCATGTCGATCCCGAGCTCGAGCGAAGAGGTGGCGACGAGGACCGGGATCTCCCCCTTCTTCAGGAGCTCCTCCACCTCGACCCGCTGCTCGCGCGCGAGGGAGCCGTGGTGGGCACGGGCGATCTCCCGCTCAGCGAGCTCGTTCAGCCGCAGGGCGAGACGCTCGGCCAGGCGCCGGTTGTTGACGAAGACAATCGTCGAGCGGTGACCCTCGACGAGCTCGAGCAGCGCCGGGTAGATCGAGGGCCAGATCGAGCTGCCCTCCCCCGGCTCGCGCATGTCCTCGAGGGGGACGACCACTCGGAGGTCGAGCTCCTTGGCCCGTCCCGCGTCGACCAGCTCGGTCGGACGCCCGCCCGAGACGAACCGGCCGATCTCGTCGAGAGGCCGCTGCGTCGCAGAGAGGCCGATTCGCTGGAACGGCTTCGCCGTGAGCCGTTCGAGCCGCTCCAGGCTCACCGCGAGGTGAGCGCCCCGCTTGGAGCCGGCGACGGCGTGCACCTCGTCCACGATCACGACCCGGACCGTCTTGAGGATTTCGCGCGCGCGCGAAGTGAGCATGAGGAAGAGGGACTCCGGCGTAGTGATGAGGAGGTCGGGCGGCGTCCTCAGCATCGCCGCCCGTTCCTTGGGCGGAGTGTCGCCCGTTCGGACGGCCACCGAGAGCCGGGAGCCGATCCCGGCGAGCGGCCCTCGCAGGTTGCGCTCGACGTCGTAGTTGAGCGCCTTCAGCGGGCTCACGTAGAGCACCTGCGTCCCCTCGCCCGGCCTCGCCTCGTCGAGCGCCCAGAGGAAGGCGGCCAGCGTCTTCCCCGAGCCGGTGGGCGCCTGGATCAGCGTGTGCTTGCCCGAGGCGATGGCCGGCCACCCGCGCTCCTGCGCCGGGGTGGGCGCGTCGAACGTGCGCTCGAACCACTCGCGGACGGCAGGGCTGAAGGGGGCGAGAGGTTCCACGCCTTCCAGCCTAGCGCGCGCAATCCGACCTGCTCCGCCCGCCCTACTGAGAGGTGATGCGAGGCGCTCCGGGACCGCTCCTTCTCGTCACGGCTCTCCTCTTGGCGCTGCCGGCCTGCGGCGGCGGCGACGAGGCCGGGCTCGAGCTTCGGCTCGCCGAGCAGAACGGCTCCGGGCAGTCCGGCAGCGCGACGTTGACGCCGGCGGACGAGGGCCAGACGACCATCGTGATCGCGCTCGCAAGCGCGCCGGCGGAGCCCCAGCCGGCGCACGTCCACGACGGGACGTGCGACGACATCGGCGACGTGGTCGCTCCGCTCGAGAGCCTCGTGGAAGGCGCGTCGGAGACGACCGTCCCTGTGCCGCTCGAGGAGCTGCGCCGGGGCGACCTCATCGTCCACGCGCACAAGTCGGAGGCGGAGCTCGACGTCTCGGTCGCGTGCGCGCCGATACCCGTGGGCGACCTCGAGGAGTAGGATCGGGCCGTGGCGGTCACACGTCCCGAGCGGCTCCACTTCACCGGCGACGCCGAGGCCGACCGACTGCTCGCGGAGGAGCCGCTCGCGCTCCTCGTCGGCTTCGTTCTCGACCAGCAGGTGAGCGTGCAGAAGGCGTTCTCGGGGCCGCTCGAGCTCCGGCGGCGCCTCGGCTCGCTCGAGGCCGACGCGATCGCCGGCATGGATCCCGGCGAGCTCGAAGCGGCCTTTCGGGAGCGACCCGCGCTGCATCGCTTTCCGGGCGCGATGGCCCGGCGCACGCAGGAGCTCTGCGCCGCGATCGCGAGCGAGTACGACGGCGACGCCGCCCGCGTCTGGACCGGGGCGGAGACGGGGCAGGAGCTGGAGCGGCGCCTGCTCGACCTGCCCGGCATCGGCCCGATGAAGGCGCGGTCGCTCATCGCCATCCTCGGGAAGCGCTTCGGCGTACGGCCACCGGGATGGGAGGAGGTCGCGCCGGCCTACCCGACGCTGGGGGACGTCGACTCCCCCGAGGCCCTCGAGGCCTACCAGGAGAAGAAGCGGGCCCACAAGGCCTCGCTCCGCGCCAAGCAGTCCTAGGTGTAGCCCAAACCGAAACGGCCTCCGCACCGAACCGGGAAGCGACAAGCAATCCCAGGAGGTCGTACATGCCCAAGCGAATCGGCTTCGCCATCCTGCTCGCCGTCGGAGCACTCAGCCTCGTGGCCGCAGGGTGCGGCGGCGACGACGACGAAGGCGACGCGGGCGAGGGAGCGGTCGAGATCGAGCTCTCCGAGCAGAACGACTCGGGCCAGTCGGGAACGGCCACCCTCGCGGCGGCCGGCGAGGGTCAGACCACGGTGACGCTCGAGCTCTCGAACCCGCCGGACGTGCCGCAGCCCGTCCACATCCACGAAGGCACGTGCGCGGAGATCGATCCACAGCCCGCCTTCCCGCTCGAGAACCTCGAGGACGGCACATCCGAGACGACGGTCGACATCTCCGTCGAGGAGCTTCAGAGCGGCGAGTACGCCATCAACGCCCACGCCTCGGAGGAGGACGTCGAGACCTACGTCGCCTGCGGCGACGTCTCCTAGCCAAGCGCGGCCCGCGCGGCCAGGTGGCCGCACATTCCGTGCACGCCCCCGCCGGGCGGCGTCGAGGCCGAACAGAGCCAGACGCCTCCCGCGGGGGTCCTGTAGGGCAGGAGGCTGGGCACCGGGCGGAAGAGGAGGCTCCCGAGATCGGAGGCGCCGCCGTTCAGATCGCCGCCGACGAGATTCGGGTTACGTCGCTCGAGCTCGGCCGGTCCCATCGCGTGGCGCGCGAGGACGAGCTCCCGGAAGCCGGGTGCGAACCGCTCGATCTGCGCCTCGATCCGCTCGGTCATGTCCACTCCCGAGCCGTTCGGGACGTGGCAGTACGCCCAGGCCGTGTGCTTGCCGTCCGGAGCCCGGGTCGGGTCGAAGAGCGTGTGCTGGGCGAGGAGGACGAAGGGCCGCTCCGCATGCTCACCGCGCCAGGGCGCGTGCTCGGAGACCTCGATCTCGCCCAGAGTACCGCCCAGGTGGACCGTCGCGGCGCGCGCGCACGCGGGCGCCGTCCAGGGGATCGGCCCGGCGAGAGCGTAGTCGAGCTTGAAGGCGCCCGGCCCGTAGCGGAAGCGGGCGAGCCGCCGCCGGTAGCCCTCGGGAAGCCGCCCGCCGGCCAGCCGCGCAAGCGCCGGTGGGCCCACGTCGCAGAAGACGGCCCGCGTCGGCCCGAGCTCGTCGAGCGACTCGACCGGCGCACCCGTCTCGACTCTCCCTCCCTGGGCCTCGAGCACCGCCACGAGCGCGTCCGCGATTCGCTGCGATCCGCCCTTGGGAAAGGGCCAGCCGAAGGCGTGCCCGGCCATGGCCAGGACGAGCCCGAACGCCGCGGAAGGACTCTTCCCGAGCGGGAGCATCGAGTGCGCCGCGCACCCGGCGAAGAGGCCGCGCGCCCGCTCCCCGCCGAACGCGCCGCGGGCGAGGCGGCTCGCCGAGCGGAGTCCCTGCAGGCCGAAGCGGGCGAGAGCGAGCGGATGGCGAGGGACGGCGACGAGCGGCCCGAGCAGCGCGTCCTCGAGCGTTGCCCAGGCGTCGACCAGAGGGCGTAACAGCCGCACGTAGGCGGTCTGGTCGCCCCCCAGGCCGGCCGCCGTCGCCTCCACCGAGCGCTCGAGGAGCGCCGCAGTTCCGTCGTCGAAGGGGTGCGCGACGACGGCCGGCGACTCCTCGAGCTCGAGTCCGTGCGCGGCGAGCGGCAGCGAACGGAGGAACGGCGAGCCGGGGACGAATGGATGGATGCCCGAGCAGACGTCGTGGACGAACCCGGGGAGCGTCAGCTCGGCCGAGCGCGTCCCTCCGCCCGGGGCGTCGGAAGCCTCGCGCACGAGCACCGAGCGGCCGGCCTGGGCGAGCGTGATGGCGGCCGCGAGGCCGTTCGGCCCGGAGCCGACGACGACCGCGTCCGGCCCGCTCGCGCTCAGGCGACCCCGGCGAGGAGCGGGGAGCGGGTCTCCTTCACCATCTCGCGCGCGATCACGATGCGCTGGATCTCCTGCGTCCCCTCGTAGATCTGCGTGATCTTCGCGTCGCGCATCATGCGCTCGACGGGGTACTCCTTCATGTAGCCG
>JBOHAD010000077.1:0-10464 GCA_050697555.1 Gaiellaceae bacterium | reverse complement strand
ACGCCGGAGTTCCGGATCGCCAGCACGGAGCGCCGCATCCGCGAGACCGACTTCATGCTCCCCTCGCTGGAAGTCGCGGGGCCGGGCGGCCACTGGGTCGAGGTCTCGCGCGCGATCGCGGCCGGCGAGCCGAGCGAGGACACGAAGAGGATGCTCGATGCGTACGAGGAGTACTACGAGATCGCCAAGACGGCCATGCGGCCCGGCGCGAGCGCGCACGACGTGCACACCGCGGTCGCAAAGGGGTTCGTCGAACGTGGCTACCGGCTCGGGCACGTGACGGGACACTCGATCGGGATGACGATGATCGAGTTCCCGAAGATCGGCGAGGGCGTCGAGACCGAGCTCGCGGAGAACATGGTCTTCTCCATGCACCCGCACGCGATCTCCAAGGATGGCAAGGCGTGCCTCTACATGCAGGACACGTGGCTCGTCACCGCCGAGGGCGGCGAGCCGCTCGCCGGGCTGCCCATGCGGATCTTCGACGCCTCGGAGACCCGGCCCTGACGACCGCGGGCATGGGCGGAGCGCTTGCCGGCTAGGAACGGCGGCGGATGGCCTCCAGCACGCTCGCCCCGACGAACGCGGCGGCGGCCGTCAGCACGATCACTCCCCCGGGGGCGAGATCGGCGTAGTACGCCACGGTCAAGCCGACGAAGACCGACGCGAGACCGATGCCCATGGCCAGGAGGAGCGCCGAGCGCATGCTCCAGGCCACGCGCCCGGCTGCGATCACCGGCAGCACCATGAGAGCGGCGATGAGGAGGATGCCGACGACGCGCATCGAGACGGCGATCGTCACGCCCGCGAGCGCGGCGACGACGACGTTGAGGAGGCCGACGGGGACGCCGGCCACGCGGGCGCCTTCCTCGTCGATGACGGTGCCCGCCAGCGCACGGTAGAGCAGGAAGACCGTTGCGAGGCCGCCTCCTCCGAGCACGCCCACGAGGGCGAGGTCGCCGCTCGTGACGGTCAGGATCGAGCCGAAGAGGAAGGCGAAGAGGTCGACGTTGAGCGCTCCGGCGGACGAGGCGAGCACGACGCCCGCGGCGATCCCCGTGTAGAAGAGGAGGGCGAGCGCCTGGTCGCCCGCCGTCCGCCGACGGGTCCGCAGCCACTCGATTCCCACGGCTCCACCGACCGCGGCGACGAGGGCGGTGAGCACCGGCGAGACGCCGAGGAGGTAGCCGGCCGCGACGCCCGCGAAGGCCGTGTGCCCGATCCCGTCGCCGATCAGGCTCATGCGCCGCTGCACGAGGAAGAACCCCACGGCAGGCGCGAGGAGACCGACGATCGCACCGGTGGCAAACCCCAGCCGCATGAACTCGGACTCAAACATGGGCGTGCGACGGGTCGTGCCACTCCGAGGGGAGGTCGCGCGGGTGCCCGTCGAAGAGGATGCCGCCCCGCACGAGGACGAGCCTCTGGACGATGTGCTCGACGGCCCCGAACTCGTGCGAGACGTAGAGGGTGGTGACGCGCCGGTCGCGATGCAGGCGGGCGAGCAAGCGGGCGAGCGCCTCCTGGGATTCCGCATCCACGCCCGCCGTCGGCTCGTCCAGGACGAGGAGGCCCGGTTCTCCGGCCAGCGCCTTGGCGATGAACGCCCGCTGCTGCTGGCCCCCGGAGAGCCGGGCCAGCGGCGTGTCCGCCAGTCCGGCGAGACCGACCTCGGCGACGGAGTCGTCCACGATCGCGCGGTCGCGGCGGCGGAGTGGGCCGAGCAGGCCGCCCGCCGCCAGCCGTCCGGCGGAGACGACCTCGCGCACGGTCGCCGGCGCCTCCGTCCCGAGCTGAGAGCGCTGGGCCAGATAGCCGAGCGTCGAGCGGCGCGAGAAGCGGTGCGCCGGCTCGCCGAAGAGGCGCACGGAGCCGGACGTCGGCCTTTCGAGCCCGAGCGCGAGCCGGACGAGCGTCGTCTTCCCGCCGCCGTTCGGCCCGGCGACGGCGACGAACTCCCCCTCCAAGACGGCAAGGCCGACGCCGTCGAGCACGGGCTGGCCGTGCCGGTAGGCGAAGGAGACGTCCTCGAGCTCGACGGCTAGGGGCATCCGAGCCCTTCGCGGAGCGCTGCGAGGTTCGCGCGCATGACGGAGAAGTAGTCCTCGCCGCGCTCGACCTCGTCCTCGGTGAGGCCCTCGAGCGGGTTCAGGACCGCCGTGCGGGCGCCGGTCTCGCGCGCGACCGCCTCGCCGAGTTCGGGCGAGAGGAGCGACTCGACGAAGATCGTCGTCACGCCTCGCTCGCGAACGAGCCCCGCGACGCGCTCGAGGTCGCGCGGGCTCGGCTCGGCTTCCGGGGCCACGCCCGTGATCGCCACAGTCTCGAGCCCGTAGCGGTCGGCCAGGTAGCCGAAGGCGTCGTGCGCGGTGACGAGCTCCCGCCGCTCGCAGCCGTCGAGGCCGCGCTCATACTCGGCGTCGAGGGCCTGAAGCCGCGCGGAGAGACTCGCTGCCGCATCGCGGCTGTCGAGCTCCTCTCCGATCCGGCCGACGAGCGTCGCGAAGCGCTCCGGGTCGAGCCAGACATGCGGATCGCCCCCCTCCGTCTCCACGGCATCGAGGAGGTCGAGGGCGTCGCCTTCGGCGTCGCGCGCCGCCTCCTCGAGGGCGGGTTGGAAGCCCTTGCCGAGGTAGAGGACGAGGTCGGCGCCGCGCACGCGCTCGACGTCGCGGACGGAGAGCTCGAGGTCGTGGGGCTCCGCGCCCGCGGGGGTGAGGTTGGTGACGTCAACCTCTTCGCCCCCGATCTCTGCGGCCGCCCAGGCCAGGGGATAGAACCCCGCGACGACGTGCATCCTGCCCCGATCCTCGCCGGCGGCCGAGCCTCCGCACCCCGCCAGCGCCAGCGTTGCCACGTAAATGAGAATGATTCTCGTTCTCACGCGCTGGTACAGTAGCCGCGTGGCGCGCCAGAGGCAACGGCGGCTGGAAGCCGGACGGCTGCTCGAGGGCGTCGGGCTGCGCCCCACGCCGCAGCGCGTCGGCGTCCTCGCGGAGCTGATGCGCGAGCCGGATGACGTCACGGCGCAGGGTCTTCACGACCGCCTGCGGGCGCGGGGGGAGAGGCTCGGCCTCGCCACCGTCTACAGGACGCTCAACGTCCTCGCCGACGAGGGCCTCATCGACACCCTCTCGCACCATGCGGGCGAGCTCTGCTACCGCTGGTGCGCCGACGAGCATCACCATCACCTCGTCTGCTCCGGCTGCCACCGCGTCGTCGAGCTCGGCTGTGACCTGGATCCGTGGCTGGAGCGCATCTCCGGCGAGCACGGGTTCGTCCCCACCGGCCACCGCCTCGAGGTGGCCGGCGTCTGCCCCGCCTGCCGCGCGGCCTAGCGGCGAAGCTCGTCAGCGAAGAGCGCTTCAGCGTCGGCCGGTGCGTCGACGACCGGGAGGACGACCCGCGTCCGGCCCTCCTCCCAGTCGATCCGCACCGTCGAGCAGAGAAGGTTCGCGCACTCGGGATACGGCTTCGGAAGCGACCAGTCGGCGATCTCCGTCTGCACGTTCAACCCGATCAGGTGGCCTGCGCGGAAGGTGTAGTCCTGCGGCTTCTCGACGACCGTCAGGCCGAAGGAGACGCCGGGCGCCACGTCGCTCGGGGTCGCCAGCGTCTCCCGGTAGCGCGAGTCGAGCCAGCCGCGCGTCACGGAGATCAGGCCGCGCTCGTCGGTGGCGAGCAGCTGGCCCGGAGCGACGATCCGCCGCGACGGGTCGACGTCCACGATCGTCGGCGTGTACGTGATCCAGCGTCGCTGCACGGTCGACCAGAGCCGCACCTTCACCTCGCCGAAGATGCGGACGTCCCGGGCGAGCGGCGGCGTTTCGAACCAGAGCCAGCCCCCGTTCAGGCGCGGGTTCCCGTTCGCTCCCGACTCCGTGTTCGCGCCGGTGGACACGAACGTCGCGGGCGTCTTGACGCCCGGCTTGCGCGGGTTGCGCGGCAGGAGCTTCCAGCGGTAGTCGGGGTCGGCCCGGTCTTCCTGCGCGAAGAGGGTCAGGTCGCGCGTCGAGGGCCACGCGCCCGCGTACCAGCCGGTCGGCCCGTCGTAGTCGGACATCTGGCTCGTCACGTCGGGCAGGGACTCGACTCCGTTGTCGATGTCCAGGAGCCAGCGATCCATCCAGGCGTCGACCGTCGCGCGGTAGGCGCCGCCGGGCGTCCCGTGCCCCGAGTAGCGAGTGCCCATGAAGAGCTTCTTCACGGGCGCGGCGGTCAGGGAGCGGTAGAGGTTGATCGCCTCCTCCTGCTTGACGTTCCAGTCGCCCCAGTTGTGCGCCACGAGGACGGGGACGTCGATCTTCCCGGCGTCGACGACGTAGTCGCGCTCGAGCCAGAAGGCGTCGTAGTCGGGCGTGTCGTTGTCGTAGCCGCGCTCCGTGTGGAGGAGCTCGTCGCACGGCCGCACCGTCGACTCCACGCGTTCTCCCCACGTCGGGTCCGTGACGTCGAGCGGCGGCGGGATCGCGAAGCCGAAGTCGAAGGCGAGCGGCGTGTCGAAGCCCTCGTCGGCCGGGCTCTCGTTGTTCAGGAAGTAGCGGATCCCGCCCGAGTACGCGTACTCGTACCAGCGCGAGATGGCCGCCTCGGGGACGATCGTCGTCAGGTGCGGAGGATCCGTCACCGCCGTCGCCGTGGCGGTCGTCCCGTTGTAGGAGCCGCCGATCATCCCGACCTTGCCGGTCGACCACGCCTGCGCCGCGATCCACTCGACGAGATCGTGGCCGGTCTCCTTCTCCCTGACGCCGCCGTAGTCGTAGCAGCCGCCCGAGTTTCCGGTCCCGACGACGTCGGCCCACACGCGGGCGTAGCCGCGCGGCACCCAGCGCGAAACGTCGCCGTTGCGGCCGAGCACCGAATAGGGGGAGTAGGTGAAGATCGCAGGCCCGCGCACCGTCTCACCGTCGTCCACCGGCCGCACGACCTCGACGTAGATCTGACCGTGGCGCGTCGCGACGACGTACGACTCGCTCGTCGTGTCGTAGGCCGAGGCCGCCGGCGCCTGGAGCGCCGCGACGAGGAGCGCAAGCGTGAGCGTCTTTCGCACGCCGCCCTGGATTGTTGCCTCAGAGGCTCAGGTCAAACCCTTGCGGCGGAGCTCCTCCCGGGCGCGCTCGGACTTCTCCAGGTGGCCGAGGCCCATTCCGCGCAGGATCTCGGGCGCCTTCGTGAACTGGATCTCGCCGTACTCCACGACCTGAACGCGGTTCCCCCAGGGATCGCGGAAGTCGAGGCCGCGCCCCGGGAGGATCTCGGCGCCGGCTTCCTCGAGCGTCCTCCGCGCCGCCTCCCCGTCGTCGACGACGAGCCCGACGTGCCGCTCCTCGTCGGACGGCTGGGAGCGGCCTTCCGCGAGGGCCACGAACTGGTCGCCCATGTCGAGGAACGCCATGCCCGGCACGCGCCCGCGGAGCTCGAAGTCGAAGACGCGTCCGTAGAAGGCCAGCGCCTCCTCGAGGTCTCCCACCTCGAGGGCGACGTGGTTGGTGCCGAGGAGCCTCGGACGAGGCATGTCGCCATTCTCGCCGAACACGATTACGACTTCTTCATGGAGAGCATCTAGCCTTGTAGCTGCCGTGGTCGACAGCATCGCCCGCATCGCCGTCGCCGTCGTGCTCCTGTGGGCCGCCCTCGCCAAGGTGCGGCGGCGTCAGGACGTCCCCGACTGGCTCACTGCGTACGGCGTTCCGGGCGCCCTGGCGACGCCTCTCGCCTGGGCGCTGATCGCGGCGGAGGCAACGGTCGGAGGCCTGCTTCTCGCGGGCGTTCCCGGCGCTCCCTTCGCCGCGCTCGCGCTCGGCACCCTCTTCGTCCTCGCCCTCGCCTACGCGCGGGCACGCGGCGTCGAGCGCCTGCGCTGCGGCTGCTTCGGAGCGAGTGAGGGTCGCACGACGCTGCTGCTCCTGCGCGCGCTCTTCTTCAGCGGCCTGGCGGCGCTGGCTGCGTGGGGCGGGGAGGTTGGCTCGCCCGGCCGGGACACGGTCGTGCTGATCGCCCTGGGCGTGCTCGCCGCGGCGGTGGCCGTCCTCGGGCTCCTGGTCCTCGCCCTCTACCGCCAGGTCGGCGTGCTGACGCTCCGCCTCGGACCTCGCGTCGCGCTCGAGCTCGCCGAGGAGGGCCCCGCGGTGGGCGCGGACGCGCCGGTTCTCGAGCGCCTCGAGCGCCGCGGCTCCGAGCTCGTCCTGTTCGGCTCGGCGGGCTGCCGGCTCTGCCGCCAGCTCGCGCCGGGGATCTCCGCGCTCGCGCGCGAGGGCCTCGCCGTCCGCGTGGTGGAGGAGGAGACCGAGCCCGACGTCTTCGAGCGCTGGAACGTGCCGGGCACGCCCTTCGTCGTGCACGTCGTCGACGGGCTCGTGGCTGCCAAGGGGACCGTGAACACGCTCGAGGAGGTCGACGGGCTTCTCGCCACGGGAGCCGGGAGAGTGCATGCGGCGGCCTGAGCAGGCCATCGACCGGGGGGCCGAGCGGCTCTCGGCGAAGCTCGCCGAATCGACGACGCGCCGCTCTTTCTTCGGCCGACTGGGCGCCGCCGCCCTCGCGGTCGCCGGCGGCTCAGCCGTCGCCGCCGCCGTCAAGCCCGACGAGGCCGAGGCCTTCCACTTCTGCGGACACATCTGGAACACCGGCTCCTGCCCGAGCCCCTACCCGCCGCTCGCGCGCATCGACCGGCGCGGGTACCCGCTGCACCCGAAGAGCGGTAAGCGGATCGACAACCTCGGCCGCGTCGTCGACTCGGCGGGCTACGCCCTCGACGGGAACGGGAGGCGCCGCCGGGGCCCGGACGGCAGGGTCCTCCCGCCCGCCCCGCGCACGCGCATCTGCGAGGACTGGGTGCGCGAGACGCACGGGAAGAACGACGTCCGCACGCAGGGCTCCTGGTTCCGCTGCTGCGGCGGCCAGATCCGCAAGCTCGTCGACTGCTGCTCCTTCAGCCGCCGCCGGATCAACGGCGACGCCTCGCTCGTGGGCTACTGCTGGGGCGGGCGCCGCGTCTACTGCGTCATGTACTACGACTCGGGGCTGGACTGTTGATCGAAGCGGCCGTCGCCTGCGCGGCCCTCCTCGCGGGGATCTCCGGCGCCTGGTCGCCCTGAGGGCTGTCCATGGTGGAGACCTTCACTCCCGCCGTGTGCGGGAGCCGGACGAGACAACGAGTTGCAGCCGCGCTCTTCGCCGCCTCGGCGCTCGCCACGGCCGCCGCCCTCGGTGCGCTGCTCGGGCTCGCGGGCGCGACGCTCGGCGCCGACCGTGCCGTCCTCGCCGCCGCCGGGCTCGCGCTCCTGGCGGCCGCGCGTGAGGCCCGCCTCGTCCGCCTCCCCCTGCCGCAGTCCCGCCGGCAGGTTCCGGAGCGCTGGCGCTTCGAGCTGCCGCTGCCCGTCTGGGCGAGCGGCTACGGGGCCGGGCTCGGCGCCGGGTTCCTCACGTACCAGCCGGTCGCCACCTTCTGGGTCGCCTGTGCGGGAGCTCTCGCGCTGGCCCGGCCGCTTCCGGCCGCGCTCTGCTTCGCCCTCTACGGGGCGGGCCGGGCGCTGACGCTCGTCTGGCCGCGCCGCCGCGGCCTGGGGGCGGCGGCGGCGGTCGAGCGGATCGCCGCCCGGCGGCCTGCGCTCCTTCGGGCCAACGTCGCGGGGCTCGCCGCCTGCGCGGCGCTGCTCGCGCTCGCACCGACGGCGGAGGGGGCGCGGATCACGAGCGGCCTCGACCCGAGCACCGACCGCGGCCCGGTCGCGCTGGCAACGCAGGGAGGCTCGGTCGTCGTCCGGCGTCGGGGCCCGGACGTTCATTACCAGAACGCTTCCTCGCCCTCGATCTACCGCGGGCTCCTGGCCTACGTCGACTCGAGCGGCATCCGCGTCGTCCGCTGGTCAGACGGTAAGCTGATCAGGCGTATCAAGGGCGCGGTCTCACGCCCTTCGCTCAAGTGGCCGCTGCTCGCCTTCCGCCGCGACGTCTCGGGCACCAGCCGCCTCGTCTTGCGCAACCTGAAGACCGGCCGGGCCCGCCAGATCACGAAGGTCAGTCGCTCGCATGACCTGGGGCGGCCGTCGCTCCGGCGCGGCCGGCTGGCCTGGCACGTAACGACCCGCAAGATCTCGCGCATCTACTACATGCGGCTGTCGGGCCGCCCGCGTGTCCTCATCCAGAGCCGGGTCGCCCTCGTGCGCAACCCGGCGCTCAGCGACAGGCGGCTCCTCTGGACGGTCGAGCGCTCGGGGCGCGCGTACCTGCGCGTGCGGCACCTCCGGACCGGGTCCGTGCGGACGATCGCCCGCATACGGGGCAGGAACGTCGGGTACTGGACGACGGCGCTCGGCGGCAAGACCGCCTACGTGACCCGCTGGTCGCTCCCGACGGGAAGGGCGACCGTGTACAAGCACCGCTTCTAGACGCTCGACCGGCGATCACCGCACTCGCGGCTGGCGGCCGCGACGCGCGGCGCCGGATCGCCGCGCTCGCCCTTGCCCGTACTGAACCGTACGGGCTGCGGACGATCACGACGCCCCGCCTTGGTCGCAGCCGTCCCCGACGAGCACGCCGATCACCGGCCGAACATCTGGGGCTAAAGGTCGGCTGAGCGCTTCTCCCTCGACTGAGGGAGGGCAGGTCGAAGGAGGCCTCCTATAGTCCGGTTACGGGCGCAAGCCCGACGGGAAGAGCAACATGAACAGGGAGAGAACACTGCGGCAATCAGTGATCACGCGTACGCTCGCGGCGGCCTTCGTGGCCGTGCTCGGGCTTGCTTTCGCCGGCACGGCGAGCGCTCAGCGCTACGTCGTCCTCTACAAGCACGTCGCGCCGCCGGGTCTCGCCGAGGTCCAGGTGAACCGGGCCGGCGGGTCGGTCGTGGCGACCTACCATCGAATCGGCGTCGTCGTCGCCGAATCCTCCGATCCGGACTTCGAGTCCTCGATCGAGCGCTTCCGCCAGGTCGAAGGCGCGGCCGCGACCGCGGCTTACGCGTCTCCGGCAGGGAGCGAATCGCGCGGAGGTCCGTTCGGCAAGCTTCCGAACGAGCCGGCGACGGACGAGGACACGTTCTCGGGCCTCCAGTGGGGGCTCGACCAGATCCACGCCAAGGAGGCGCACGAGATCACGGGCGGGAGCCCGAAGGTGCTGGTCGGCCACATCGACACGGGCATCGACCCGAGCCATGCGGATCTCGCGCCCAACCTCGACTTCGGCAGGAGCGTCTCCTGCGTAGGCGGCGCGCCCAACCGCGACCCGGCCGCCTGGGACGACGATTCCGGCCACGGGACGAGCACTGCCGGCATCATCGCGGCGGCCGACAACGGAATCGGGATCGTCGGAGTGGCGCCGAACGTTCGGATCGCCGCGATCAAGGCGAGCGTTCGGGACGGCATGCGGGACGTGTTCCTGCCCGAAGCCGTCATCTGCGCCTTCGTGTGGGCCGGCACCCACGACATCGACGTCACGAACAACAGCTATTCGGTCGACAGCGCACTCGTCGGCGGGACGACGTCCTTCTGCGGCACGGACGAGAACCAGAGCGTCGTCATCGAAGCCGTGCAACGGGCGGCCCGCTTCGCGATGCACCGTGGCACCTCGGTGGTCGCGTCGGCCGGGAACGCGAACGCCGACATGGTCGCCGACCCGTGCCTGCGGCTTCCGAGCGAGCTTCCGGGCGTGATCACAGTCGCCGCGACGGGCATTCTCGGCGAGCGGGCTGCGTACTCGAACTTCGGCCTCGGAAGCGTGGACGTGGCAGCGCCCGGCGGTGAGGTGACTCAGGGCGGGCCGCCTCCCGGCAACCTCATCCTCTCGACGTGGCCGGCGAAGTTCCCCGCGCCCACGCTCCTCTGCGACCCGCTCGGGACACCGTGCTTCCCCGGCCCGACGCCCGGCGTCAGCTACTACCGCTACGGGCTCGGCACCTCACAGGCCGCGGCCCACGTGTCCGGCGTCGCGGCCCTCGTCGTCAGCCGCTACGGCACCCGGCTCGGGCTTCCGTGGGGCAAGCTGCACCCGGTGCTCGTGGAGGCCATCCTCCAGAAGACGGCCGACCCCCGCCCCTGTCCGGCCGACGCGCGTTGCGAGTCGCGCGGCGACAAGAACGGGTTCTACGGCCACGGGATCGTGAACGCGCTCAGCGCCGTCACGCTCTTCGGAGACCGCGACCGGGGCAAGCACGACGATCGCGACGAGGGCAAGGACAAGGGCAAGGGCGATCGCGACAAGGACGACCGCGGTGGCAAGAATGACCGCGGGCGCGACCGCCACTAGCCGTTCCTGAGAGACGAGCGCCGCCCCAGGGGGCGGCGCTCGCTTGCTTCGCGACTGGAAGAGTGACTTACCTGCCGCGCAGCACCGCGGCGTAGGCGTCGACGATTCCGTGGCCGTAGAAGCCGTTCCGCGCCTTGCCGCCGGCGCAGAAGGCGTCGAACTCCGGCCCTCGGCCGACGTCCTCGTAGCTGACGAGCCGCGGCTGCGGGCACGCGTGCT
>JBOHAD010000076.1:0-10791 GCA_050697555.1 Gaiellaceae bacterium | reverse complement strand
GTCTCTGCGAAGTCGAAAGACGACGTATAGGGGCTGACGCCTGCCCGGTGCCGGAAGGTCACGCGGAGAGGTTAGCCTTCGGGCGAAGCCTTGAAGCCAAGCCCCGGTAAACGGCGGCCGTAACTATAACGGTCCTAAGGTGACATGGCTCAAAGGGACGTGCCTGTCCTCGAGAGTCGTTGCCCCCGGCGGAAGTGATTCCGCCGGTGCAGCTGGCTATATGCTGGAATATCCGAGAATCCCGCGCTACTCGCCGATTTTGGCAGTGACAATGCGTCGGGTGCGGACAATCAGCAGGGAAGTCCTCTGGTGTGCTAAACGCTATGACCCCTCAGAGGCCACACGCCGGCCGCCTCACTCGAGGCGAAGATATGGTCCGGGCCCTATGGCGACATAGGGAGGTAGGTTTGCGCCTACCCGCCTGTCCGCTTTGGACAGGTCATGAAAGTAACAGTCCGAGCGAAATTCCTTGTCGGGTAATCGAATTGCCCGGGTCGAGAGTAATCTCGATCGAGAAACCGGCTAATAACGGGGAAGCCCTCCTCGTATGCGACGCTCAAGGACGTCGTAGAAGCGAGAGGGTAATCCCGTGGGAAGTCGGCACACTTTGTGCTTGACCCCGTAACGACTGATCGTCCTTTCTGGACGTGAGATCGTATGCGTGTCGTCCGCTAGACGAGCGACAATCTAGACATGCGATCAGACGCCGGCCCCTGGTACAGTCGCGAGTTCCTCTCGGCATACATCTCTGGATACGTTGACGGAGAGGGATGCTTTACGGTTTCAATCTCGCCGCGGGCGAAGCTGCTCGCGGGGTGGAGGTGAGGCCGAGCTTCTCCGTCAGCCAAAACGGCGATCGTGCCGAGGTGTTGAGTGCGTTGCAGGCCTATTTCGGGTGCGGAAGCATCCGGCCTGATCGCAGCGATAGGACGGTAAAGTGGGAAACGCGTCGGCTCAAGGATCTGCTCGAGCGGATCATTCCTCACTTTGAAGCCCATCCGCTGCTTTCTGGAAAGAGGCTCGACTTCGAGCGGTTTGCGAGCATCTGTCGCCTGATGGCGGCACGAGCTCATCGAGATCGAGCGGGCCTGATCAGAATCGTCCAACTCGCGCGGGCCATGAACCCGAGCGGAACACGACGATACGACGCGGAAGCAATTCTCGCGAGTCTGAGCCAGGGTGAAGGGATAGTCTGCGCCTCCGGAAACGGAGGAATCACGCGAAGTTCCGACCTGCACGAATGGCGTAACGACTTGGGCGCTGTCTCAACGAGGGATCCGGTGAAACTGTAGTCTCGGTGAAGATACCGAGTACCCGTGGTTGGACGGAAAGACCCCGTGCACCTTTACTGCAGCTTGATGTTGGAGTCTGGAGCATGTTGTCCAGGATAGGTGGGAGCCTGTGAAGCGGGGGCGCTAGCCCTCGTGGAGGCAACCTTGGGATACCACCCTTCGTGTTCCGGGCTTCTAACCCGATGCCGTGATCCGGGTCGGGAACAGCGTCAGGTGGGCAGTTTGACTGGGGCGGTCGCCTCCTAAAATGTAACGGAGGCGCGCAAAGGTTCCCTCAGCACGGTTGGAAATCGTGCGTAGAGTGTAAAGGCAGAAGGGAGCTTGACTGCGAGACGGACATGTCGAGCAGGTGCGAAAGCAGGCCTTAGTGATCCGGCGGTAGAGAGTGGAATTGCCGTCGCTCAACGGATAAAAGGTACGCCGGGGATAACAGGCTTATCCTCCCCAAGAGTCCACATCGACGGGAGGGATTGGCACCTCGATGTCGGCTCGTCGCATCCTGGGGCTGGAGTAGGTCCCAAGGGTTGGGCTGTTCGCCCATTAAAGCGGTACGCGAGCTGGGTTCAGAACGTCGTGAGACAGTTCGGTCCCTATCCACCATGGGCGCTGGAAGCTTGAGAGGAGTCGTCCCTAGTACGAGAGGACCGGGACGAACGGACCTCTGGTGTATCAGTCGTCGTGCCAACGGCGCTGCTGGTTAGCCACGTCCGGATGGGATAACCGCTGAAAGCATCTAAGCGGGAAGCCCACCTCGAGATGAGGCTTCCCATCCCCTCGAGGGAGTAAGGGTCGTGGGAGACCACCACGTTGATAGGCGGGACGTGCAAGCGCAGCAATTCGTTCAGCGGACCCGTACTAATAACCCGAGGTCTTGATTTTGAACACCGTGGAGTCGCTATGGAGTTTTGAGGGTGTGCGAGGACGCACGCCGACAACTCACACTTTCCGGCGGTCAGAGCGGCGGGGAGACACCTCTTCCCATTCCGAACAGAGAAGTTAAGCCCGCCAGCGCCGATGGTACTCGGAGGGCAACCTCCCGGGAGAGTAGGTCGCCGCCGGTTTTTCTCCGAAGGGCCGCCTTGCGCGGCCCTTCGCATTTGCGAGCCCCGACTAGCCTCGCACGACGCAGGGCTTCAGCGTGCGTGTGCGCGTGAACCGAAGACGATCGGCGCCCGGCCGGTCACGCAGCCACTCGAACCTGACGATGTGCCGGCTGGTCTCGCCCTCTTCGTGTGCGAAGGGGAAGAAGAGCTGCGACCAGTGCAGCGTGAACCCCGAGCCTTCGAGCGGCGTGTTCCGCGTCGACCGTCGTTGCCGCTGGACGGTCGTCCACCCGCCCGTGGTCCCGTCCTTGACCTGCCGGAGGAATGTCGCGCGCTGATACCCGTTCGGCGGGCTGTTGCGCCAGCGGCTGTGCGCGCGCACGCGGCTCGGGCGCTCGCCGACGACGCCACAGGAGAGCCGCTTGGCCTCCCACGTGAACGGGCCCGACTGTCCCGACAACCCGGAAAGCGGATGGGAGAACCCCTGTTCCGCACCGACCAGAGCCAGCATCACGGCGACGCCGCTGAGCACAGCGGCGCGCAAAGCGCACGCTCTCAACCTTCCCTACCTCCTCGCGCCCGGCCGGGTCGAGACGGGCCGCAGCGTTTCCCGGCGGACGAAACCTACTCTGCCCCGCGGACAGACTCAAGCGGGCTCTACGCCGCCCGCAGCCGCTCGCGCCACTCCGGATCGAGATCTCGCAGCCGCCTCACTCGCTCCCCGATCGGCGGATGGGTGGCGAACATGGCGGCGAGACCGTCCGGCTCGAAGGGGTTGACCACGTAGAGGGGCTCCGTCACCGGGCTGGCCTGGAAGCGCACGAGCTCCTGTGCCTGCTCCAGCCGGACGAGCGCGTCCGCGAGCCCGTGCGGCGACTCGCAGAGGCGGGCGGCGAAGACGTCCGCCGCGAGAACGCGCTTCGGCGAGAGGAGCACCTGCACGATGCTCGCGGCGATAGGTCCGAGCACGAAGAGTAGCGCTCGCTCGAGCCAGCCCCCGATCCTGCTCGACTCCACCAGCCAGCCGGCGAGAAGTACCACGGGCGTCTCGACGAGGACGTCGCGGTGACGCACCTTCCCGAGCTCGTGCGCGAGCACGCCTTCGAGCTCGGCCGGCGTCGCCATGGCCAGGAAGCCGTCGCTGAGCGCGATTCCCGACCAGGAGGCGCCGCGGCCGACCGCCAGGGAGCGCGGATGCCCGTCCGCGAGCCGGAAGAGCCTCGGCCGCTCCACGCGCGCCGTCATCGCCAGCCGTTCCGCCGTCGAGTGGAGGGCCGGCGCCTCCGCCAGCGGCAGCTCGCGAGCGCCCAGTGAGGCCAGCAGCACGCGCGGTCCGTACCAGTAGACGGTGGCGGCCATGAGCAGCCCCACGACGAAGAAGACCGACCCGAGCCGGAAGCCGCCGATCCACCAGCCGAGCGCGAAGAGACCGCCGGCCAAGCCGCCGAGCAAGAGCCAAGCCTTCGTGATGTTCCGGGCGGCGAGGACGGCGGTGCGCACCCTCGCGCCGCCCTAGTTTCCGTCGCCTTCGGCGAGGCCCCGCGGCGGCCAGTCCGGCTCGGGGGCGTCGCAGCGGCTCGAGCAGTGGAGGGACGCGATGTTCTGGAGCGGGATGAGGATATGGCCGTTCAGCTCGATGTGCGGGACACCCTCGATGGCGCAGTAGGCCGTCAGCGTGCCGTCCTGGTACTCGCCGCCGAAGAGCTCGATCTCGACCTGCTCGCCCTTGTACTTGTTGGTGTAATCCTCCACCGCCCCAGTGTATGCGCTCCCCGGAGCCCTACCCCGCGGGCGTGGGCGGCTGCCGGCTCGCCTCAACCCGCGCGGCCTGGTCGCGCGCCAGGAGGTCGTCGATCTCGGAGGCGGGACAGAGCTCGGTGAAGCGACCCCCTTCGATGCAGACCGCCGAAAGTCGTGCGTTCGGCTCCACAGGCCGGATCCGCCGGTATGCATGCAGGTCCAGTCCCAGGGCGAACGAGTGCACGGCCCTGATCGGTCCTCCGTGCGTGACGAGGAGCACGCGGCCTCGCGGGTGCTCCGCCGCGATTGCCCGGACGGCGCGGCCGGTGCGCTCGGCCATCTCCTCGTAGGTCTCTCCGTTCTCCCAGCCCGGGCCTCCCTCGAGCCAGCGCCGGAAACCGTCCGGAAACCGCTCCTCCGCCTCCGCGCGGGTGAGACCCGACCACGATCCGACGTCCACCTCGCGGAGCTCAGGGACGATCTCGACCGCGAGCCCCTTTCGGCGGGCGACGACCTCCGCGGTCTCGCGCGCCCGTCTCAGGTCGCTCGCGTAGACGGCGTCGAGATCGACCTCGTCGAGCCGCTCGGCGAGCACGTCGGCCTGGGCGCGGCCCGCCTCGGTCAGCGGCCGGTCGGCGTGACCCTGCCAGCGCCGGGCGACGTTCCAGTCGCTCTCGCCGTGACGGGCGAGCAGGACCGTCGTCAACGGCCGCGCCTGATGGCAGACCGGTCGCCGGCGCTGAAGGCGCGGCGGCGCTCCTCGTCCTCGGGGCGCACCATGTGGCCGTCGCGGCCGATGTAGCCGTCCTTGCCGCCCACGACGAGCAGCACCAAGTCTTCGTCGCCGGCATTCCAGAAGCAGCGCGCGGTCGTCGCCTCGACGTGACAGACGCCGCCGGGCTCGAGCTCGAACGACTCGCCGTCCACCTCGAAGCCGGCCCGCCCCCGGTGGACGAAGTAGAGCTCGTCCTGTTCGTCGTGGTAGTGGAGGAACCACTCGGAGCCCGGCGGAAGCACCATCGCGTTCACGCCGAAGGCCGTGACGCCGAGCGCCTGCCGCACCTTGCGGAAGACGCCTTCGCCCAGCTCGTCGAGCGTCGCGTGACGGTAAGCCACGGCCGTTATGGTAGGCGGCCCGTGGATCTCGGCCTCCAGGATCGCGTCTGCGTCGTCACCGGGTCGACGGCAGGCATCGGACGGGAGACCGCCCGCCTCCTCGCCGAGGAGGGCGCCCAGGTGGTCGTCTCCGGGCGGAACCCCGAGACTGTCGAGAGCACGCGGGCGGAGATCGGGGCGGCCCTCGGCGTCCCCGGCGACCTCTCCGAGCGCGAGGCTCCGGCCGAGCTCGTCCGCCGCACCGAGGAGGCCCTCGGCCGGGTCGATTGCCTCGTGAACAACGTCGGCCTCGCCGTCCAGACGAGCTTCGAGGAGGTCGCGGACGAGGACTGGGACTCCATGTGGCAGCTGAACGTCATGAGCTACGTACGCGCGATTCGAGCCGTCGTGCCGGGCATGCGCGAGCGCCGGTTCGGCCGGATCGTGAACGTGAGCTCGACGGCGGCCAAGCGCCCCTCGACGGGCATGCCGAACTACAGCGTCACCAAGGCCGCCGTGCTCTCGCTCTCCCGCCTCGTCGCCGACGTGTACGCCAAGGAGGGGATCCTCTGCAACGCCGTCACGCCCGGCCCGACCGCCTCGCCGGCCTGGCTCGCGCCCGGCGGGCTCGCGGAGCAGGCTGCCGAGCGCTCCGGGAAGAGCCGCGAAGAGATCCTCGACGGCGTCGGCAAGGGACGACCGCTGGGGAGGCTCGCCGAGCCCGAGGAGATCGCCGCCGTGATCGTCTTTTTGTGCTCGGACCGTGCCAACTACGTCACAGGAGCCGCGTGGAGCGCGGACGGCGGCACTGTCCCCATCATCATTTAGAGTGGCTCGACCAGCCGTGAACGCCGGCCAAGTACGCACGCTCCCTGCGTCCTTGCCTGGCTTGCTTTTCGCTCGCCGGAAGCTCGGCGTCACGACCGGCCGAACCACTAACTTGGGATAGACATGCCCGACGTCGCAGGCAGGGTGGCCGACGAGTTCGAGGCCCGCATGCGCGGGCACGAGGAAGCCTGGCTCTCGCCGCTCGCCGTGCGCTCCTACGAGACGCGCGGGCGCGCGCACGCGGAAGCGGAGGAGTGTCGCCTGCGAACGCCCTTCCAGCGCGACCGAGACCGGATCGTCCACTCCAAGACCTTTCGGCGGCTGAAGCACAAGACGCAGGTCTTCATCGACCCGAAGGGCGACCACTACCGCACGCGCCTGACGCACACGCTCGAGACCGCCGGGATCTCGCGGACGGTCGCGCGCGCGCTCCGGCTCAACGAGGACCTCACCGAGGCGATCGCGCTCGGGCACGACCTCGGCCATGCGCCCTTCGGCCACACCGGCGAGGAGGCCCTCGACCAGGTCCTCACCGAGCGCTTCGGGCGCCGCTTCCGCCACAACGAGCAGTCGCTCCGCGTCGTCGAGGTGCTCGAGCGAGGCGGCCGCGGGCTCAACCTCACGGAGGAGGCGCGCGACGGCATCCTCAACCACACCGGGCCGACTGAGCCGGCGACGCTGGAGGGCAAGATCGTGCGCCTGGTCGACCGCGTCGCGTACATCAACCACGACATCGACGACGCCGTGCGCGCCGGGCTCCTGACGTCCGCAGAGCTTCCCCAGGAGGAGATCGACCTGCTCGGAGAGCGCGGCTCGCGGCGGATCGACACGCTCGTCCACGACCTGGTCGAGGCCTCCGCGGAGGCCGGGGACGTCGTCCAGAGCGAGGAGATCGGCCGCGCCATGCTCAACCTCCGCGCCTTCATGTTCGAGCGCGTGTACCTCGGTCCGGAGGCGCGGGCGCAGCGCGAGCTCGCCGTCGAGACGGTCCGCCACGTCTTCGACTACTTCGTCGAGCACGGGGACGAGCTCCCGCCCGAGCGACCGGGCGACCTCCCGCAGCGGGTGACCGACTACGTCTCTGGCATGACCGACCGCTTCGCGCTCGCATGGCGCTGATCGCCAAGTCCTCGATCGAGGAGGTCGTGGCCGCGGCGGACATGGTCGAGCTCGTCTCTGCGCGCACTCAGCTCCGCCGGGTCGGTGCGCGCTGGCAGGGCCGCTGCCCCTTCCACGAGGAGCGGACGCCGAGCTTCTCCGTCAACCCCGCGGACAAGCTCTTCTACTGCTTTGGCTGCCAGAAAGGCGGCGACCTCATCACGTTCGTCCGCGAGACCGAGGGCCTCGACTTCGCGGGCGCGATCGAGTGGCTCGCCGACCGCTACCGCATCCAGCTCGAGTACGAGGAGTCCTCGCCGCAGGTCGAGGCCGGGCGCAGGCGCCGAGAGCGGCTGCTCGCGCTCATGGAGCAGGCGGCCATCTTCTACGCGCGCCATCTCTGGGAGACGGAGGCCGGCGAGCCCGTGCGCGCGTACCTGGCCGAGCGCGGCCTCGGCGAGGAGGCCTGCCGGGAGTTCCGCCTCGGCCTCTCGCCCGGCGGCATCGTCCTCGCGCAGAAGGCGCGCACGAAGGGCTATTCCCAGGAGGAGCTCGTCGCCGCCGGCCTCGTGAACCGCCGCGGCAACGACTACTTCGCGGGCCGGCTCGTCTTCCCGCTCGCGGATCCGCGGGGACGGGTCGTCGGCTTCGGAGCGCGCAGGCTGCACGAGGACGACCCGATTCCGGCCAAGTACGTGAACTCGCCCGAGGGCGAGCTCTTCCGCAAGGGCTCGCTCGTCTACGGGCTCGACCGCGCTCGGGCGGCGGTCGCCAAGGAGGATCGAGCGGTCGTCGTCGAGGGCTACACGGACGTGCTCGCACTGCATCAGGCCGGCCTGCGAGCCTCCGTCGCCTCGATGGGAACCGCGCTGACCGGGCCTCAGCTCAAGGAGCTGCGGCGACTGACCCGCCGGCTCTACCTCTGCTTCGACGCCGACGCGGCCGGTGAGGCCGCGACGCTGCGCGGCATGGAGCTCGCCGTCGGCGCCCAGTTCGACGTGAAGATCGTCGCGCTCCCGCCGGGGCTCGACCCGGCCGACGCCGTCGACGGCTTCGAGGAGCGACTGGCCGCCGCGGAGGGCTACCTCGCCTACCGCGTCCGGCTCGAGATCGAGCGCGCCCCGTCGAAGCAGGAGGCGTTCGAGCGCGTCCAGGCCGTCCTCGCGGAGGCCCCCGCTGGACCGGAGCGCGAGGACATCGCCCGATATGCCTCCGACCGCCTCGGCGTCACGCTCCACCTCGCGGCGGGAACGACGCGTGGGCTCAGCCAGATGAGCGCGCGGGTCCTCGATGCGGGAGAGCGCCTCGAGCGCCGCCTCCTCGCCGCCTGCGCGACCAGGCCGGAGCTCGTCGAGCGCTACCTCCGCCCGCTCGCCGAGCGCCACTTCGACAACGCCCTGCACCGCCATTTGCGCGCGTACCTGGTCGGAGAGGCGGAGGCGGACCGTGAGGTCGTCGGGGCGCTCGCAGAGCTGGACGCGACCGCGGAGAGCGAGCACCTGGGCGAGGAGACCGCGCGCGAGCTCTTCCTGCGCCTCGAGGAGCGCGTCGTCCGCCGGGAGCTCGCCGAGCTCCGTGGCGAGGACCTGGCCCGGACGGTCGAGCTCCAGGGCGTCCTCACGAAGATCCAGGACGCGCTCCAGAAGGTTGCAACCTAGGCTTCGCTACACTGGCCGCGGCCGAGCGATCCCCGGTAGCTCAATTGGCAGAGCATCCGGCTGTTAACCGGAGGGTTGTTGGTTCGAGTCCAACCCGGGGAGTAAGGAAGGCCTGCGCGGCAGGCCTCTGTCATGGCCCGTCGTGAGCGCCCGAAGACTCTGCCCATTGGTGGGCGGTGACGGGCGCGAATGGCTCAGGTGCTGGGAGTCTCGTCCTCGGTCGAGTCTGCTGAGAACGGGCTGTCCGCGGCCTCTGCACTGCGCTCGGCCGCGGCCGCTTGCTTCTTTTCGTCCTTCTTCTCCTGCTTCCGCGCGCGCTTCTCCTTGACCATCCGCTCTCGCGTCATCTTCGCCATCGTCTGTCGCCTCTTGGAACTCGAGCTCATCCGCGCCCTTCCTTTCTCTCGACTTCTGCCGCGTTCAGGGACGTTCGCCTGACCACACCGTACCGGCAGAAGCGTCCGTCCTCGGCAATACGACCCTTCTCGAGGGTGTCTGGGTTCAGCCCGGGAAGTGAAAAGGCCCGCAAACCGCGGACCTTTTCGTACGACAGCCGCTTAGGGCGTTAGAGCCTTCGGCACTGGTCTTCCTTGTTGCCGCCGACCCTGTTGCGGCCGCCGATCGGCCTGGGCCTGTTCTCCTTGCACTGGAGGTTGCCGTTGATCCGGTTGCGCCTGATCTCGATCCGGCCGCGGTTCTCGAAGAACTGCACGTCTCCGATCACCCGCGTACCGAGCACGGCGCCGCCGCGGCGGACCTTGACGATCTGGATCGAGCCGCCGACACGGGAGCCGCGCCGGACGACGACGCGCCTGGAGCCCTCCGCCTGGACGTTGCCGACGACACGCACGCGGTTGGCCACAAGCCTCGAGCCCGTGCCAACCTTGATCGTTCCCTTCACCCGCGTGCCCCTCAGCGTGCACGACGCGCGGTCGGGCACCTTCAGGTTGTCGACGGTGGCCGCCCCGATCGTGCCGCGGCAGACACGCTCCCCGGCCGCGGCGGGGGCGGCGAGCGCGGCTGCGGCGAGAAACGCGGTGATCAGGATGAGGGTGGTTTTCACGGTGTGCCTCCTCTGGCTGTCGAGGACACGATCCCCGCCCGGGGTGAGAAGGCGGTGAGAGGGTCGTGAGACTTCTCTTATTCAGCGGTGCGCGCCGATCAGGATGCCGCCCGCGACGACGAGCGCCGCGCCCAGCACGAGCCGCGCGCCGACGAGCTCCGAGCGCCGAAGCAGCGCGGCTGAGAGGAGGACGGCCCAGAGCGACTCCGTCGCCACGAGCGGTGAGACGACGGTGACCTTGCCGCGGTAGTAGGCCTCGAAGAGCAGGAGGTACGAGAGGCCGAAGAAGACGCCCGCCGGGGCGAAGCGGAGCAGCGCGGGGCGGAGGAGCTCGTCCCTGAGCCGGCCTCGGCGTCGCACTGCCGCCCATGCCAGCATCACGAGCCAGCCCGCGGCGAGCGCCGCGGCGGCCGCCTCGACGGAAGCGAGGGCGGCGTCCTCCCCATACCAGCGAATGAGAACGTCGCGGCCGGAGAAGAGGACGGTTGCCGCGACGGCGTACGCCAACCCGACGAGGCGAAAGTGCTCCGGTCGCACCTGCTCGCCGACGAGCAGGATGCCCGCGACGACGACGAGCACGGCGCCCAGGGCGAGGGGCCATTCGAACGGCTCGCCGAGGAGGGCGATCGCGAGCGTGGCGGCGAAGAGCGGCGCCGTGCCGACGACGACGGACGCGCGCGACGACCCGGCGTCTCGGATCGCGAGGGTGAACAGGATCTGCGAGACGCCAGGTGCGAGCAGCCCGGCGAGCGCGAAGACCGCGAGCTCCCTCGGCCGGGCGAGCTCGCCCGTACCCGGCTCGACCGCGGCAGCGACCGCGACGACCAGGACGGCGACGGCCGTCGTCGCGACCGCGCCCGTCTCCGCCTCGGGGTGCGCTCTCAGCGCAACGCGGAGCGCGACCGTCATCGCCCCGAAGAGGAACGCCGAGGCGAGGGCCAGGAGGACGGCGGTCACGGCGGGCGCACCCTACT
>JBOHAD010000075.1:0-10808 GCA_050697555.1 Gaiellaceae bacterium | reverse complement strand
GCCGTCGCCCGCTCGCGCTCTCCTTCGACGTCGGGGGGAGCCGCGAGGAGCGTCTGGCCCTCGTCGTTCTCGTCGCCAACAACGACTACCGGATGACGTCCATGGCGGACCTCGGCGAGCGCTCACGACTCGACGAGGGGCTCCTCCACGCCTACGTCATCGAGGCGGTCGACCGCCGCGCGCTCGTCGCCATGCTCGCTCGCGCCGCCGGCGGGCGTCTCGAGGAGGCGGAGGGTTGGGCCGAGTGGACGGGCGCGCGGTTCCGCGTGGAGACCCGCCGCCCTCGCGTCCACGCGGCGATCGACGGCGAGCCGGTCGTCCTCGAGTCGCCGCTCGAGTTCGAGCTCAGGCCGCGCGGGCTGCGCGTGCTGGTTCCGCCGGCTCGCGCCTGAGCACGAGCTGCTCGCCCTCGCGGAGCTCGAGCCGGGCGCACTCGCCGGCCGCGAGCTCGACCACCGCCTTCGAGCCGCGGCACCCGGCCACTCGCCACGGCCTCAGGTCGGCGGCGATCCGGCGCACGCGGTCGTCCGCGTCGAGGAAGACCGCGTCGATGGCGAAGCGCATGAACCACATGTGGATGGAAGAAGCGGGGCGAAGGAGAATTCCTTCGCCCCGCTCGAGCCCGGCACGTCCGAGGAGGCCTCGAAGCCGGGTGATCGGCGTCTCCGCGAGGAGACACCGCTCACACACTGGGCTGCCGTCCTGTCGCTCGAGGCGAACCGGCGGCCCGCTAGTACCCCACATGGATGTGATCCCAGTGGTTGGCCATCGGGAAGGAGGCTCCGCCGAGGCCGAGCAGCGAGATCACCTGGCGCGGCTGGAGCTCCGCGGGCAGGAGCAGGATGTTCCGGACTGCCCGCTCCGTGACGCCGTTCGGATCCTGGTTGCCGGCGATCGACGCCCCCTCGAGGGCGGCGACGTCGACGGCGAGGCCGTAGGTGTGCGCGGAGACGACGCCGGGCCGCGAGTAGACGCGGTGCCCGGTCGTCAGGCTCGAGACCGTCACCTGCTCGTGCGACTCCGCCAGGTACTCGATGAGAACGAGCACGCGGACGTCCGTCCGACCCATGGCGATGTCGAGGCGACCGCCCTCGTAGATGCTCACACGCCGGTCGTCCAGGAGCCTCTTCTGGAGCGCCGGCTTAGCCGCCTGGAGACCCGAGACGAGAGCGTCCAGGCCGACGGCGCGGTTGTAGTTGGAGAGCGCCAGGGCGCTGTCTGCGAACGACGTCTGGCCGCGGTACGCGAGGAGCGCGCGCCAGGCGTCTTCGCCGGCGCCGAGGTCGGCGAGGCGGTCGGCGGTCGTGCGAACGGCCGGCGTGCTCATCGTGCCGCCGTCGAAGCCCTCGGCGCGGAGGACGCCGAGCACGAGGGCCCAGTCGACCTTCGCCTCCCCGGCCTCGCGGGCGAGCGTCTCGGCGAAGGAAGGGGAGAGGCGCTTGGCCGGCGGCGTGGGGTCCGGGAGGGTGCGATGCAGCCAGACGGTGGCGAACGACCCTTCCGCGTCGGCCTCGGGATCGAGCTCGGCGGGGCCGGCGGGCGCGCTCGCCGGAACGAGCGAGTACTCGGGCGCCGGAGGCGGGGCGGCCCCGCCTTCGTCGAGATGTGGCGGAGCGGGAGGCTCGGCCTCTTCCTCGTCGTCGGCACCGCCCGTAGCGGGGCCGGAATGGCCGCCGCCCGAGGTCTCGCCGCCGTCGCTCTCAGCGGGCTGCTCGGAGCTCTCGCCCTCGCTTTGTGAGGGGTCTTCGCTCTCGGCGGGAGCGGGCTCCTCGGCGGGAGCGGGCTCCTCGGCCGGGGCGGGCTCCTCGCTCTCGGCCGGGGCGGGCTCCTCGCTCTCGGCCGGGGCGGGCTCCTCGGTGGGAGCGGACTCGTCGGTCGGCGCGGGCTCCTCGGCGGCGTCGTCCACGGGAGCTTCCTCCTCCGCCGCGGCTTCATCGACGGCCGGCTCCTCGTCGGTCGAGACGACACTCGTCGTCTCGCCCTCCAAGGCCTCGACCACGGCGTCTCCGGCGCCGGCCGAGAAGGCCGCGCCGGCGAAGAAGAGGGTCACGAACGCGAGGCTCGTGGCCAAGCGGCGCCTGCTCCAGGTCACGCGCTCACGGGCGGCCGCGCGGGCGAGTGCTTCCTCCGGTTCGTGCGACTCGTCGGCGCCGGGCTCGGCCTGCGTGGCGGCCCGGGACGGCTCGTTGCGGCCGAGTGCCCAGAGGGCCCAGCCGGCGAGCGAAAAGAGGAGAAGCGGCGTAATCAGTCGCCGCGGCGATTTCTTCTGTGGCATCAGCCTTCGCTCCCGTTGGTCTCGGGCGCCGAGGCCGCCACTTCGGCGCTGACTTCCTGACGATTTGAACCCGCTGCGCTCGCGGGCTTCTCGCACTATCGGGCCCGGGCGAGAGGGCGACCCTCCCCCGAAAGGGTCAATCGCTCGCGAATCCCCAACCCGGGGGATTCTCCGCCTCGAGCGATTGCCCGATGCTCCGGGACAGTTGGAGCCAAGACGGCGGAGCGGTCACGCCTTTCGAAGCTCTCTTCTGGAGGTCTTCATCGACGTGATCACGCTACTCGTCCGCTGTTCGAACCGGCCCGCAGGTCGAAGACATGTTTCAGCTTCGTTGCAGCCATTCGACGTTCAGCGCTCCCGTAGCGCCCGCGCTTGGGAAGGGAGGTGAAACGCACATGACGCAGCTCTATGTCCAGCTCAGCAACCTGGCTGCCCGCCTGCGCAAGGAGGAGGGCCAGACCATGGCTGAGTACGGCGTGATCCTCGCGGTCATCACCGTCGGGATCGTGGTTGCGCTGACGGCTCTCTCGGGAGGCATCGAGACCGCCATCGACGCAGTTGTCGGCACGCTGACCGGCGGCGGCGGCTCGTAGCACGAGGACAGTCAGACTCGATCGGGCGGGCTCTCTGCACGAGAGCCCGCCCGACGTCAATCGGAAGAACGTTCTGAAAAGTCGGAGTAAGAGATCAAAACCTTCAAATGTGCAAAAGATCGGGGCCAGAGCATGGTCGAGTTCGTGCTCGTCTTTCCCGTGCTCGCCCTGCTTCTCTTCGGCGTCATCCAGTTTGGAATCGTCTTTCACAACTATGTGACTCTCACCGACGCCGTACGGGCCGGCTCCCGGCAGGCCGCCGTGGGCCGGCACCTGTCCGACCCGGAGGGCGCGGCCGAGGAGCGCGTTCGCGAGTCGGCGGCGAATCTGGATCAGGCAAAGCTCGAGGTCGACGTCGACGCCCCGGACGTCTGGATGACGGGAACGGACGTCACCGTCGAGGCCATCTATCCGTACTCCATCAATCTCCTCGGAATCGTCGTCGCCTCGGGCGACTTGACGAGCAAGACAACGGAGCGTGTGGAATGAGATCGCGTAAGAACGACTGCGGTCAGGCAGCTGTCCTGACCATCCTGTTCACGACCGTGCTGCTCGGGATGGCCGCCGCCGTCCTCGACGTCGGCCACTGGTACCGGGACGACCGCAAGATCCAGGCGACGATGGACGCCGCAGCCCTCGCCGGCGCGCAGGCGCTTCCGGACGATTCGGTCGAGGCGAAGGCGCTCGCCAGCGCGTACGCGGACAAGAACGGCGGCGGCCTCGACGACGTCGAGATCTCGGCCACCAGCGTCGCCGACGACACCATCGAGGTCGACGGGTCGCGGCCGTCGGAAGGTTTTTTCACCCGCCTCTTCGGCATCGACTCCGTCACCGTGCATGCGACGGCGAAGGCCCGCACGGGGGTTCTCGCCAACCCTCGCTGGGCGGCGCCGGTAGCGGTCGACGAGCAGCACCCCTACCTTCAGGGGAAGCGCTGGGGCGAGGAGACGACGCTCGACCTGGACAAGGTCGGGCCGGGCGCGTATCGCCTCATCAACATCGACGGCTCGCACGGCGGCACGAACCCGCACGTTCTCGGCGAATGGATCCGGAGTGGCTACGACGGCTTCATGCCCCTCGATTGGTACTACTCGGACCCGGGCGCCAAGTACAACTCGAACCCAGGCTTCAAGGCGGCGCTCGAGGAGGTCGCGGCTTCCGGAAAGGAGCTGCTCTTCCCTGTCTACAGAGAGACGCGAGCGGAGGGCGCCGGGTTCGAATACGAGATCGTCGGCTGGGTGGGTTTCGTCGTCACGGACTTCGAGATCAAGGGCTCGAAGAACAGCACGATCTCCGGCTACTTCACGCAGGTCATCTGGGAAGGAATCTTTAGCGAGGAAGTCGCAGCCGAGGACTTCGGAGCAGCGGCCATCTCGCTGGTCGAATAAGCCTAATCCTTTCGGCCGAGACAGCCGATAGGCACGTAAACGCCGAGAAGAGAAAGACGTGGTGCAATGACGTATCGCCTTCGCAATATCGGGCTCGCGATTGCGCTCGCCGCCGTCGCAGTGCTGCTCGTCTTCTATTACGTCGCCCAGGAGCGGGGTCGGCTCCAGGAGGACCAGGAGCTCGTCCCGGTTTGGGTGGCGAAGAAGACCATCCCCGCCGGCACCTCGGGCGCCGAGCTCGAGTCGGGGGGCTACATCGAGGAGACAGAGGTCGTCCGCTCGGCGCTGTCCTCGTCCGCGCTCCTCGATCCGCAGAGCGTCGCCGGGAAGGTGGTCGGCAACCCGATCTACAGGGGCGAGCAGGTCAACGTCCTCCGCTTCCGCTCGCAGGCGGAGAGAGGCTTCCGCGCCCAGCTGACGGGCAATCTCCGCGCCGTCCAGTTGCCCGGCAGCCAGCATCAGCTCCTCGCCGGGACGCTCCAGGCGGGCGATCGTGTCGACGTCGTCGCTTCGTGGTCCGTGCCCGAGAACTCCCAACACAGCGTCAGCCGTGTCATCCTGCGCGACATTCTCGTCCTCGAGGGCGCCCAGCTGGCCGACGCCACGAGCGCGATCTCCCAGGGTCCCGCGAACCGGGCGCTCTCGGCCAAGCTCGCACTCACCGACGCCCAGGAGCAGAAGCTCTTCTGGATGGCCGAAAACGGCGCGTGGACGCTCGTCCTGCGGCCGCCCACCGACTCGGCCGACAGCCCTGAAGGCGCCGAGAACTGGGAGACGATCTTCGCGGACGGCCTCAAGGCCGAGCAGATCGAGCGCCTCTACGACAGCATCGAAAGGAAGTTTCAATGAGCGTTGAAACGCCCGTAGCCACGCGCGAGAAGGTGCGGATCTTCGTCACCGGCTCGTGCGACGGCCTCGAGCAGCTCCGGGAGGCCCTCGAGCGACACGGCGAGGTGGAGCTCGTCGGCTCGAGCGCGGGCGTGCGCGAATCGGCGCCCACGCTGACCGGTGGCCATCTCCAGGTCGTCCTCCACGGCACCCGTAGCTCGGCCTTGCCCGAGGACGAGCTGGCGGCGATCCGCGAGCACACGCGGGCTCCCATCATCCTGCTCGCGTCGGGCGAGTCCTCGGCTCTGCTCGAGGGCGCGCTCGAGGCGGACGTCTCGGACGTCCTGCTCCTGCCGCAGATGACGGAGAACGTCGTCTTCGCCGTGCGCAAGGCGAGCCGCTCGGGTCACCGCCCACCGGTAGGAGCTCCGGCCCGCCGTGGGCGCATCGTCACCGTGTTCTCGCCCAAGGGCGGGACCGGCAAGACGGTCACCTCGACCAACCTCGCCGCCGCCTTCGCCAAGTTCGAGGGCAAGCGGACGCTCCTGCTCGACCTCGACCTCCAGTTCGGGGACGCCGCGATCATGCTCGGCATCGAGCCGGAGAAGACGATCTACGACCTGGTCGTCGCGCCGGGCGAGCTCGACTCGGAAAAGCTCACCGGCTACACGACTCGACACGGCTCGGGCCTCGACATCCTGCCCGCTCCGCTACGCCCCGAGGACGCCGAGCTCGTCACCGAGGCGAAGCTCTCCCGGCTCCTCGAGGTCGCCCGCGAGTCGTACGACGTCATCGTCGTCGACACCTCGCCCTTCTTCCACGGGCCGATGCTGGCGACCCTCGACCGCACGGACGAGCTCCTGCTCGTCTGCGGGCTGGACGTGCCGACGCTCAAGAACGTTCGCCTGGCGCTCCAGACGCTTGAGCTCTTGGCCTTCCCGACCAACCGCATTCGCGTCGTCCTGAACCGCGCGAACACGAAGGTCGGAATGAAGCGGAGCGAGGTCGAGAGTGCGCTCGACGTCAAGATTCGCTTCGAGGTCCCCAGCGACAGAGCCGTGCCCATCGCCGTCAACCGGGGGAATCCCGCCGTCCTCGCCGAGTCGGGCGCGGACTTCTCCAAGGCGGTTCGCGAGATGGCGAAGGGGCTCCTGCCGGCCGAGGTCGTGAAGGGGCAGAAGAAGCGTCTCTTCAGGCGGGGCTAGGCGATGGGACTCCACGACCGCCTCAGGGGCTCGAACGGAAGCAACGCGCTCGACGACCTCGACGAGGTCCCCGTCGTTCGCGTCGAGGGGGCGTCGGGCCGCGACTCGCTGGGCGACCGGCCGGCCGATCCCTATGCGGAGCTCAAGACCCGCGTTCACCACGCCTGCATCGCCAAGCTGGGGCCCGAGCTCTTCGGCGCTCGGACGGGCGAGGATCTCTCCGAGCGGGTCCTGCGCGCGGTCACCGAGCAGCTGGCTCTCGACCGGACGCCGCTGACGCGCGACGAGCGCAGGCAGATCGTCCGCGAGATCTCCGACGACGTCCTCGGCTACGGGCCGCTCGAGCCGTACCTCCGCGACGACTCCGTCACGGAAGTCATGGTCAACGGTCCGGACCGCATCTACGTCGAGCGCTCCGGCAAGCTCGAGGAGACGAAGTCGACGTTCGTCGACGACGCGCACCTCCTGCGCATCATCGACAAGATCGTCTCGCAGGTCGGCCGCCGCGTCGACGAGTCCTCCCCGATGGTGGACGCGCGCCTGCCCGACGGCAGCCGTGTGAACGCGATCATCCCGCCGCTCTCCCTGCGCGGGCCGGTTCTCACGATCCGGAAGTTCGCGCGCGATCCCTACACGATGGACGATCTGATCAACTTCGGTTCCGTTACCGCCAAGGCGGCGCACTTTCTCGCCGCCTGCGTGCAGGGCAAGCTGAACGTCCTCATCTCCGGCGGTACGGGCACCGGGAAGACGACGACGCTGAACGCGCTTTCGGCCTTCGTGCCGAACGACGAGCGCATCGTCACGATCGAGGACGCGGCCGAGCTCCAGCTCCAGCAGGAGCACGTGCTCCCGCTCGAATCCCGTCCTGCGAACATCGAGGGCCAGGGCGAGGTCCGGATCCGCGAGCTCGTCCGGAACGCCCTGCGCATGCGTCCCGACCGCATCATCGTCGGTGAGGTCCGCGGGGCCGAGACCCTGGACATGCTCCAGGCGATGAACACGGGCCACGAAGGCTCGCTGACGACGATTCACGCGAACTCGCCGCGCGACGCCCTCGCCCGCATGGAGACGCTGGTCCTGACGGCGGGCGTCGAGCTGCCTCTGCGAGCCATCCGCGAGCAGGTGGCGAGCGCGTTCGACCTGCTCGTCCAGATCACGCGGCTCGTGGACGGCTCCCGCCGCATCAGCCACGTCACCGAGGTGCTGCGCATGGAGTCCGACGTCATCACGCTCCAGGACATCTTCATCGCCAAGCCGCCGGACGAGGAGAACGCCGTCGCGGGCGCGACCCGGCTGCTCTCGGCCCTCGCGTGCACCGGCCTCAAGCCCCACTTCTTGGAGAAGATGGCCGCCCACGGCGTCGTCCTGCCGCCGAACTTCTTCCAGCAGGAGGACGCCTCCCACCGTCCGACCTTCCAGGCCGCGAGCTTCGGCGGGTTCTCATGAGGCGCAAGACCATCCTCGCCGCGCTGGCGACGGCTCTCGTCCTCGTTCCCGGGGCGCCCGCAGCGGCCGAAGGCGGGCTCGAGGTGGACACGAGCGCCTACCCGATCGTGCGCGCGGTCCTCGTCTCGGACGTAGCCTCCTCCGTTCCGCCCACGCTCGAGGAGAACGGCCAGCGCGTCGAAGACGTGACGGCCACGAACCTCGGCGAGGCCAAGAGCGTCGTCCTCGCGGTCGACCGCTCCCGGTCGATGCTCGGGCAGCCGGTCGAGGATGCCGTCGCAGCGGGCGCCGCGTTCCTGGCGGCGAAGCACGCGGGGGACCGCGTGGCGGTCATGACCTACGCCACCGAGCCCGTCATGCTGACCGGCTTCTCGACGTCCACCATCGACGCCGAGTCCGCGCTCCGGACGATCGCCGTCGACTCCGCCCCGGGCACGAAGCTCTACGACGCTCTCGTCCTCTCGGCTAACTCCCTCGCTGCCGAGTCGCTCCTTGGCCGCGTGATCGTCATCGTCACCGACGGAAACGAGACGCGGAGCGAAGCCTCGCTCGACGACGCCGTTGCCGCCGCCCAGGAGGCGGGCGTCGCCATCTACGTCGTCGGCATCGACAGCCCCGGGTTCAACTCCGAGCCGCTGGAGCAGATGGCCGCGGAGACCGGCGGCACGTACTACGCCGCCGCCTCGAGCGAGGCGCTCACGGAGGTCTACTCCTCCATCGCCGAGGAGCTCTCCCGCACGTGGCGCCTGGAGTACGTCACGGGCGCGCTTCCCGCCGAGCGCATGGCTCTCTCGGCGAGCGTGTCGGGAGGCGAGCCGGCCGAGGCCGTTCTCGCCGCTCCCGGCGACGCGATCCGGGTGCGCACGCCGGAGGCTTCCGGCCGGCTGCCCGAGCAGTTCTTCGGGTCGGTCTGGGGTCAGGCGGCGTTCGCCTTCCTCGTCGGCGTCATCGTCCTCCTGGCGTCCGCCTTCCTCTTCGCGTCGCCGAAGGGCTCGTGGCTCAAGGGCCGGCTCGCGCCCCACGTCACCGAGAAGCGCCGCGCGGTCAAGCAGCAGAGCGGCGAGCGGCTGGCGATTGCGTCCGGGCTCTTCCGCGCGACGGAGAACGCGCTCGGGAGCCTGAAGCCATGGAAGCGGCTCGGCCGGACGATCGAGCGCGCCGACGTTCCTCTCCGAACGGTCGAGCTCGTCTACATGATGCTCGCCTCGGGGCTGCTCTCGGGACTCCTCGTGGCGGCCTTCGGGCTTCCGGTCTGGATCGTCGCCGCGGCGCTCGTAGGCGGGATGCTCCTGCCCTGGATGTTCCTCGCCTTCAAGGCTCGGCGACGCCTGAAGGCGTTCGAGAATCAGCTCCCCGACCTGCTGGTGACCATGGCCGCCGGCCTCAAGGCCGGTCACAGCTTCCGGCAGGCGCTCCAGAGCGTCGTCGACGAGGACCAGCCCCCCGCCTCCAAGGAGCTCAAGCGCGTGCTCACGGAGACGCAGCTCGGGCGGCCCATGGAAGCGGCTCTCGTCGACATGGCGCACCGCCTCGGCTCCCGGAACTTCGAGTTCGTGATCACCGCGGTGACGATCCAGCGCCAGGTCGGCGGCAGCCTGGCCGGCCTCTTCGACATGGTCGCGGACACCGTTCGCAGCCGCCAGCAGTTCAGGAAGAAGATCAAGGGCCTGACGGCGATGGGTCGTGCGTCGGCTTACGTGCTCGTCGCGCTTCCTTTCTTCGTCGCCGCGATGCTCACGCTCGTGAACGCGGAGTACATGAGCCCGCTCTGGAGCACGAGCACCGGGCACAAGCTCGTCATCGCGATGCTCGTGATGATGGCCGTGGGCTCCACGATCCTCCGGAAGATCGTCAACTTCAGGTACTGATCGATGCTCCTTCTCCTCATCGCAGGCGTTTCCGTCGCCCTCGCCGCCTTCCTCGTGGCCGACGTTGCGACGCTTCCTGGACGTGAGCGGCTTGGCTCGCTCCGGCGCGCGGCCAACTACGGTCGCACGCGGGTGTCCCACGGCGGCCAGCCTCACGAGCCGGGCAGCTTCCGCGACCGGGCGGTCGCGCCTTTCCTCACGAGCCTTGCCCGCGTGGTGATGCGCGTGACGCCAGGTGCGAGCGGCGAGCGGATCACGACCAAGCTCCTGAGCGCCGGGCTCGCTCGTTCGGTGTCGCCGACGACCTATCTCGCTTCGAAGGCGCTCCTGGCGTTCGGCGGATTCATCGTCGCTCAGGTGGTGGCGGGCGTCGCAGGCGCCCTCGCTTCCAAGGGGCTCCTGCTCGGCCTCCTCTTCGCACTCGGCGCGTTCATGCTTCCCGACGTCTTCGTCGCCTTCAAGACGAAGGGTCGCAAGGAGACCTTGCGGGCGGAGCTTCCCGACGCGCTCGACCTCCTCGCCGTCAGCGTCGAGGCCGGGCTCGGCTTCGACGGCGCCATCTCGAAGCTCACCGACTACATGGACGGGCCGCTGACCGAGGAGTTCGCGCTCGCCCTCGGCGAGATGCGCATCGGCGAGAGCCGCCAGAACGCGCTTACGAAGATGGCCCAGCGGGTGGGGACGCCGGAGATCTCGTCCTTCGTACGGGCGATCATCCAGGCCGACACCCTGGGCATCTCCCTCGGGCGCATCCTCAAGGTGCAGGCCACGGATACGCGCAACCGCCGGCAGCTGGCCGCCGAGGAGCGGGCGATGAAGGCGCCGATCAAGATGCTCTTCCCGACCGTCCTGTTCATCTTCCCGGCGATGTTCATCGTCATCCTCGGACCGGCGTTCCTCAACCTGGCCGACGTCTTCTAGCTGCGCCGGGGAGGAGGCCAGCCGTGAGCGACGAGCGCAGCGAAGTCGGGGAGAGCGGAGCCGAGACCGGCTTCGGCACGGGCCTGCGCACGAAGCTCGGGCGAGGAGCGACACCCCTGCCTGGGAACGGAGAGGCTTCGGAAGCAGGCGCCTCCGCGAACGGAACCGCCAACGAGGCGGAGGTCATCGCGCTCCGCGCCGAGCTCGCCGCCGCGATGGATCGCGAGCGCGGGCTGCGGGCGGAGGTCGCTGCGGCGCTCGTGGCGCGCAGCGACCACGAC
>JBOHAD010000074.1:0-11177 GCA_050697555.1 Gaiellaceae bacterium | reverse complement strand
TTCGCTGCGGAGTTCGTCTTCTGCTTAGGCACTTTGCGCTGCTCCCACCTCTCGTCCGACGTTCCTGTGCGGCGCGAGCACCATGACCATGTTGCGCCCGTCCTGGAGGGGCGGCGACTCGATCTCGCCGAGATCCTTCACGTCGTCGGCGAGGCGCATGAGCAGGTCGCGGCCCCGTTCGGGATGCGTCTGCTCGCGGCCCCGGAACATGATCGTCACCTTCACCTTCGCGCGCGCGTTCAGGAAGCGCATGACGTGACCCCTCTTCGTCTCGTAGTCGTGGACCCCGATCTTGGGGCGGAACTTGATCTCCTTGACCTGGATCTGCGACTGATGCTTGCGGGCGGTCTTGGCCTTCTGCTCCTGCTCGTACTTGTACTTGCCGTAGTCCATGATCCGGCAGACCGGCGGGTCGGCGTTGGCGGCCACCTCGACGAGGTCGAGGTTCTTCGAGTACGCGTACTCGAGCGCCTCGGCCGTCGGCTTGATCCCGACCTGCGACCCATCCGAGTCGACCAGCCTGACGCGCGGCACCCGGATCGCCTCGTTGATCCGGGTCGTGTCCTGGGGCGGCCGGGACTGGTCGAACCTGCGCCGCGGCCTCACTGAAACGTCACCAAGTTGTGCTGCTTCCTCCTCCTAGACAAACGAAAAGCTGCACGCAGGCAGCTCGTCAATTCCCCGATTCGGTTGAACCCCCGCGGAGCCGGCGGCTCGGGAGGTGAGGAAACGCGCTCCTGCTTGCAGGCCCTACAGCTTAGCAGCGGCTCGGAGCTCTTCCAGGAGGGCGTCGGCCGAGAGCTCCAACTGTTCACCGCCGCGTTTCCGAATCGACACGGACTCGCGCGATTCCCGGTCGCCCCAGACGGCGACGTAAGGGATCTTCTCCAGCTCCGCGTCGCGGATGCGCTTTCCGAGCGTCTCCTCGCGCTCGTCGACGTCGGCGCGGACGCCGTCGGCGCGGAGCTCTTCGGCGAGCGAGGCGGCCGGCGCCCGATGGTCGTCGCGGACGGGCAGGATCCGCACCTGCTCGGGCGCGAGCCAGACCGGGAGATCGCCGGCGGTGTGCTCGATCAGGATCCCGATGAAGCGCTCGAGCGAGCCGAACAGCGTCCTGTGGACGACGATCGGCGTGTGCTCCGTGTTGTCGGCGCCCACGTACGTGAGACCGAAGCGCGCCGGCATCTGGAAGTCGAGCTGAATCGTGCCGCATTGCCACTTCCGGCCCAGCGAGTCCTGCAGGTGGAGATCGATCTTGGGCCCGTAGAAGGCCCCCTCGCCGGGATTCACCGTGTGCTCGATGGCGCGCCGCTCGAGCGCACGGGCCAGGGCGGCTTCCGCCTCGTCCCACTGCTCGTCCGTTCCGAGCCTGTTCTCCGGACGGGTGGACAGCTCCGTCAGCGTCCGGAGCCCGAAGAGCTCGTAGATGAAGAACCCGTACTCCAGGCAGCCGAAGATCTCCTCCTCGACCTGCTCGGGCGTGCAGAAGATGTGCGCGTCGTCCTGCGTCACGTGCCGCACACGGAGGAGCCCGTGGAGAGTGCCGGCGCGCTCGTTGCGGTGCAGAGCCGCCGCCTCCGCCAAGCGCATCGGCAGCTCGCGATAGCTGCGGAGGCCGCTCCCGAAGAGCAGCATGTGACCGGGGCAGTTCATCGGCTTCATGCCGTAGGTGGGCCCGTCCTCGCTCGGGATCAGGAACATGTCCTCGCGGAACTTCTCCCAGTGACCCGAGGTCTCCCAGAGCTGCTTGTCGTAGATGAGCGGCGTCTTGACCTCGAGGTAGCCGCGGCGCGCGTTCTCGCGGCGGCGAAGAGCTTCCAGCTCGTTGAAGACGGCCATCCCCTTCGGGTGCCAGAGCGGAGAGCCCGGCGAGTGCTCGTCGAAGTGGAAGAGATCGAGCTCCCGTCCCAGCCTGCGATGGTCGCGCCGTCTCGCCTCCTCCAGCCGGTGCAGATGCGCCTCGAGGTCCTCGGGGTCGTAGAACGCCGTCCCGTAGACGCGCGTGAGCTGAGGCTTCGTCTCGTCCCCGCGCCAGTAGGCGCCGGCGAGCGAGAGGAGCTTGACCGCCCGAATCGGGACGGCGTTCTGGAGGTGCGGGCCCCGGCAGAGGTCGACGAAGTCGCCCTGCTTGTAGAAGGAGATGCCACCCTCCGCCGTGTCGACCAGCTCGACCTTGTAGGGCTCTCCCTCCGCGAGGAAGCGCTCACGCGCCTCCTCGCGGGAAACCTCGAAGCGCTCCCATTCGCGACCCTCTTCGATCTCCCGGTCGATCTCCGCCTCGAGGCGCCCGAGATCCTCCTCCGAGATCGGTTCGGGGAACTCGAAGTCGTAGTAGAACCCGTTCTCGATCGGAGGGCCGATCGCCACCTTCGTGCCGGGGTAGAGTCGACGCGCGGCCTCCGCCAGCAGGTGGGCGGCGGAGTGGCGGAGCACGTAGAGCGCGTCGGGGTCCTGGCGGTCGCGCGTCGTCAGGATGTGGATGCGCTCCCCGTCCTCCAGGGGCAGGCGCAGGTCGCGGACCGAGCCGTTCGCGCGCACGAGAACGGCCTGCTCTGCGAGCTTCGGGCCGATCGCGCGCGCCGCCTCGAGGCCCGTTGCCCCTTCCGGGAGCTCCAGCTCCGAGCTATCGGGAAGAATGACGCGCACGATGGAAGAGAATACTCAGCAGCCCTCGGAGCAAAGCCCCGAGCGGACGGAAGAAGGCCCGCCGGTTCCGAACCCGGAGCGCGAGAACGGCGGCGACGCGGACGACATCCCGAGCGCGGACTAAGAGAGGCCTCGTGGGAAGCGGCAGAGCGGAGGATTTCGCGTTCGCGACGCGCGGTGACGAGGTTCTCGTCACGCCCCGGGGTACGAAGGCGACAGTCCTCCGTGGCGCGGCGGCCACTCGCTTCCTCGAGGACGTCGAGCGCGACGACCCGCAGCTGGTCATGGCACGGGCGACCGGCAACTTCAAGCGCGGGAACGAGCGGCAGGCGCGGAACCATCCCCGCAATCGCGAGCGCTAAGTGAGTCTTCCCGCGACGCCGATAGCGAGGGCATGCCCACCCGGCTGCTCCCCGCCGTCGCCGCCGTTCTGCTCCTTCCCGGCTGCCTCTTCGGCCCAAGGCTGGGCGGCTCCGCGGGTGCGAGCGACGCTGACGAGGCCGCGGCGACCGTGCGTCGAGTCGTGCCGGCGATCGAGGCGTACTACGCAGACAACGGCACGTACGCGGGCGCGACGGTCGAGGGGCTGCGGGCGACCTACGACCAGACCCTCCCCGTGGTCTACCTCGCGATCCAGGGCGAGACCTACTGCGTCTCGGCCACGGTCGGCTCGGAGACACGCTTGTACAGGGGACCGGGCGGCGATGTCGGGCGCGGCGGCTGCTAGATCTCCACGTCGCCCTCGACCGCGCTCTTCAAGTGCGGGGGCGCCTTGAGCCAGTAGCTCTCGCGGAGCCACTCGAGGGCGCAGTCGAGCGACTCCTCGTCGGCGACCTCGGCCGTGATCCAGCCGTAGCGGCCCACGTAGCGCGCCGTGCTCACGTACGGAAGGAGTTGGGCCATCTCCCGCTCTTCCGGCGTGAGCTTCACGGTGAGGAGGACCGCCTCCTCCGCCAGCGACATCGAGGCGAACATGCGGTTCTCCCCGACCTTGAAGACGGGATGGCCCCACGGCTCGTCCTCGTACGTCTCCGGCAGCGAGAGCGCGAGGCGGCGGAGCTCCTCAGCGAGATCGTCGAGGCGCGGCATCCCGCGCAATCTAGCGGGCGTGGAGAGATGTGAAGAGTTTGCAAATTTCAATCGGCCCCGGTGGGCGCGGAACTCGCGAGGCGTACCCTCTGGCCCGCGGGCCGGGGTGTCTCTGAGGAGTTGGCCGCAGACTCCCGGATCTCTCCCCCCGGCTCGCGACCCTCTCCGAAGAGAGGCGGAACCCCGCCGCACAAGGCTCCGCCTCTCGGCCGCATTATCCACAGGCGTCGCCTCCCGAAAACCTCTCGACTTGAGTGAAGTGCTAGGCCGCCAGCGCGAGCTCGTCCTGGGCGGACGGGACGGCGGGCGCCGCCTCCACCTCGTCCCTCTCGAGCCGTGACAGGAGCGGCACGGAGAGGAGGATGGGCAGTCCGACGGCGAGCCACATCGCGCCGTAGCCGTGAGTCGCCGGGAACAGCGGCCCGAGCACGTCGAGCGAGACGCCGACGACGATTGGACCGAGCGAGGCGCCGAGCGCGCGCGAGAAGCTGAAGAGGCCAGAGGTCGCCCCTTCGGCGCCGGCGGGCGTCATGCGTACGAGCAGGACATACGGCAGCGTCATGACGACCGCCCCCGCGAGGGCGACGACAGGCAGGCCGGCGACGAGCGGGCCGAGCGAGGAGAGACCGGCTCCGAGGAGGAGCCCGACGCCGTAGACCCAGAGCGCCACTCGCATGAGCGGGATCGCTCCCATGCGATCGGCGAGGCGGCCTGCTGCGGCGGAGGCGACGACATACGCCGCGGCAACGACGCCGATGACCGCGGAGGCCGTTCCCACCGACTCGCCGAGGCCCTTGACGACGTAGAGGACGATGAAGGTCTTGAGGCCCATGAAAGAGAGTTCCCAGAGCGCGTTCGCGAGGACGAAGGCGCGGAGATCGGGCCGTCCGCGCACGAGCTGGAGCACGCCCGGCGCCGCGGCCGCAGAGGGGGCGCCGACGTCCTCCCGCCCGCGCACCTCGCGGAAGAGAGCCGCCGTGGCGAGCAGGAAGGCCGCAGCCGCGAGCACGAAGGGGAGGGGCGTCCACACGGAGAGGAAGACCCCGCCGACGACGAGCGCCGCGCCCAGGCCCAGGCCGCGCATGACGCCCTGCGCACCCTGCGCGCGACCCTGATGGCTCGCGGGGACGAGCTCGGCGAAGAGCGCCTGGTAGGGCGGGTAGTAGACGAAGTAGCCGACGTAGAAGAGGGAGACGAGCGCGAACGTCTGCGCGTACGAGCCGGCGAACGGCAGCACGACGAGCGGCAGCACGAGCAGCGGCGCCGCGAGAGCCGCGTACGGCAGCCGCCGACCGAGGCGCGTCGACGTGCGGTCGGAGAGCGAGCCGACGAGGAGTGGAAGGAAGAGCGCGAAGAGGCCCTCGGCCCCGATCGCGAGCCCGATCGCGCTCGCCGAGGAGGTCGCCTCGCCGAGGAGGAGCGGCGCATACGTCGTCAGCACGCTCATGGCGAGCGCGAGCGCGAACGTCGGCAGAGCGAGCGTCCAGAGGAAGCCTCCGCGGTTGACCGAGCCCAGATCCATGCGCCCAGGCTCGCAGCGCACGGGGCGGCGGCCAATGAGGACAGCACGCGTCCGGCGGTGTGGCTATCCGAACCGAGCTCTGACGGCCTTTACCCGGGGTGCACGGCTCGCTCGCCCAGGAGCTTCTGCGACCCTCCCTGGCTCGAGCGTTCCACTACGTCTTCGACCTCTACGCCTTCGACGAGGCGTTCCGGCCCGACGACGACGGCTGACCCGTTCCTAGCCGAAGGCGCGGGCGGGCGCGGCGAACGCCCAGCGGGCGCCCTGCACGGTCCAGCCGGCCGCGGCGAAGGTGAGAACCGCGATACCGAAGCCGAAGAAGAAGAGTCGTCGCTTCATGGCGACACCCTCTCACGCGATGGCTGCGCCTTTGCTACGGGCAGCCTGCGTCTCGGGGTGTGGCTAGCTCTACGAGCGCAGATAGGCGAGCACGGCGAGCACCCGCCGATGGTCTTCCGAGGCGGGCGGCAGCCGGAGCTTTCCGAAGATGCTCGTCACGTGCTTCTCCACCGCCCGCTCGGTGACGACGAGCCGCTCGGCGATGCCCGAGTTCGAGCGGCCCTCGGCCATGAGCTCGAGCACCTCACGCTCACGAGCGGTGAGCGAGTCGATCGGATCCTCGCGCCGGCGCCGTCCCACCAGCTGCGACACGATCGCGGGGTCGAGAGCCGAGCCGCCCTCCCCCACCCTCCGGACGGCGGCTGCGAACTCGGCCACGTCCGAGACGCGATCCTTGAGCAGGTACCCGACGCCCTCGGCGCTCTCGGCGAGAAGCTCCATCGCGTACCCCGGCTCGACGTACTGCGACAGGACGAGCACGCCCACCTCCGGGTGCGCCTCGCGGATCTCCTGGGCCGCGCGCAGCCCTTCGTCGGTGTGCGTGGGCGGCATGCGGATGTCGACGATGACGACGTCCGGCGAGTAGCTCCGCACCTTCAGCATCAGGTCCTGCGCGCTGCCGGTCTGGGCGACGACGTCGAAGCCGGCGTCCTCGAGCAGCCGCGCGAGCCCCTCCCGCAGGAGGACGGAGTCCTCGGCGATGACTAGGCGCAAGGGATCTCCGCCCTGACCTTGGTTCCACTCCCCGGCGAGCTCTCCACGTGCAAGCGGCCGTCCAGCGACTCGACCCGGTCGGCGAGGCCGCGGAGTCCGGAGCCGCGGGTGGGATCGGCGCCGCCGACGCCGTCGTCCGCGACCTCGACCACGGCGTTGCCGTTCAGCCGCGTGATGCTGATGGCGACCGCCGAGGCCTCGGCGTACTTCGTGACGTTCGCCAGCGCTTCCGAGACGACGTAGTACGCCGCGGCCTCGACCGGCTCCGGAAGCCGCTCGTCCGTGAGCGTGAGATCGACCGGAAGAGGCGCGCGCGCCGCCAGGGTCTCGAGCGCCGCGCCCAGGCCTCGATCCGTGAGCACCGCGGGGTGAATTCCGCGCGCGAGCTCCCTGAGCTCTGCGAGCGCGTGAGACAGCTCCTCCGCGGCCCCTTCGAGAAGGCGCTCCGCCCCCTCCGGGTCGGACGTCAGTCGCGCCTGCGCGAGCCGGAGGCCCAGGGAGAGGGAGACGAGCCGCTGCTGAGCTCCGTCGTGGAGGTTCCGCTCGAGCCGCCGGCGCTCCACATCGCCGGCCTCGACGATGCGGGCGCGCGAGCGCCGCAGCTCGTCCTCCTGGCGCTTGCGCTCGGTGACGTCCATCCCCGCGATGAGATACCGCGGCGCTCCGGTCTCGTCGCTGAGCGGTGTGAGCGACCACGCGACAACTCGCCGGTCTCCTCCCGCCGAGACCCAATTGTTCTCGTACTCGCCTTTGCAGCCGCGACGAGACAGGTCCTCGAACTCCCAGCGCACCTCCTCGCGCTCTTCGGGCGCGACGAAGACGTCCCAGAAGAGCCGTCCGCGCACGAGCGCGTCGTCCCGCCTGCCCGAGATCGCCTCGAGAGTCCTGTTGAAGCGCACGACGTCGCCCCCGGGCGTGACGAGACAGAAGACGCTGGGGGCGCTATCGACGGTCGTGCGGATGAAGTCGCGCTCGCGCTCGAGCTCCGCGTGCCGCGCCTGGAGCTCGTCGTGCAGTCGCTCGAGCTCGTCCTGCGCCCGCTTGCGCTCCGTGATGTCCCTCACGATTAGCACGGCCTCCTCGCCGTCCTTGACGATGCGAACCTCCCAGTCGCGCGGCACGCCTTCGACCTCGAGCCTGTAGTCGCCGGTCACGACCCTGCCGGTTTCGAGAGCCTCCCGGACGCCGTCCGCGAGATTGTCGGCGACCTCCTGCGGGAGGACGTCGTACACGTTGCTCCCGATCAGCTCTTCGGGCGGCGAAACGAGATCGCGGCGGTCTCCCTCGAAGTCCAGGTACGTCCCGTCCCGGTCCATGCGGAACATGAGATCGGGAATCGCATCGAGCAGGGCGCGGTAGCGGCGCTCGCCCGCCGTGAGCGCCTGCACCGTGCGCTCGCGTGCGAGCGCCAGGCTCGCGGCCGCGCAGACACCGCGGACGAGCTCCGGCTGGTCGAGCAGCGAGTCGTCGTGGACGAAGACGGCCACGAGGTCGCCGTCATGCTCAACGGTGGTCGCCACGCGGCCCTCCTCCGCCGTCTCCGCTTTGACGTCGAAGCGCTCGCCGGCCACGTCGAGGTAGAGGCCCGCGTCCGGGATCCAGTAGCCGAGGAGGAGCGTCGGGTCGCCCAGCGCGCGCCGGATGGCTGCCCTCAGCTCCTTGGGCTCCCGCGCCGAGCCCAGGTCGATGAGGAGCTCTCCCACCGAGGCCCGCGCCAGCCTGGTCCGCAAGACGAAGGCGACGAAGGAGAGAGGAACCGAGGCGAAGACGAAGATGAGGATCCACCAGAGCACGTTGCTCCCGGTCTCGCTCACCGGGGTCACCGAGAGGGCGACGAGGAGGAGAACGAGGGACGCCCCCGCGGTCGCGTAGATGGGCGCGAGCAGCCGGCGGAGCGGCTTCGAGGCCGCCCGCCAGCGCCTCAGGAGGATGGAGAAGACGACCCCCAGCACCGCGAGAGCCGCGACGATGAGGACTCCAGCGAGGATGTCCGTCGCCGTCTGGCTCTCGTAGACGAGGAACGCGTTCGGAGGACAGCCGGCGCAGTCGTCCGAGTAGTCGTCCACGAACGAGTTGAGCAGGGCGCCGCCCGGAGCGATGGCGTAGGCCGCGATCACCGCGAGGTAGACGGAACGCGTCTCCAGGTACCCGCGCGGAAAGGCGAGTAGCGCGTGGATGAAGACGGCGAGAAAGATGCTGCCGAGCACCCATCCGAGGGTGAAGGGGATCGACCAGTTCGATTCGCTGAGCGCCCCCAGCAGCCAGGCGAAGCCAACGGCCGTCAGGAGCACGCCGAAGCGGTTGTCCGGGCGTCGTGCCCACGCGACGAGGCCGCTGCCGATGAAGGCCCAGACCGCCACGAGGTGGGCCGCCGCGACGAGCTCCGGGTTCTCCTCGTGGTTGCTCGCGAACGTGAGGTAGAGGGCGCCGGCGGTCAGCGCCACCGCGGCGGCGAGAACGGCCAGATGGATGCGCTTCATCGCCCCTATCGAAGCACAGCCTGAAGGACGGCGCCCGAGAGCTCGGCCTTCGGCACGAACCCGCACGCCCCGCACTGCGAGACGAGCGGCCCGAAATCGGTCGCGTCACGGCTCGACGTGAGCACCACCTGCGGCCCGTTCCCGTTCCGCTTGCAGAGCTCGGCTGCGACCTCGAACCCGTTCATGTCGGGCAGCTGGACGTCGAGCAACACGACGTCGGGGTGCAGCCGCTCCACTTCCGCCAGCGCGGAGGTTCCGTCGTCCGCCTCGCCGACGATGTCGAACCCGTCCTCCGAGAGCACCGCCCGCGCGGTCGCGCGGAAGCTCGGGTGATCGTCGACGATGAGCAGCGTCCTGGGCATGTGACCGAATGGTGGCAAAGCCGTGTATCCATCGGAATACGGTTAGCCACACTCTTGAAGGCGGTGTAAACCCGGGCTCAGGCGGCAACGCGCGGCTCGGCCGGCAGCCGCTCGGCGGCGAAAGGCAGCAGGTAGGCGGGCTTCCGCGAGCGCAGGTGGGCGATCACGGCCCGCTCCTTCCAGGCGCAGGGGAGAAGCGTCTTCCAGGAGGAGAGATGCTCCGGGCGATGGAAGTCGCCGCTGGCGACGGCCGGAAGCCGGCGCGCGGCGACCCAGGGGAAGACGTCGTCGCGGTTGAACAGCTCCACGCGGTCGACGAGCGGCGCGAGCTCGTCCCACTCGTGGAAGAAGCGCTGTGTGGTTCTCAGCGGGAAGGCGTCGCGTTCCTCGCCGTGCGGATGTGCCGCGATGATGGCGGCCCCCGCCTCCCGGGCGGCGCGCATCGCCGCGGCGATCCCCACCTGAGGCGAGACGAAGCTGCGCAGTCCGACCGCGACTGCATGGGCCGCGAGCCCGGGATCCGGGTCGCTGCAGGTGATCTCGAGCCCTGGCACGAGGAGGAGGCCGTAGAGCGAGCGAGCCCGCTCGGCCTCCTCCTCGATCGCTCTCAGGTAGGCCGCATGGTTCCCAGCGTGCACGTGCCGGGCCTCGGTGCCCTGAGCCGCGAGCCACGGGTCCCCGTCCGCGAGCGCGTGGTCGCTCACGCAGAGGAGGTCGAAGCCGGCGTTTCCGTAGACATCGACGAGCTCCCCGAGTGAGAGCGCCCCGTCGCTCCAGGTCGAGTGTGCGTGCAGCTCGCAGAGGAGCACGATCCCAAGTCTGGAGACGTGCGAGCGCGCGGTGGGGCACCGGGTGGTGAAGAGCGGGAGAAGAAGCAGCCGTCTCCGGCCGCGGAAAGGAGACCGGCGGCCCGGCTTGTGCGGGGCCGCCGGCGGGGTCAGGCGAGAAGGGCGCGATCGCTCGTCACACCTTCTACGATCGAGTATGGCCGCCCGTCGGCGCCGATGGGGGTCCGGCCGGTGAGGATCCGGTGAGAGCCCGGTGAACTCGATGCTCGACTGCTAGACGCCGCGCGGCGCCATGTCCTGGAGCGCAACCCGCATGAGGTCGCGGATGGAGATGATCCCGACGACCGCATCGCCGTCCGTGACAGGCAGATGCCGAAAGCCGCCATGGATCATGAGAGCCGCGGCGTGTTCGGTCGCGTCCGACGCCTCGACGGTCTCCGGATGCCGGGTCATCCAGTCACGGACGCGGGCGTCCGTGCTGAATCCGCTCGCCACCGCCTTCAGGAGGTCGCGCTCCGTGAGGATGCCCGCGAGGCGGTCGCCGTCCATCGCGAGCACGGCTCCGACGCCGCGGGCCACCATCCGTTTGGCCGCGTCGCCGAGGCGATCGTCGGGGCCGACCGTGAGGAGGTCGCGCGACATGTGGTTGGCGACGACCGACATGTGCCGGGAGACTAAAGCTCGGTGAGGAGCACGTCGACCCGCCGCGCGATCTCTTCGCGGATCGAGCGCACGTCGTCGAGATCCTTGCCGGCCGGGTCGGGGAGCTCCCAGTCGACGTAGCGGGTCCCGGGCACGTACGGACACGCGTCGCCGCAGCCCATCGTGACGACGACGTCGGCCCACTCGGCGTCCTCCTGCACCAGCTGACGCGGGACGCGTCCGCTGAGGTCGAAGCCCAGCTCGGCCATGACGTCGACCACCTCGGGATGCACCTCGGCGGCCGGCCGGGTCCCGGCCGACCGCGCCGCGTGGCGCCTCCCGGCCGCCTGCGCGAAGAGAGCTTCGGCCATCTGCGAGCGTCCCGCGTTCTGGACGCAGACGAAGAGGACGTTCACTTCGCGACGGGCTCGAGCTTGTAGCCGACCCCGTAGCGCGTCTGGATGAACGTGTGGGCGGGAGCCAGCCCTTCGAGCTTGTCCCGGATCTTGCGGACGAAGACGTCGACCGTGCGGTCGCGGTGGGTGAGACGGCGGCCCCACACCTTCTGGAGGAGCTCGTCCCGGGAGACGACGCG
>JBOHAD010000073.1:0-11426 GCA_050697555.1 Gaiellaceae bacterium | reverse complement strand
CGCCGCGGTCCGCTCCTGGCCGCGGTAGTGGCCGGGGCCGGGCCAGGGAGCGAGGAGGAGCAGGATCTTCGCGCCGTCCTCGCTTCGCACGGAATGCCGCTCGTCCGGCTCGAAGCGGGCGAGCGTCCCCGCGGGCGCCTCGACCTCCTCCTCACCGGCCCGGAGCCTGACCGACCCCTCGACCACCACGATCCATGCATGCTCCTTCACTTGGTGGTCGCCGAGCGCCTGGCCGGGATCGAGGCCGACGAGCACCGCGCGCGCCTCGTCGTCGCTCTTCAGAACGACCGGAGAGCGGCTCCCGGCAGGGGTCTCGATCTCCGCGAGCTTCCAGATCTCCACGCGGCGGGAGTCTACCCGCGACGTGGTTAGACTCCGGCTCCGATGAGCCTCGACGTGACGCAGCTCGAGCTGGGGCCCTTCCCGGTCAACTGCTACGTGGTGCGCCGCCCTGGCGCCGACGAGGCGGTGGTCGTCGACCCGGGCTGGCCGGGCGAGGAGGAGCGCATCCTGGACGCCCTCGCTGGGGCCCGCTGCGCCGCGATCCTGATCACGCACGGGGACATCGACCACGTCGGCGCGGTCGCCGGCGTGGCGGAGGCCACGGGCGCGCCCGTTCACATCGCGGCGAGCGGGCGCGAACGGCTCGAGCGCATCGCCGACTTCGCCCGGCCCTACACCGACGCCCCGTTGCGGGCGTACACGCCGGACGCCCTCCTGGACGGCGACGAGCGGCTCGAGCTGGCCGAGATCGCGTTCCAGACGATGCGCGTGCCCGGACACACGGCCGACCACCTCGCTTTCGCGGCGGAGGGCTGCCTGTTCTCGGGCGACCTCCTGTTCGCGGGCTCGGTCGGCCGCACCGACCGGCCCGGAGACGACTGGGAGACCCTGCTGGCGTCGATCCGGATGCTCGTCGAGCGCTTCCCGCCGGAGACGGTCGTCTACCCCGGCCACGGCCCCTCGACGACGCTGGGGGCCGAGCTCTCCGCCAACCCGTTCCTCGCCGAGCTGCGGGCCGCGCACCGGTGAAGATCGAGGCGCCGCGCGGCACGCACGACGTCCTCGCGAGCGACTGGCCCCACTGGGAGCGGATCGTCGGCGAGGCCGAGCGCCTGTGCGCGCTCTACGGCTACCGGGCCATCACGACCCCGGTCTTCGAGGACACCGAGCTCTTCCAGCGGACGTCGGGCGCCGGGTCCGACGTCGTCCGGAAGGAGATGTACACGTTCCTCGACCGGAGCGACCGCTCGCTGACGCTCCGGCCCGAGGCGACGGCCCCGATCGCGCGCGCATACCTCGAGCACGGGCTGCTCCGGGAGCCGCAGCCCGCGAAGCTTTTCACGATCGCGCCGATGCACCGCTACAGCGCTCCGCAGCGCGGGCGCTACCGAGAGCACTGGCAGCTTTCGGTCGAGGCGATCGGCTCCGACGACCCGGCCGTCGACGCCGAGATCGTCCAGCTCTACGCGGAGCTTCTGGGGGCGCTCGGCGTCTCCGAGTGGACGCTTCTTCTCAACTCGATCGGCGACGCGAAGTGCCGACCCGCGTATCTCGAGCGGCTCACCGCCTGGCTCGACGAGCACGACGCGGAGTTTCGTGAGGAAGACGTGCGCGAAAAACGCGCAACGAGCCCTCTGAGGGTCTTCGACGTGAAGAGCGAGGCGGCGCAGCGCGTGCTCGCCGGCGCGCCCAGGATCGGAGAGTCGCTCTGCCCTGAGTGCGCGGCGCACTTCGCCGACGTGCGCGCGGCCCTCGACGCCTACGGCGTCCCCTACGAGCTCGAGCCGACGCTCGTCCGCGGGCTCGACTACTACACGCGCACGACCTGGGAGTTCGTCGGGCCGCACGAGGGGGCGCAGAGCTCCCTCTCGGGTGGCGGGCGCTACGACGGGCTCGTGGAAGAGATCGGCGGCCCGCCGACGCCTGGCGTCGGCTTCGGGGCCGGCATCGAGCGCCTGCACATGGCGATCGCCGCGGAGGCGGAGCCGCCGGAGATCGACGTCTTCCTCGCGTTCGAGGACCAGGCCCGGCGGCTCGAGCTCCTACCGCTCCTCGCCCACCTCCGCGCCCAGGGACGCGCCGCCGAGACGGACTACGCCGGGCGTTCGCTGAAGGGACAGCTCACCCAAGCCCGGAGGCTCGGCGCGCGAACGGTCGTGATCGCAGGGGCGGACGAGGCGACCATTCGGCGACCGGGGCGGCCGGATGTCTCAGTTCCGTTCTCGCAGCTCCGCCAGGAGTTGCGAGAGGCATGAGGTGGCGTGATCTCCTGTGCGGCGAGGTGCGGCCCGAGCACGTCGGACAGCGCCTAACGCTCGCCGGCTGGGCCGACGCCCGCCGCGACCACGGCGGCCTCGTCTTCGTCGACCTCCGCGATGCGGGAGGGATCTGCCAGATCGTCGTCAACCCGGAGCGCACGCCCGCGGCGATCGGCGTCGCGCACGCCGTGCGCAACGAGTTCGTGCTCCAGGCCGAAGGCGAGGTTGTGCGCCGTGCCCCCGAGAACGTCAACCCCGAGCTCGCAACCGGCGAGGTGGAGCTCCAGGTCGACCGGCTCGAGATCGTCTCCCGCTGCCCGCCGCTGCCCTTCCAGCTCGACGAGGAGGGCGTCGACGAGACGCTCCGCATCCGCTACCGCTGGATCGACCTCCGCCGTGAGCGCCTGCAGCGCAACATCCGCATGCGGGCGCAGATGATCTCGATCATCCGCCGGGAGATGGACGCGGCCGGCTTCGTCGAGATCGAGACGCCGATCATGGCGAAGCCGACGCCCGAGGGCGCGCGCGACTTCCTCGTCCCGACGCGCCTCCAGCCAGGCCGCTTCTTCGCGCTCCCCCAGTCGCCGCAGATCTACAAGCAGCTGCTCGTCATCTCCGGCTTTGAGCGCTACTACCAGATCGCCCGCTGCTTCCGTGACGAGGACCTGCGCGCCGACCGAGTCCAGGAGATCACGCAGCTCGACCTCGAGATGGCGTTCCCGGATCGTGAGGCCATCTTCACCCTGATGGAGTGGGTCTTCCCGGCAGTGTGGCGGGAATGCATCGACGTCGAGCTCCCGACCCCGTTCCCGCGGCTCAGCTACGCCGAGGCCGTGCTGCGCTACGGGACCGACAAGCCGGATCTCCGCTTCGACCTCGAGATCGAGGACGCGACCGACGTCACCCGGGCGTCGGAGTTCGGCGTGTTCGCCAACGCCGCGTGCGTGCGCTTCCTGACCGTGCCGCAGGCGTTCTCGCGAACGGAGCTCGCGCGGCTCGAGGAGGCCGCCAGGGAGCGCGGCGCCAAGGGGCTCGCGTACCTCGTCTACGACGAGGAGGGCGAGGTGCGCTCGCCGATCGCGAAGTTCCTCTCCGAGCCGGAGCTCGCGCGCTTTCGGGCCGCGCCGGGCTCGACCGTGCTCTTCGGCGCCGACAGCTCGGCAGTCGTCTCGCGCGTGCTCGGCGCGCTTCGGGCGCAGCTCGGCCGCGAGCTCGAGCTCATCGACGAGGGCCTCTGGCGCCCGGTCTGGATCGTCGACTTCCCCATGTTCGACTGGGACGAGGAGGAAGAGACCTGGCAGGCGAACCACCACCCGTTCACGTCGCCTACCCCGGAGTCCGAGCCGCTGCTCGACACGGATCCCGGGGCGGCGGTCGCTCAGGCGTACGACCTCGTCGTCAACGGCGTCGAGCTGGGAAGCGGCTCGATCAGGATCCACCGGCCCGAGCTCCAGGCGAAGGTCTTCGACGTGCTCCGCATCTCGCCGGAGGAGCAGCGCTCGCGCTTCGGCTTCCTGCTCGACGCCCTCGGCATGGGCGCGCCGCCGCACGGCGGGTTCGCGCCGGGGATGGATCGCACGATCATGCTCCTCGCCGCGGAGGCCAACCTCCGCGACGTCATCGCCTTCCCCAAGAACCAGGCGGGCGTCGATCCGATGACCGGCGCGCCCTCGCAGGTCGAGGAGGAACAGCTCCAGGAGCTTGGAATTGTGCTCCGTGAACAGCCAAACTAAGGAACAGCCGCTCTCCAGCCGATGAGGAAGGTCATACTTGTGTCGAGCCCGCGGGAGAGCCGCGGAGGGGAGGAGTAGAGAACGATGTCCACGCAAGAACCAGGGCGCGCCCAGCGGGGCCTGACGCCGCTTCCGCGCATCGAGGATCTCCCCGCCTCGTCCCAGGGGTACGACCGCGCCAAGGTGCAGGAGGCGTTCGACGCCTTCCGCCGGCACGTCACGTCCCTCCAGGCGAACCTGCGCGTTCTCCAGGCGGCGCCGAAGAGCGCCATCACCGAGCCCTCGGGACACGCCGTTCGCATGGACGCGCTCCATCTCGTGCGCGCCGCGGCCGAGTTCGCCGACACGATCGAGCGGGACGCCCAGGAGGCGGCCGCGAAGCAGGTCGGCCGGGCCGAGCAGGAGATCCGCGAGAAGCAGATGGAGCTCCAGCAGCAGGAGGCGGAGATCGCGCGCATTCGCCAGGAGACCGAGCGCCAGCGGGGCGAGATCCTCTCCGCCTCGCGCACCGAGGCGCGCGAGATCCTGACGAAGGCGAACCGCGACTCGACCGCAGAGCTCCGCGAGGCCGAGAGCCGCGGGACGCGTCTGCTCGAGCAGTCGCGCCACCAAGCGACCGAGCTCACGAACTCCGCCCGAGCCGAGGTCGAGCAGACGCTCGAGTGGGCGCGGGCACAGGCCGACGTTGTCGTCCAGCGCGCGCGCATGGGCGCGGAGCAGCTGCTGTCCGCCGCCGGTCACGGCGATGCCGCTATCCAGGAGGCCGTGGACGCGATCGTCAGGGCCGCCGAGGCGAGCGTCGAGAGCACGCGCGGACCGCACGACGGCGAGCCGCCCGCGATCGAGGCCGCGCCCGCCGAGGAGCCCGAGGCCGTGTCGGAGCCGGAACAGACGGCCGAGTCCGCGGAGCCGGCCGCCGACGAAGAGAACGAGAACGCCGAGCCTGGCACCGCGGCGGACGAGGTCGCCGAGCCGTCGAGCGAGCACGAGGGCCCGAAGCCGACGTAAACGGCGGTAGGCTCGCGTCTGCGTGCCCGCTCCGCGCTCTCTCCTCCGCCTCCTCGCGCTCGCGGTCTTCATTCTCACCGTCGCCCTCGCCCTCTGGCTGCTCGAGGCTGACTGGCCGGTCGTCGTGGTCGTGATGGCGATCGCATGGGTCTTCGCGGCAACCTTCGAGTGGGCCGCCTGGCGCCAGGAGCGCCCGCGCCCCGTCGCAGCCCCGCCCGAGCCGGCCGCGGCCTCGGAGCCCTTGATGACCTCGTCGCCGACGCCGGAGGCGGCTCCGCTGACTGCGCCGCTTCTCGTTCCGCCGCCGGAGCGGTCGCCGGAGGTCGCCGAGAACCCGCCTGACGAGGCCGCGGAGCGGGTCCCTCCCGCGGCGCCTCAGCCTCCACCCGAGCGCCCACCGCTCCGCCCGGTGCCGTCGCCTTCGCCGCCTCCCCCCGTCCCTCCGAGCCGGCCGACGATCCCGCCGCCCGCTGCGGCGCGGCCGACGGGCGCGCAGGCCCCGCCGGGCGTCGTCGACCTCCGCACGCGCGGAACGGTGCAGCCGCGGCACTGGAACCTCTGGGATCTGGAACGGCTCGCCCGCGAGGAGCTCCACGGAGATCCCCTTCGCTTCGAGGCGCTCTCCTACCTCTTCGTGCACCTGCGCCAGTTCGCGACTCCGGATGGGTCTCTGCCGACCGAGTTCGACGGGCTCGTCCGCGAGTCGTTCGGGGACCTGCTCGCGCAGCGGCGATGAAGGCGGCGCTGCTGCAACGGCAGGCGGCGCTCGCCGGCGTCGCCCTTCTTGCCGCTCTCGGAGTCGTCGCGATCGGAGGAGCGGGCGACGGGCCGGCTCAGCCGACGCAGGAACCGCCTCCCGCGTCACGGGCCGAGTGGGAGGAAGCGAACGTCTCCGTCCTCGGCACCGAGCGGATCGGCCAGGCGACGGCGTGCGGCGTGACCCTGGCGGCGGAGACCGTTGGGGTGGCGCACCCCGTCCTCCCGTGCAGCGTCGAGCTCGTGCTTTCGGCGAACGGCCGTGAGGTGCGCGCGCCGGTGGTCGAGCAGGGGGGCGTGGGCGAAGGGGTCGCCTTCGAGCTGACGCCGGCCCTCGCCCAGCAGCTCGGCGTGACGGGCGCGGGGACGATCCGCTGGCGCTTCGCCGAGTAGGAGGCGAGGCCGAAAGCCCAAGCCGACGCTTGTGTTCCTCGCGCACGAAGTTCGGGTCCGCTCGCTGCGGGCCACGGAAGCCGCCGCGCCCCCTGGAAGCGCTTGTGCCTGTGAATCACAAGCTTCCGCGGTTCGGGCTTCGGGGGTGGCTCGAGTCCGGAGGCGACGCGGTCGCGCTGAAGTCCCTCGTCCACGGGGACGGCCAGGTTAGTGCGCTAGAGTGGGTCGTGGTGCTCGACTCCGTGCGTGGCGCCGTGCGCATATGTAGAACCAACACCTACTGAGAGGGAGCCCGCGTTCGGGCGCCGCCAGGGGCGTCGGCCGGCAGGGCACCCACCTGGTTTGTCCAGGTTCCTCACGCACGGGGCTTCATCGGCGGGGTGGAGCACTTCTTCTTGCTCATGGACGCGCGAGAGCTCATCGGGAACGCCGCCGAGTGCGGCGACCTCGCCTGGATCGGGCTGACCGTCCAGGGAGGTCGCATCGTGGCGGCTCGCGGCGAGGGGCCCGGGATGACCGAGCTGTGCCGGGACGTTCGCGGGCTCACGACCCTCGAGGCCGCCGCCGTCCCCGGGGGAAGGCTCGCCGGCGACGCTCTCGCTGAGGCGCTCGGCCCCACGGTCTCGGCCGCGCCTGACGAGGGCCGTGTCGCCGTCGCCATGAGCGGTGGCGTCGACAGTGCCGTCGCTCTCCAGCGGGCGCGCGACGCGGGCCGCGAGCCGATCGGAGTGACGCTCCGCCTCTGGACCGACCCGGCGGGCCGGGGCGGCGAGCGCGTCTGCTGCTCGCCCGCGTCCGTGATGGCGGCGCGCGAGACGTGCCATGCTCTCGGGCTCCCGCACGTGACGCTCGACCTGCGCTCCGACTTTCGGAAGGCGGTCGTCGCGCCCTTCGTCTCCGGCTACGCACGCGGCGAGACCCCGAACCCGTGCATCCGCTGCAACGGGAGCTTCCGCTTCGCCGCGCTTCTCGCCTTCGCGCGGCGCGTCGGCGCCCGCAAGCTCGTCACCGGCCACTACGCCCGCCTGGCCGAACACCGGGGCCGCCTGTTGCTCGCGCGAGGCGCCGACGCGGCGAAGGACCAGTCCTACATGCTGGCCCGGCTCGATCCGCGCCTGCTCCCGCGCCTCTGGTTCCCGCTGGGCGAGCAGGGCAAGGACGAGACTCGCGCCGAGGCGCGCGCGGCCGGTCTCGCGGCGGCCGAGCGTCCCGAGAGCCAGGAGGCATGCTTCCTCGCCGGCGACGACTACCGGGAGTTCCTCGTCCGGCACGGCCTCCCTGTGAGTGAGGGTCCGATCCTCGACGAGGGCGGACGCGAGCTCGGCCGCCACGCGGGCTTCTGGCGCTTCACGCCCGGTCAGCGCAAGGGCATCGGCGTCGCCGCCGAGACGCCGCTCTACGCGGTCCGCACCGACAGGGCCGCGAACGCCGTCGTGGTCGGCCCGCGCGCGTCGCTCGAGCGCACGAGCGTCAGCGCTTCGCCCGGCCGCCTGTTCGTTCCCGTAGAGCGCGTCGAGGCGAAGCTCCGCTACCGCTCGCCGGCCGCGCCCGCCCACGTGGAAGCCGCCGGCCGCGGCTTTCGGCTCACGCTCGACGACCCGGCCTACGGTGTCGCCGCGGGCCAGGCCGCCGTTCTCTACGAAGACAACGCAGTCGTCGGCGCTGGGCTCATCTCTTCGGCGGACTAGGATGCCGTGATGCTCCTGGCGGAGTTCACAGCGATCGACGTCCTCTGGATCGCACTCAGCGTCTTCTTCGTCCTCCTCGCGGTTGCGCTCGCCTACGTCCTTTTCCGTCTGGGCGCAACCGTGGGGCGCCTTACGTCGTTCATCCAAGGGTTGGAGAGGGAAGTGCTCCCGGTGATCAACCACGCCGCGGGAACGATGGAGCGCGTGAACGCGCAGCTCGACAAGGTGGATCGCGTGACCGACAGCGCCGTCGACGCCGCCGACAGCGTCGACACCGCGCTGCGGGCGGTCACCTTCGCGCTGACGCGGCCGGTGCAGAAGATCTCCGGGCTCGTCGAGGGGATCGCGCACGGGGCGGCTTCGCTGCGGGCGCGCAAGGACGTCCGCGGCGCCTACCGGGCCGGCAGGGAGGCCGCGGCGCGCCGCGAGGGCGAGATCGAGGACGAGCTCCGCCGGAACGAGCCGTGAGCGATCACGCGATCACGCTCTCCATCCCGCCCGAGAAGCGCTTTCACGGCGTCGCGCGGCTCGTCGTCGGCGGCCTGGCAGCCAGGCTCGACCTCTCGTACGAGCACCTGGAGGACCTCCAGCTCGCCCTGGCCAGCGTCCTCGAGCACGACAGCTACGTCACCGGCCCGCACGTGACTGTGCGCCTCTCCGTCAAGCCGGAGTCGGTCGGTATGGTGATCGGTCCCTTGGAGCCCCGGCTGCGCTCCGATCTCGAGTCCGAGGACGAGGAGAAGATCTCGCTGCGGCGTTTGTTCTCGACGCTCGTCGAGAGCGTCGAGGTGGAGCCCGGCGAGGGCGGCGACTGGCTCACTCTCGACAAGCGCGTGCCCATCAAGCATCCCACCAGGCGATGAGCGTCCCTCCGGAGAAAGCCGACCGCGACCTGCTCCGCCGCTATCACGAGGGCGGTGATCTCGAGGCGCGCGAGCGCCTGATCGAGCAGTACCTCCCGCTCGTGCGCTCGCTCGCGCGTCGCTATTCCTATCGCGGGGAGCAGCACGAGGACCTCGTCCAGGTCGGCTGCATCGGGCTCATCAAGGCGATCGACCGCTTCGACATCGGCCGCGGCGTCGAGCTGACCACCTACGCGACGCCGAACATCATCGGCGAGATCAAGCGCCACTTCCGCGACAAGGGCTGGTCCGTACGCGTCCCGCGCGGCCTCCAGGAGCTGAACGTGCGCCTCTCCCATCTGCTCGAGGAGCTCACGGTGCAGCTCGAGCGCTCCCCCTCGATCGCCGAGCTCGCCAAGGCTGCCGACGTCGAGGAGGAGGAGGTGCTCGAGGCGCTCGAGTCGGGGCAGGCGTACGCGACGCTGTCCCTCTCCGCACCCTCCGCCGGGGGAGACGACAGCTCCGACCTCGACCCGCTCGAGTCGCTCGGCGAGCTCGAGCACGAGTACGAGGTGAGCGAGGACCGCGCCGTGCTCGCGCCCGGACTCGCGGCCCTCGACGAACGGGAGCGGAGGATCCTCCACCTGCGCTTCTTCGAGGGGCTGACGCAGTCGCAGATCGCCCAGCAGGTGGGGATCTCCCAGATGCACGTCTCCCGCCTCATCCGCCGCTCGCTCGAGAAGCTCCGCCAGGAGATCGCGACCGAGGAGCCGGCGAAGCGCCGCGCCTCCTGAGCCGGCATGGTCGAGCCGCGCGTCAGCGTCGTCACGCTCGGAGTCCGCAACCTCCCGGCCGTTCGCGCGTTCTACGAGGCGCTCGGCTGGCGCTCGCACACGACCGATGAGGACTTCGCCCGCTTCGAGACGGGCGGTGCCGTGCTCACGCTCTACACGCTGGAGCTCCTCGCGCACGAGGCGAACCTGCCGGTTCCCGCGGGGGCGAGGTTCAACGGCGTCACGCTCGCGGTCAGCGTCGAGCGCGAGGAGCTCGTGGACGAGGCGATCGAGGCCGCACGCCGGGCCGGCGCGACGATCCTCGCCGAGCCGGTCGCCCGCGAGTGGGGCGGGCGCTCCGGCTACTTCGCCGACCCGGAGGGCAACGTCTGGGAGGTCGCCTGGCTGCCCGGCGCCGCCTTCGACGAGCGCGGCGGCCTGATCTGGCCCGCCGAAGCCTAGAATCGGTCTCATGCGCACGACGGCCGAGCTCCGCGAGGGCTTCCTCGCCTACTTCGAGTCGAAGGGCCACAAGCGCTTGCCCTCCTGGTCGCTCGTCCCGCGTGCCGACGACCGCTCGACGCTCCTGACCAGCGCCGGCATGCAGCCGCAGATGCCGTTCTTCCTCGGCCTCGAGGAGCCCCCGGCGCCGCTGACGACGACCGCGCAGAAGTGCTTCCGGACGCCGGACATCGACGAGGTCGGCCTGGACGGCCACCACCTGACGTTCTTCGAGATGCTCGGCAACTTCTCGTTCGGCCGGTACTTCAAGGACGGCGCGATCGAGTACGCGACCGAGTTCGTCCGCGAGCAGCTGAAGCTCGACTGGGAACGGATCTGGGTCACCGTCCACGCCGGCGATCCCGATCTCGGGCTCGGCGAGGACGAGACTGCGATCGAGCTCTGGGAGCGGATCGGGATGCCGCGCGAGCGCATCGTCCGGCTGCCGAGCTCGGAGAACTTCTGGTCGGTCGGGGGCCCGGGCCCGTGCGGTCCCGACTCCGAGATCTACTTCGACTACGGAGAGGAATACGGCTGCGGCGAGCCGGGCTGTGCGCCGGCCTGCCCCCGCTGCGACCGCTTCCTCGAGTTCTGGAACCTCGTCTTCATGGAGTACGAGCTCCGTCCCGACGGGACGCTGACGCCTCTCCCGCAGCAGAACGTCGACACGGGGCTGGGCCTCGAGCGTACGGCCGCCGTCGTGCAGGACGTCCGCTCGGTCTACGAGACCGACGGGTACCAGGCGATCATGCAGTGGATCGAGGCCGAGAGCGGTGTCGCCTGGAACGCCGACGAGCGGGCGACGAAGGCTCACCGCGTGCTCGCCGACCACGGGCGCGGCATGACCGTGCTCGTCGGCGACGGCGTCTTGCCCTCGAACGAGGGCCGCGGCTACGTGCTGCGGCGAATCATCCGCCGCGCCGTGCAGCACGCGCGGGCGATCGGCCTCGACGACCTCTGGCGGCTGAGCGACATCGTCGTCGACCAGATGGGCGCCTGGTACCCGGAGCTCCCGGGGAACCGGCGGCACATCCAGGATGTCGTCCGCGCCGAGGAGGAGCGCTTCTCCGAGACGCTGGCGCGGGGGATGCGGCTCTTCGAGGACGTGGCGGCCAAGGGCGACGTCTCCGGCGGGGACGCCTTCACCCTGACTGCGACTTACGGCTTCCCCGTCGAGCTGACCAAGGAGCTGGCGCGTGAGCGCGGCCTTCAGGTCGACGAGGAGGAGTTCACGCGGTTGATGGCGGAGCACCGTGAGATCTCGCGCGCAGGCGCGGGTCGAGGCGCCGCCCGGGCGGCGGAGTTCGCCCGGGAGGCGGGCTTCCCGACCGAGTTCGTCGGCTACGAGAAGATCGAGGCGCTGACGCAGATCGGGGCGCTCGAGCCGCTCGAGGAGGGCCTCTTCCTCTGCAAGCTGCGCGAGTCGCCGTTCTACGCGGAGGGCGGCGGCCAGGTGACCGACCACGGCTTC
>JBOHAD010000072.1:0-11501 GCA_050697555.1 Gaiellaceae bacterium | reverse complement strand
CGCCTTCGCGGGGAGCTTCGCGCTCGCCATGGCCGCGTTCTGGGCGGTGGGTGTCGCCCGGGAGCTCTCGGAGCCCGTCTACGCCACCTGGCTGAACGCGAACATCGACGATTCGCGCGTCCGCGCGACGGTGATCTCGATCACGAACCTGGGCGACTCGGCGGGAGAGTGGGGCGGCGGGCCGGCGCTCGGAGCGATCGGGTCGGCCTTCGGAGTGCGCGCGGCGCTCGCCGCCGGCGCGGCAGCTCTCTCGCCGGCCCTCTGGCTCTACACGCGCGCGCTTCGCCGCGAGGCCGCTGCGCTCTCTGTCAGGCCCGCGTAGTCGTATACACTCGGGAGGTCAATCGAGGCGACGAAGCCTCGGGCGCAAGGGCGCCCGGGGCTCTTTGCGTTTAAGGAGGTCGACGTGGCGCAGGTGGAGACGGCAGGGCGGGCGACGAGCGATGCGGACAAGCGCCGCGGGGTGCTCGAGCGCGTCCGAAGCGAGGAGGTCAGCTTCGTCCTCCTCTGGTTCACGGACATCGAGGGGCACCTGAAGAGCTTCGCCATCACGCCCGCGGAGCTCGAGGGCGCGATGGACGACGGGATGGGCTTCGACGGATCCTCCATCTCGGGCTTCAACGCGATCGAGGAGTCGGACATGATCGCTATCCCCGACCCGGACACGTTCCAGCTCATGCCCGACGGCGCCCACAAGGTGGCGCGCATGATCTGCGACGTCATCACACCGGACGGGCAGCCGTACGAGGGCGACCCCCGCTACGTCCTCCGTCGCGCTCTCGAGCGCATGGAGAGCATGGGCTTCGACACGTTCAACGTCGGTCCGGAGCTCGAGTACTTCCTCTTCAAGAACGACGATCTGTCACCCGAGGGGCTGGACGAGGGCGGGTACTTCGCCATGACCACGCTCGACGCCGCCACCGAGCTCCGCAACGAGACCATCGGGGCGCTCGAGTCGATGGGCATCCCGATCGAGTACCACCACCACGAGGTCGGGCCCTCCCAGCACGAGATCGACATGCGCTTCGCGCCCGCCCTCGAGATGGCCGACCACACGATCACGTATCGGCTGATCGTGAAGGAGATCGCGGCCAAGAACGGCGTCTACGCCACCTTCATGCCCAAGCCGCTCTTCGGCGAGAACGGCTCCGGCATGCATACGCACCAGTCCCTCTTCGCCGCGGGGAAGAACGCCTTCTTCGACGCGGACGACGAGTGGCACCTCTCCGAGGTCGGCAAAGCCTTCATCGCGGGCCAGCTGCACCATGCGCGCGAGATCTCGGCCGTCTTCGCGCAGTGGGTCAACTCCTACAAGCGGCTCGTGCCGGGGTACGAAGCGCCCGTGTACGTGGCCTGGTCGCGCCGGAACCGCTCGGCGCTCATCCGCATCCCGCTCTACCACCCCGGCAAGGAGCAGGCGACGCGGGCGGAGATCCGCTGTCCCGACCCGGCCTGCAACCCGTATCTCACCTTCGCGGCCCTGCTGCAGGCAGGTCTCGAGGGGATCGAGAAGGGCTACGAGCTGCCGCCGCCGATGGAGCAGAACCTCTACCACCTGACCGCGGAGCAGCGGAAGGAGCGCGGCATCGTCGCCCTTCCGGAGACTCTCGGCGAGGCGATCGACGAGCTCGCCGCCTCCGAGCTCGCCCGGCGCGCGCTCGGACCGCACGTCTTCGGGCGCTACGTCGAGCTCAAGCGCACGGAGTGGGACGACTACCGGGTGCAGCTGACTCCGTGGGAGCTGGAGAAGTACCTCCCGGCGTTGTAGAATCAGAACGGTGTCGCCGCTTCCCTGTGAAGTGGGGACTGACTGACGGCCGACTGCGAGCCGCTTCCCTGAGCGGCTCGTGGTCGTTAAACCGAGAGGAGCCGATGACCTGGCGCGCGCTCGAGACCGAGGCCCCCGAGATCGCCCGTCTGGGAAAGGAGCGCCTCGACGAGGCGGGGGTCGCCTTGCTCGGGACGGTGCGCAGGGGCGGGTGGCCGCGGATCAGCCCGGTGGAGCCGTACTTCGTGGAGGGCCTCCTGCTCTTCGGGGCGATGTCGTGGTCCGGCAAGGCGCACGACCTCTCGCGGGATGGGCGCTGCGTGCTCCACAGCGCGGTCTCCGGCCCGGAGGGCTCGGAAGGCGAGCTCAAGCTCTACGGGCGCGCCGAGGAGATCGAGGACGCCGATCTCCGGGACGCGCCGCGCAAGGCGTGGTGGGTCGGCCGCGCACGCGAGGACGCACGCGTCTTCTCCCTGGAGATCGAGCAGGCCGTCTTCTTCAGCTGGGACGGCGAGCGCGGTGTGTTGAGCATGAGGCGCTGGTCCCCGGGACGCGGGTACACGGAGGCCGAACGCCCATATCCCTGACGGAGGCCGTCAGGCCGGGACGGCGACGCGCTCGACGGCCGCGGTGAGGGCGGCCTCGAGCTCGCCGAGCGCGAACGGCTTCACGAGGTAGGCGACCGGCTCCAGCCGGCGCGAGTGCGCGCTCGGCGGATAGATGCTCGCGCAGACGATCGGGATGTCCTCGCGCTCGAGCCGCAGGATCTGGGCCGCTGCGAGCGCGCGAGGGTCGGCCGGCTCGATCACGAGCACGTCGACGCGCGCGTCCCGGAAACCCGAGCCGCCGTCCTCCTCGGGAAAGACGGCCTCGTGGCCGAGGCGCGCAACGACGCGCGCCAAGAGGGTCCGAACCTCGGCGTGGGGGTCGCAGACAAGGATCGTCGCCACGAGTACATCATCGGCCGAGAACGGGCGAACGTCGTCGGCATCTGGTATGGAGACGGTATGAAGCGCGGCCGGATCCTCGTGGTCGACGACGACGCCGACATCAGGAGCCTCGTCCGCGAGCTCCTCGAGCGCCAGGGCTACGACCTCCAGGAGGCCGCCAACGGGCGCGACGGGCTGCGCGCGTTCTACGCGAGCGCGCCCGACCTCGTCATCCTCGACGTCTCCATGCCGGAGCTGGACGGGTGGCAGACGCTCGAGCGAATTCGCGACCTCTCGGACGTCCCCGTCCTCATGCTCACCGCGCGCGCGGCCGAGCTCGAGAAAGTGCGCGGGCTCAAGGCCGGCGCCGACGACTATGTGACGAAGCCGTTCGGGCGCCAGGAGCTGCTCGCGCGTGTGGAGGCGATGCTGCGCCGCGCCGGGCCACGCGCAGAGGCGCCGGAGAGCTACAGCGACGACCTCGTGAAGGTCGACTTCGCCCAGCGCAGCGTGTCGGTCCGCGGGCATGAGGTGACGCTGACGCCGCTCGAGTTCCGGCTCCTCAGCGCCTTCGTTCGGCACCCGAACCAGGTGCTCGGCCACGAGCAGCTCCTCGAGCTCGTCTGGGGCGACTCACTCGGCGCCTCCCGCGACCAGGTCAAGCTCTACGTCGGCTACCTGCGCCGAAAGCTCGAAGGAGGCGGCGCCGACTCCGGCGTCGTCGAGACCGTGCGCGGTTTCGGCTACCGCTACCGGCCGGGCAGCGCCTGAACCTGCGCTCAGAGTGCGATCGCTGCGGGCTCGAGCTTGCTCGCGTGCTGCTCGAAGGGAAGAGAGACCCGGAAGGTCGTGCCCGCGCCCTCCTCGCTCTCGACGTCGATCTCGCCGCCGTGCGCCTCGACGATCGCCTTGGAGATGGCGAGGCCCAGCCCGGTGCCCTGAATCGCCTGCTCCGTCGCGGTCGACGTCCTGTAGAAGCGCTGGAAGAGGAACTGCCGCTCTCCGGCCGGGATGCCGATGCCGCTGTCGCGCACCTCGATCACGGCGCGCGCCTCGAGCTCGCGCACGCGAACGTCGACGCGTCCTCCGGACGGCGTGAACTTGACCGCGTTCGAGACGAGATTGTCGAGGAGCTGGGCGATGCGGGCCTGGTCGGCGACCAGAGGCGGGGCCGGGCCGGTCGCCAGCGTGAGCGTGACGCCCTTCTCCTCAGCCGCGGGCCGGGCTGCCTCGACGCTGTCCGAGGTGAGCGCGGCGAGGTCGAGCGAGTCGGCGTCGAGAACGAGCTTGCCCGCCTCGATCTGGGCCAGGAAGAGGAGATCTCCGACCAGGTGGAGGAGCCGGTGCGAGTTGCGCTCGACGACCCCGAGGAAGCGCCGCTGCTCCTCGGTGAGGTCGCCTCCTTCCCCGTCGAGGAGGAGCTCCGTGTAGCCCCGGATCGAGGTGAGCGGCGTCCGCAGCTCGTGGGAGACGAGGGCGATGAACTCGTCCTTGAGCTTGTCGAGCTCTCGGAGGCGCTCGTTCTGGGTCGTCAGCTCGCGGCGCGCGGCCTCGCGCTCGGCCTCGGCGAGGATCCGTTCGGTCACGTCGCGGTCGGCGCCCCGCCAGCCACGCAGCTCGCCCGCGGCGTCGAGGATCGGGGTCGCATTGCTCTCGAGATGGCGGTGGGAGCCGTCCTTGTGCTGCCAGCGGATGACGAGCCCCGACCAGCCCTCCTTGCGGGCGACGAGCCCGGGGAGTTCCGCCGCGATCCGCTCACGGTCCTCCGGATGCACGAGCTCGAGCGAGTCGCGGCCCACGAGCTCGTCGGTCGCGTAGCCGAGAATGCGCTCGCCGGCCGGGTTGGAGTAGAGCATCACTCCGTGCTCATCGGCCTCCCAGACCCACTCCTCGGTCGTCTCCACGAAGGCGCGGAACTTCGCCTCGCTCACGGCGAGGGCTTCCTGGGCTTGCTTGCGCGCGCCGATGTCCTGGGCGATCGCCGAGATGCCGACGATCTTTCCGGACGCGTCCCTGATGGGCGAATACGTGTAGGCGACGTCGATGAGACTGCCGTCCTTGCGCAGGCGAACGGTCTCCGCGTGCACGACACTCCCAGTTGCGATCACCTCTCGGATCCGCTCGTCGGCCTCGCCTTTGCGGTCCGGCGGCGTCAGCGTCGCCGCGCGCCGGCCGAGAACCTCATCCGCGGTGTACCCGAACATCTTCTCTGCGCCGGCGTTCCAGCTCGTGAGCCGCCCGTCCGTGGAACCGCTCATGATCGCGTCGTCCGAGTGCTCGACGATGGCGGCTAGCTGGCGCCGCTGCTCCTCGGCCCGCTTCTGCTCGGTGATGTCGAAGATGGCGCCCTCGACAATGGCCTTCCCGTCGGCCTCCCCGGCAGCCTTTCCCCGCTCGAGCACCCAGCGCGGGCTTCCGTCGGCATGGAGGATGCGGTACTCGACCGAGTACGGCTGCCCTTTGGCGAGCGCTTCGGCGATGGCCTCCTCCCCGGCCCGGTCGTCGGGATGGACGATGCTCGCGAAGCTCAGGCCCCGGTTCTCGATCAGGTCGTCCGCTCGGTAGCCCGAGATCTCCTCCACGGCGTCGCTCACATAGAGCATCGTCCACTCGTCGTCATGGTGGGCACGGAAGATCGCTCCCGGGACGTTGCCGACGAGCGTTCGGAACTTCTCCTCGCTCTCGGCGAGCGCGCCGTGCATGCGCGCGTTCTCGATCGCGAGCGCGGCCAGGTGACCGATGCGGCCGAGGAGGCCGATCTCCGCCTTGGTGAACGGTGCGCCGCCCGCGACGCGTGCGACTCCGAGGACGCCGGCAATGTCGGCTCCGGACCGGATGGGCACGCCGACGACGCTGCGGAAGCCCGTCTCGTCGAAGTCAGAGCTCCGGCCCGACCAGCTTTCGTAGTCCTCCACGGCCAGCGGCTCGCCGGTCTCCCAGACGCGTCCGGCAAGGGCATGGCCGCGTGCCAGGCGGTAGCCGACCTTCTCCTCGAACGCGCCGCGTCCAAGCCGGGCGCTCAGCTCGTCCCCGTCCACGAGGTACAGGTAGCCGTGCTCGGAGTCCACGAGCTCGCAGGCGCGGGCGAGGATGGCGTCGAGGACGTCGCCCACGTCGAGGCGGTCGATGAGGCCGATCGCCGTCTCGTGCAGCGCCGCGAGCTCGCGGTTGTGCAGCCGGAGCTCCTCCTCCGCGCGCTTCCGCTCGGTGACGTCGAGGAGGAAGCCCTGGGCGTGCTGTGGCCGTCCCGTCCCGTCTCGCGCGATCATGACGTGGTCCTGGACCCAGACGACGCGTCCGTCCTCGGCGAGGAGGCGGTACTCCGAGGCGAAGGACTCTCCGCTCGCGTACGCCTCAGCAGTCTGCGCGAGCACGCGCTCGCGGTCGTCGGGGTGCAGCACATTGGGAAAGAACTCGCGGTCGCTGAGCCACGCGACGGGCGGGTAGCCGAGGAGGTCCTCGACCTGCGGGCTGATGTAGATCGAGGAGCTCGTCTCGTCGAGACGGTCGATGTAGGTCACGAGCGGGAGCTGCTCGATGAGGCTGCGGTAGCCCTGCTCGGCCGCGCTCAGGCGGCGCTCGGCGTCCTCTCGCTCCTGGAGGGCCCGTCCGAGCGCCTCGGCATCCTCGGCGAGCTGCCGGCTGCGCGCCTCTAGGGCCCTCGTCACCTGTCGGAGGATCGGGAGGAGCGTCGCGTAGAGGAGCAGGAGAGCGAGCCCGAGCGCGATGCCGACCGGCGTCATCGTCGTCCGCACGTCGCGCGCTACCGGACGGTAGTCGAAGTTGACCTCGACGGCCGCGACTGGGTTGCCCCCGCGGCTGACCGGGACGAGGGCCTCGATCGTCTTGAGGTCCTGGCGTCCGCCTTCCTCGTCGAGGTTCGTCACCTCGCGCAGCGTTCGGCCGGAGATAGCCTCCTCGATGTCGTCCGGTTCACCGGAGCGCACGCCTCGCAGGGCGTGGTCGTTCGAATAGACGAGGATGCCCTCCCGAGTCCAGAGCTTGACGAGCACCAGGTCGTGCGAGAACTCGTAGGCGAAGGCGCGGTCGAGCGCTCTGGCGCGCTGATCGGAGACGGGGCTCCGGAGGTCGGACGGTCTGATCTCGCTGCCGATGCGTTCGGAGAAGCGCTCGGCCCGGGCGACCATCTCCCGCTCGGCGCGCGCCTGGGTCTCGGCTCGGACCACCCAGAAGATGCCAAGACCTGCGGCCAGGAGTGCCAATGCGCTGTAGATCGCGAAGCGCAGAACGAGGCGAGGCGGCCTCCCGGTGGCGGGAGCGGGTGCGGTCACGTTTTCGTTATCGGTGTCGCGAAGCCCTCGCTTAAGCTTGGCCCATGGATCGTTCCGCCCGCCATCTGCGCTTGCTGACGGAGACCATCGCGGCCGTCAACTCGACGCTCGACCTCGACGAGGTCTTCGAGCTGATCGCGCACAAGGTGGCCGAGGCGCTCGAGACCGACGCGTGCTTCGTCTACCTGTACGACGAGGCGGCGGACGAGCTCGTCCTCCGCGCTTCCTTCGGGACGCGCGTGGAGGAGATGACCCGCGTCCCGAAGATGCGGCCGGGCGAGGGCATCACGGGCACGGCGGCGGCGGAGCGGCGGCCGGTCATGATCGCCCGCGAGGCGCACCTGGATCCGCGCTTCAAGCGCTTCCCCAACCTGCGCGAGGAGCAGTACCAGTCGATCCTCGCCGTCCCCATCCTCGCCCGGGAGCGGCTGGAGGGCGCGCTCAACGTCCGCACGAGAGCTGCGCGCGAGTTCGGCGAGGCGGAGATCGACCTGCTGATGGCGATCGCGGGCCAGGTGGCCCAGGCGATCGAGAACGCGAAGCACTACGAGCACGCGCAGCGGCGCGTGGCCGAGCTGGAGGCGCTCGCCGCCATCTCCGAGGCTGTCTCGCAGTCGCTCTACCTCGAGGAGTCACTCGAGGCGATCGTCAAGACGACGGTGCAGGCGGTCGACGCCACGGGGGCCGCGCTCGTGCTCGAGGATGGCACGATCGCCTGGCCCGAGGGCAGGCCCGGAAAGCACGCCGCCCGCTTCCCCCTCCGCTGGAAGGGCCGCGAGATCGGCGAGCTCGTCTGCGACCGAGATCGGCCTTTCCGGGAGGAGGAGAAGCGCCTGCTCGCCTCGATCGCCCACCAGGCGGCGGTTGCACTCGAGCACGGACGCACGGTCATGCGCGGCGTTCTCGCCCAGGAGATCCACCACCGTGTCAAGAACAATCTTCAGACGGTCGCCTCGCTCCTTCGCCTCCAGGCCGGGGCGGGCGAGGTCGACCCTCGGAAGGCGCTCGACGACTCCGTCAACCGCATCCTCGCCATCGCGGCCGTCCACGAGGTGCTGACGGAGCAGCGTGACGACGACGTCGACCTCGGGGAGCTCGTCGAGCGGCTGCGCGCGATGCTCGTCCAGGGGCTCGGCGGGGGCAAGACCGTGCGCTCGCGTGTGGAGCCTGTCTCCCTGCACGGAGGGCGCGCGACCGCGCTCGCCCTCGTCTTCAGCGAGCTGCTCCAGAACGCTCTGGAGCATGGGGGCGACGAGGTGCGGGTGGAGCTGGCCCGGCGGAATGGAGGCGTCCTCCTGACGGTGGCGGACAACGGCTCGTGGGACGAGGGCGCGGCAGAGGGCACCGGCCTCTCCATCGTGCGCGCGCTCGTGCAGGAGGAGCTCGAGGGCGAGCTCTCCCTGACGCGCGACGGCGGACTCCGCGCCGAGGTGGCGTTCTCGGCTTAGCAGCCTGGTAGCGGTTGCCAGCCGCGGACGGTGCCACTACTCTCAGAGGCAGGGTACGGGTCGATTAGGCTCCGATCGGCACCGCCCGTCTCTCTGCGGCACAGAGGGATGGAGCGAGGCAGAGACAGAGAGCAGCACGGGCACCGCCCCCAGGGAGCGGGCGCCGTCGACGAGCGCGCGCGGGCGGCCGACGACGTCTGGGCGGGCGAGGATCATGCGTGGGAGCACGAGGAAGCCGACGGCGCCGAGTCCAGGAAGGCGGTCTCGTTCTTCCGCGGGCTCCTCCTCAGCTCGCTCCTCGGCGGGCTGGCGTGGGTGCTCCTCGGGCTCGGGGTCTACTACCTCTTCTTCGCCTAGCTCTGCACCCGCGTCCCTCGTTTGGGGGATGCAGAGACCGCGAGCCGCTCCGACATCACGTCTGAGGGCCGTGCCGACGGCCGAGCTGTGAGGAGCCGCAGCTCATGCTCGGGTAGGCGCGGCCCTTTACCCTTCCGGCCGTGCGGATCCTGGTCGCCGAGGACGAGACGATCATCCGGCTTGACCTGCGGGAGATCCTCGAGCGGGCCGGCTTCGAGGTCTGCGCCGAGGCCCGGGACGGCGAGGAGGCGGTCGAGCTCGCATCGAGCGAGCAGCCCGACCTCGCCATCCTCGACGTGAAGATGCCGCGCCTCGACGGCATCGAGGCGGCGCGTCGCATACTCGAAGGACGTCCGATCCCGATCGTGATGCTGACCGCGTACGGACAGGACGAGCTGGTCTCGCGCGCGGTCGAGGCCGGCGTCTTCGGCTACCTGGTGAAGCCGTTCCGCGAGTCCGACCTCTTGCCCGCGATCCACGCGGCCCGCGCGCGCCACGAGGAGCTCCAGGCGCTCCGCGAGGAGGCCGAATCGCTCGCAGAGGCGCTGGCGACGCGCAAGGTCGTCGAGCGCGCGAAGGGTCTCCTCATGGAGCGCGAGGGCCTCTCGGAGAGCGACGCCTTTGCGCGCCTGCGCCGTGCGAGCCAGGTCTCCGGGCGGCCGATGAAGGTCGTCGCCGAGGCCCTGATCGCCACCTTCGGCGAGCCGTCCTAGGGCCGCGTCGTCAGGACGCCACCTCGTCCACGAGCTTCTCCCAGCGTCCGAGAAGGGCCTGCAGCTCGCCACGGGCGCGCCGGTGCGCCGCGATGGCATCTGCGTCGGCCCAGTCGGAGGCGAGCCTCTCCTCGAGTCGTGCGATGAGCCTCTCCTGGGCCTCGATCTTCGCCTCGAGCTCCTCCAGCGGGTCGGGGCCGCGCTTCGCCGGCTCCTCCCGAGCGGGCTTCTGCGGCTTCGGCTGCGGCGCTTCCTCCACCGGCTCCCGTGCCTGGCGCGCTTGGAGGTAGTCGGCCCAGCCCCCGTCGTACGCGTGGATCGTCCTCCCCTCGATCGCGAACGTCTTCTGGGCGAGCGCGTCGAGGAGCGCACGGTCGTGGGAGACGAGGAGCACCGTGCCCGGAAACGCTTCGAGGGCGGCCTCGAGCGCCTCGCGGCTCTCGAGATCGAGGTGGTTCGTGGGCTCATCGAGGAGGAGGAAGTTCGCGCCCGAGGCGACGAGAACGGCGAGCGCGAGCCGGCGGCGTTCACCGCCCGAGAGCGCGGTCACGGCCTTCTCGTGCGCCTCCCAGCCGGAGAAGAGGAAGCGGCCGAGGAGCGACTGCGCCCTGGGGCGCGTGAGGCCGGTCATGACCTGCACGCAGTCGAGGACGGAGCCGCGCTCGTCCAGGTGCACCTCCTGCTGCGGGAAGTACCCCACCTGGACGCCGTAGCCGAGCTTGTGCTCTCCGGCGACGATCGCCTCCAGGAGCGTGGTCTTCCCGCTCCCGTTCGGCCCCACGAGCGCCGTGTGCTCGCCGCGGTCGAGCGCGAGATGGACGTCGCGCAGAAGCTCCCTGTTCCCGGCCGAGACCGTGGCGCCGTCGACCTCGAGGACGATGCGCCCGCTTCGCGGCGGGTCGAGGAAGTCGAACCCGAGGCGGCGCGAGCTGCGAGTCAGGAGAGCGTGCTCGCCGGCCGCCTCGCGCCGATCCTTCTCGAGCCGGGAGATCTGCGTCAGCTTCGCCTGCGCCTGCTTCGCCTTCGCCTTCTTGTAGCGGAAGCGGGCCACGAAGCGCTCGAGCCGCTCGATGTCGGTGCCGATACGCTCGGCGGTCTTCTGGGCGTGAAGCGCCCGCTCGGCCTTCTCGCGCCGCCAGACGTGCCAGGGGCCGCGGAAGTAGGTTCCACGTCCCGCCTCGAGCTCGAGGGTGGCGTTCGTGACCGCCTCGAGGAACCAACGGTCGTGGGCGACGAGCACGACGGCCGCGTCGAGCGAAGCCAGCTCGCTCTCGAGCCATTCGATGCTCGCCACGTCGAGGTGGTTCGTGGGCTCGTCGAGCAGGAGGAGGTCGGGGTCGCCCGCGAGCGCCCGCGCGAGCGAGGCGCGTGTCAGCTCGCCGCCCGAGAAGGTTCTCAGGTGACGGTCGAGGTCGGCGTCGGCGAAGCCGAGGCCGCGCACGACGCCGGTCGCGTGCTCCCGCCAGGCGTAGCCGCCCGCGTGCTCCAGGCGCGCCTGCGCCCGCGCGTACGCGGCGAGCGTCTCCGGCCCGTGGTCGCCCGCCTCCATCGCCCGCTCGAGCCGGCGGAGCTCCTCCTCGGCGGCGACGAGGTCACGCGCGCCGTCGAGGACGTACTCGCGCAGCGAGAGCTCCCGCTCGAGCGGCGGCCGCTGGTCGTGGAGCGCGACGCGGGTGCCCTTCTCCCACGCGAGCTCGCCCCCGTCGAGGCGCACTTCGCCGGTGAGCATGCGGAGGAGCGTCGTCTTGCCGGCGCCGTTGGGCCCGGAGAGGGCGACCCGGTCGCGGCGCTCGACCTTGAACGAGACGCCGTCGAAGAGCGGCTCGCCGGCGATCTCCTTGCGCAGGGCGGAGGCGATGACGACTGCCATGCCCCTATGGTCGCAGCTTGCCGGACTAGCGCTCGACCGCGCCGGCGGCCGCGCGGACGAGCTGCCGTGCCGCGCCGGCGATCGCCCCGGCGTCGATGCCGGCGGCGGCGAGGAGCTCCGCCGG
>JBOHAD010000071.1:0-11545 GCA_050697555.1 Gaiellaceae bacterium | reverse complement strand
TCACCTTGATCCCGCCTCCGGTCGACGCGCTCCCGGCCCCGACGAACATGAGCACGTCCGTGACGAGGAGCGTCTCGGGCTCGAGGCTCGCGTAGTCCAGCGTGTTGAACCCCGCCGTCCGCGGCGTGACGCCCTGGAAGAAGCTCGCCAAGAGCTTGCCGCCGACGCCCAGCTCGCCCATCGTCCGCGCGTTCGACCACTCGAAGACGAGGACGGCAACGAAGCCGAAGACGATCAGGAAGAACGTCCCGGCGAGCGTCAGCTTCGTATGCAGGGTCCAGCTCCCGGGCGCGCGAAAGCGGCGCCTGAGCTCGAGCCAGACGGGGAAGCCGAGCCCGCCGGCGACGATCGCGAGCGCGACTGTGACGGAGATCCACCCGTCGGTCACGAACTGGACGAGGCTGTCGCTCCAGAGGGCGAATCCGGCGTTGTTGAAGGCCGAGATCGCGTGGAAGATCCCGCGGTAGAGCGCGGAGCCGAAGGCGAGGTCGTACGAGAGCCAGAAGCGGAGAGTCAGCACAGTGGCGGCGAGCGCCTCGAAGAGGAGCGAGAGGAGGACGACGCCGACGACGAGCCGGCGCACGTCCTGGAGCTCGGGCGCGGCCGTCTCCGCCTGGGCGACGAGCCGGCTCCGCAGCCCGAGCCGGCGGGCGACGAGCAGGGCGAGCAGGGAGGCGAGCGTCATGATGCCGATCCCGCCCACCTGGATGAGCCCGAGGATGACGACCTGCCCGTAGTGCGTCCAGTAGGTCGGCGTGTCCACGACGACGAGGCCGGTGACGCAGAGCGCCGACGTGGACGTGAAGAGAGCCGTCGTGAACGACGCGCGTCCGGGTTCCGTCGTCGCGAACGGCGCGAGCAGGAGGAGCGTGCCGACGAGGATCCCGGCGGCGAACGCGAAGACGATCAGCTGGGCCGGGTGGCGGCGGCGAAGGAAGCCCGTCATGCGCGCCAGTACGCCCTGGTGAAGAGGACGATCACCGGGACGAGCTCGAGGCGCCCGAGCCACATGAGCGCGATCATGATCCCTTTCGAGACGTCGCTGAAGGGCTCGAACGAGCCCATCGGCCCGGCGAAGCCTAAAGCGGGGCCCACGTTGCCGAGCGTCGTCGCCGCGGCCGCGATCGCCTCGACGGGCGACACGTCGACGCCCGCCCGGTGCGCTTCGATCAGGAGCCCGATCGACCCGGCGACGAAGATGCCGACGTAGAGGAGGACGAAGGCGATCACGGCGCGCAGTGTGCGCTCGTCGACGACGGATGCCTTCAGGCGGACGGGGCTGACGATCTCGGGGTGGACGGTCTGGTCGAGCTCACGCCGGAGTACCTTCCCGATGAGCACGTGCCGCACGACCTTGATCGAGCCCGCAGTCGAGCCGGCCGAGCCTCCGGGGAACATGAGGGCGACGAGGACCATGGCCGCGAGCGGGGCTGCGACGAGCCATTCGTTGAAGTCGACGCTCGCGTAGCCCGTGGTCGTCATGATCGAGACGGCCTGGAAGATCGAATGACGGATGGCCTCCTCGCCGACGAGGACGTCCGCGCTCCAGAGCGTCGCGGCGAGGACGGCCCCGCCGAGGAAGAGGAGGCCCAGATAGAGGCGGAACTCCTCGTCTCGCACGAGCGCGGCCGGACGCCGCCGCAGGAGCGCGCGGTACATGAGCGCAAAGTTCGCCCCCGCCACGACCATGAAGACGACGATCACCCACTGCGTGACCGCACTGAAGGCCTCGATCGAGCGCGCCTGGGTCGAGAAGCCGCCCGTCGGCATCGTCGTGAACGCGTGTGCGACGGCCTCATAGAGGCTCATGCGCTCGTCGAGCCCCGCCCAGCCGAGGACGGCGAGAGTGAGGATTTCCGCGAGGGTGAGCCCGATGTAGAGCAGCCAGAGCCGGCGGGCCGTATCCCGGATGGAGACGGTTAGCTTCTCGATCTCGGGCCCCGGCAGCTCCGACTCCATGAGCTGGCGGCCCCCCACTCGAAGGCGCGGGAGGATCGCGAGCGCGAGGACGATGATCCCCATACCCCCGAGCCACTGGCTGAACTGGCGCCACATGGCGAGCGAGCGGGGAAGGCCCTCGATATCGGTGAGGATGCTCGCTCCCGTCGTCGTCATTCCGGACATGGCCTCGAAGTAGGCGTCGAGCGGGCGCGCTAGCTGATCCTCCCCGGAGAGCGCGTACGGGAGGGAGACGAAGAACGCGACGAGGAGCCAGGTGAGCGCCACGATCAGGAAGCCCTCGCGCGCGCGAACGCGTTCTCGGCCCTGCGTCGCCCGCTCGAGACCGAAGCCGACGCCGCCGGTGAGGGCTCCCGAGGCGAGGAACGGCCAGACGGGCTCGCCGTAGCCCAGCGCGATGGCAGTCGGAAGGAGGAACGCGAGGCTGAGCCAGCGGAGGAGCACCCCGACGAGGTTGAGCGCAGCGCCGACGTCGACGCCGATCCCCCGCCGGAGGCGCCCGGCCGCGCTGATCACGCTCGCCAGTAGCTCCTCGTCAGAAGCACGGCGACGGGGATGATCTCGAGCCGGCCGAGCCACATCAGGCCCGTGAGGACGCCCGTCGAGAGGTCGCTGAAAGGCTCGTACGAGCCGAGCGGCCCTGCGAAGCCGAACGCAGGGCCGACGTTCCCGAGACACGCTGCCGCCGCGCCCAGTGCCTCGAAGGAGGCGACCTCGACGGCGGCGCGCTGCGCGTCGATGACCAGCCCGAGGGCGCCGAAGGCGAAAAGGCCGATGTAGAGGACGATGAACGTCACGACCCCGCGCAGGGCGCGGTCGTCGACGACCGTCCTGTTCAGCCGCACGGGGACGACCGCCTCCCGATGCACGGTCTGCTCGAGCTCCCTACGGATGATGCGGAACATGATCAGGTGCCTGACGACCTTGATGGAGCCGCCGGTCGAGCCCGCGGACGCCCCCAGGAACATGAGCACGAGCAGCGTCAGCTCGGCGAGCGGGCTCCAGGCGGTGTAGTCCGCGGTGGCGAAGCCCGTCGTCGTCATGATCGACACGCTCTGGAAGACGGCGTGCCGGATCGCCTCCTCCCCGTCCGCGAGCCCGCCGGCGAGAAGCTCCACGAGGAGAAGGGTCGACCCGGCCAGCAGGAAGGCGAGGTAGAGCCGGAACTCGTCGTCGCGCGCGACGGCGCGAGCCTTTCCCTGCACGAGCACGAGGTAGAGGCGCAGGAAGTTGATGCCGGCGAGGACGATGAATCCGAGGACCGCCCACTGGGTCGCGACCCCGAAGGCGGCCATCGACTCCTCGTGGGTCGAGAAGCCGCCTATGGAGAGCGTCGAGAACGCGTGCGCCGTGGCCTCGTAGAGGCCCATCGAGGAGTCCAGCCCCGTCCACCCGAGCACGGTCAGCACACCGATCGCCACCAGGGTCAGGCCGACGTAGAGGACCCAGAGCCGCCTGGCAGTCTCGCGGATCGTGGCCGAGAGGCGCTCCATCTCGGTCGGGCCGGCGAGCTCGGATTGGAGGAGCTGGCGGCCGCCGACCCGCAGGCGGGGAAGGATGGCGACGGCGAGGACGACGATTCCCATGCCCCCGAGCCACTGCGTGAACTGCCGCCACATGGCCACCGAGTGGTCGAGCGCCTCCACGTTCGTGAGCACGGTCGCCCCGGTGGCAGTGAATCCCGACATGGCCTCGAAGTAGGCGTTGACCGGGTGGGCGAGCTGGGGCTCGTCGGCGAAGAGATAGGGCAGCGCGCCGAAGGCGGGCACGGTCAGCCACGTGAGCGCGACGACGAGGAAGCCCTCTCGCACGCCCACGCGCTCCTTCCCCTGCGTCCCGCGCTCGACGAGAAGCCCGGCGGCGGCCGTGATCGCTCCCGCCGCGAGGAACGGCCAGACGGGCTCCCGGTAACCGAGCGCGATGGCGGCCGGGAAGAGGAAAGCCGCGCCGACGTACTTGAGCACGGCGCCGACGAGGTTGAGCGCGCTTCCCACGTCCACTCCGAGCGTCCCCAGCCTGCCGGGGCGCCGGATACGCGCGACGAGCTCCAACCCTAGTGCTCCGGCACTAAAGCGCCTTCTCGACGTCGGCGACGCGCCGCGACTCGGTGAAGATGATCGCGCGGTCGCCCGGCTCGAGCATGTCCTCGCCGTGGGGGAAGATGGCCGTCCCGTCGCGGACGATGGCGCCGATGAGCGAGCCGGTCATGGGCAGCTGCTTGAACGGTGTGCGCACGAGCTTGCTCTCCTCGCGCACCGTGATGTCGAGGATCTCGAAGCGGTCGCCTTCGAGCATGGCCAGCTGGCGGATCCGGGGATCGTGCGCAAAGCGGACGATCTCCTCCGCCGTGACCGACCGCGGGTTGACCGCCACGTCGATCCCGGCGCGCTCGAAGACCTCGACCGAGACCGGCTCGTGGACGATGGCGATCGTGAAGCCGATCCCGTGCACGCGCGCGAGCGTCGCCGCGTAGAGGTTCTTCGCGTCCTCGCGCATGGCGAAGATCGCCGCCCGGGCCTGCCCGATCCGCTCCCGGTCCAGGAAGTCCGCGTCGACGCCGGTCGCCCAGTAAACGCGCGCCGCCGGGAGTTCCTCGGCGACCTCGCGCGCCCGCTCCTCCCGGGCCTCGACCACGCGTACGCGGATGCCCTGGCCGAGGAGCACGCGGGCGATGGCCAGCCCTGTCTGCCCCCCGCCGAAGACGACGACGTCGTCGATCGCGCGCTCCCCCCGCGCCATGATCCGGCTCCACGCCTTCGCGGCCTGGGGCGAGCCGATCACGACGACGCGGTCGCCGGGCATGATCGTCTGATCTCCGCGCGGCACGATCGCTCGCTCGCCCCGGATGATGCTCGCCACCTTCGAGTCGGACGGGATGCGCGCCTCGCGGAGCGGACGGCCGACGACCTCTCCGTAGTCCCCTCCCGCGGCTCGCTCGGCGGCCCGCTCCGCCGCCTCCGTGAGCGGGATGCCGGCCATGGCCTGGCGCCCGTCCTCGCCGGGGACGTCGAACTCGACGATCTGCACCTGGCCGTCCGCGAAGACGTCCGTCTGCTTCGCGGCCGGGACGCCGATCGTACGGGAGACCGCGTGGGCCGTCTCGAGCTCGGACGAGACCATGAAGTCGACGTCGATCTGGCGCTCCTGCCAGGCCTCGATGTACTCCGGGTTGGACGTCCGGACGATGGTTTGGGCGCTCGCGAGCTTCTTGGCGAGCATGGCCGCGACGAGGTTGATCTCGTCGCGGGAAGTGCAGGCGATCATCAGGTCGGCCTTCTCCAGGCCTGCGTCCTGGAGGATGCGGCGTGTCGCGCCGTTGCCGGTCACCGTGCGGACGTCGTAGCGATACGAGAGGGCCTGGAGGCGTCCGACGTCGAGGTCGATGACAGTGACCTCGTGCTCGTCGTGGAGAGCCTCGACGATCGTCATGCCGACCTGCCCGGCGCCGAGGACGATGATGTTCATGGCGCGAGCGTAACCCGGCCGCCTGTCAGCGCGAGGCCCACTCCGGCTCATCCTCGATCCCGACCGCGTCCGCGACGCGATTGATGTAGTTGAAGTAGGAGATGACCTGGATCGCGTCGTGGATCCCCGCGTCGCTCCACCCGAGGCCGCGGAGACCGTCCATGTCCTCGGCGCTCACCGAGGCCGGATCACGGGTCATCTGGACGGCGAGGTCGCAGAGCGCGCGCACGCGCGGGTCGAGCTCCGCCTGCCGGTAGTCGTGCATCGCATGCTCGGCCAGCTCTTCCGGGGCGCCCTCGGCACGGAGGTCGTCGGCGTGCGCGCGGATTCAGTAGTGGCAGTCGTTGACTCGGGAGACGACGACGGCGAGGAGCTCGCGCTCGGCGCGCGAGAGCTCCGAGGGCCCGAACATGATCGCCTTGTAGAGCTCCATCGAGCGCTCGAGCACTACCGGGCGGTGGCACATCGCCTTGACGATGTTGAAGACCTTCCCGGCCCGCTCGACCGCCGCGCGATACTGCTCCGCCAGCGCCCCGGTCGCCTCGCCCTCGTGGATCAGCCGGATGTGCGGCATGCACGGATTCTGCCCGAGGGAGAAGTCGCTCGCCCCACTGGTCGGCGGGAGGCCCGCTCCGGCGGGCCCTTCCGTTTGCATCGCGGCCGAAGGGATGCAATAAGTTCCATCCCGCACGCCGTGCGGGCTTCGTCGAGGAAGGAGCTTCCGTGCTAGGTCGGTCTGAGGACACGGCACCGGTCGAGGAGTCCGTAACGCCGCTCACGGCCGCGCCGGAGCGTGCGAAGGCGTACACGGAGGTCGGCGAGGCGGTGGCGGGCGTGCTCAGGGCGGCGGAGGAGGCCGCGGAGCAGATCCGCCGGGATGCCCGCGCGCAGGCAGAGGAGATCGTCGTGCGCGCACACGGGGACGCGGACGCGCGCATCCAGGAGCTGACGCGCGAGGCCGAGCGAACGCGCTCCGAGGCGGAGGACTACGCGCGCGACATCCGCGACGCCGTCGAGAGCTACGCGAGCCGGGAGCGGCGCGAGGCCGAGGAGGAGTCGCGCACGATCCTGGCGGACGCGGAGGAGCAGGCGCGCGCGATGCGCGCGGCGGCCGAAGGAATGGCCGAGGAGATCGAGGGCGACGCCAGGCGGCGGAACGACCAGCTCCGCGAGGAGGCCCGCTCTCTCGAGGAGCGCCGGCAGCGCGTGCTCGAGGGCTTGCGCGAGATGGCGGCCCAGCTCAACGAGGTCTTCCCCGAGCTCGCCTCGGCCGACAGGAGCCAGACCGAGCTCATGGGCGCGCTCCACCCCGAGCGCCGCCGCTGACGCCGCTCGGCGCCGAGCTGCGCTCCCTCCTGCGAGGCTTCCCCGCCGGGGTCGCCGTCCTGACCGTGGACGCGGAGGGCGAACGGCTGGGGCTCACGCTGGGGTCACTCGTCTCGCTGTCGCTCGAGCCGCCGCTCGTCGGGTTCGGGGTCAGCCGTCAAGCCGCTATGCACGAGCTGCTCCGCGCGGCCGGCGGCTTCGCGCTCAGCCTCCTGGCGGGCGACCAGGAGGCGGTCGCCCAGCACTTCGCCCGCGGCGTGCCGCCTCTCGCGCACTGGCACGGCATCGCGGCGCGCGAGGGAGCGGCGGGGGCGCCGCTCCTCGAGGGCGCGCTCGGCTGGCTCGAGTGCCGGCTCGACGCGGCGCACGAGGCGGGCGACCACACGCTCTTCGTCGGCGAGGTGCTCTCGGTCGAGACGGGTCGTCCCAGCCCCGCCCTCGTCTACGTGGGGCAGCGGTACGTCTCGCTATGAGCCGGATCGAGGCCGTCGTCTTCGATCTCGACGGCGTGCTGATCGATTCGGAGCACGTCTGGGACGAGGCCCGGCAACGGCTTGCCGAGGAGCGCGGCGGGCGCTGGCACGAGAGAGCGTCGCGGGACATGATGGGAATGTCCTCGCCCGAGTGGTCGCACTACATGCGAGACGTCGTCGGGATCGCGGACGAGCCGGAGGCCATCTCGGCCGAGGTCGTGAGGAGGCTGGAGGCGATCTACCGCGAGGAGCTGCCGCTCCTCGACGGCGCCCTCGAGGCGGTCGAGCGCGTGGCAGAGCGCTGGCCCCTCGGGCTCGCCTCGTCGTCCAACCGCGAGCTCATCGACCTCGCGCTCGAGCTTTCCGGGCTCGGGCACCTCTTCCGCGCAACGGTGTCGTCTGAGGAGGTGCCGCGCGGCAAGCCCGCTCCGGACGTCTACCTCGAGACCGCACGCCGGCTGGGCGTCGAGCCCCGGCGCTGCGCCGCCGTGGAGGACTCCGAGAACGGCATCCTCGCCGCCAAGGCGGCGGGAATGCGTGTCATCGCGGTCCCCAACCCCGTCTACCCGCCGCACGACGAGGCCCTCGCCGCCGCCGACGTCACCCTCGCCGCCGTCGCCGACCTCACGGCGGAGCACATCGTCCCGTGAGGCCATGCCGGGGTCCGTCCCGTGAGGCCATGCCGGGGTCAGACCCCGTCGTGTCCGGGTAGGCCGCAGCTACTCGACGCGGCCGAGGAGGACGCAGCCGTTGTGGCCGCCCAGGCCCATCGCGTTCGAGAGCGCGACGCGCACGTCGGCCTCGCGCGCCTCGTTCGGCACGTAGTCCAGATCGCAGTCGGGATCGGGCGTCTCGTAGTTGATGGTGGGCGGGATGACGCCGTGGTGGATCGCGAGCGCGGAGGCGATCGCCTCGACCGCTCCCGCCGCCCCGAACATGTGCCCGGTCATCGACTTCGTCGAGGAGACGGCCAGCTCGTACGCGTGGGGGCCGAAGACCTCCTTGAGCGCGCGCGTCTCGGCCAGGTCTCCCTGCGGCGTCCCGGTGCCGTGGGCGTTCACGTAGTCAACCTCCTCCGGAGCGACCCCTGCGCGGGCGAGAGCCGCACGCATCATGTCCGCGACGCCGACCGACTCAGGATCCGGCTGGAGCATGTGGTGGGCGTCGTTCGACGCCCCGTAGGCGAGCACCTCGGCGTAGATCCGGGCACCGCGGCTCCGCGCCGCCTCGAGCTCCTCGAGCACGACGATGCCGGCCCCCTCGGCGATGACGAAGCCCGCCCGCGCTGCGTCGAACGGGCGTGCGGCCTTCGCCGGCCTCCCGTTCTCCGCGGCCAGCCCGCGCATCGAGCAGAAGCCGGCGAGGATGAGCGGATGGATGCAGCTCTCGGTGCCGCCCGCGAGCACGACGTCAGCGTCGCCGCGCCGGATCAGCTCGGCGGCCTCTCCGATCGCGTGCGAGCCGGTCGCGCACGCCGAGACGACCGCGTAGTTCGGACCGCGCATGCCGAGCTCGATGGCCAGCTGGCCGCTGGGCGAATCGACGAGGACGTTCGCCAGGAAGTACGGCGAGACGCGCTCCGGCCCTCGCTCGCGGAGCACGTCGTGCTGGCGCATGAGCTCGTTGAAGCCGCCGATGCAGTTGCCGACGATGACCCCCGTTCGCTCGGGCTCGTAGCCGTTCACGCCGGCGTCGGCCAGCGCCTCCTTCGCGGCGGAGAGGGAGAAGAGGACGTTCCGGTCGAACTTGCGCGCGTCCTTCGGGTTCGTGGCGGTGCTCGGGTCGTAGTCCTTGACCTCTCCGGCGATCCGCACCGGGAACGCGCTCGGGTCGAAGGCGCGGATGAAGTCCACGCCGCTCCGGCCCGCGACGAGTCCCTCCCACGTCGAGGAGGCGTCGTTCCCGAGCGGGGTCACGGCTCCGACTCCAGTGATCGCGATTCTCCTCATGTCCTCGAGTACTTAGACGAGCGAGGCGGGTTCACGGGTTTCGCATAGCTGCGAGAATCGGCCGATGGCCGACGAGCCCGCACCGCCGCGCAGCCTTCCCTTCCCGCCCATGGAGGCGGAGCTCGTCGACACGCTGCCCGAGTCCGACGGCTGGCAGTACGAGCCGAAGTGGGACGGCTTCCGCGGGATCCTCGAGAACCTCGACGGGGAGCTGCACCTCTGGAGCCGGAACGCACGCCCGCTCCTCCGCTACTTCCCCGAGCTCCAGTTGCTGGGCGAGAAGCTGCCGGCCGGCTCGGCCGTGGACGGCGAGGTCGTCATCGAGCGGGAGGGCGTGCTCGAATTCGACGCTCTCCAGATGCGCCTGCACCCTGCTGAGAGCCGGATCCGGAAGCTCTCCGCGGAGATCCCGGCCGGGTTCGTCTGCTTCGACGTCCTCCTCTGGGAGGGCGAGAAGCTCCACCGGCGGCCGCTCGAGGAGCGGCGCGCGCGGCTCGAAGCGCTTCCATTTCAGATCTCGCCGGCGAGCCGCGAGCCGGCTCAGGCGCAGGAGTGGCTCGACCGGCTCGAGGTGGCCGGGTTCGACGGCGTCATCGCCAAGAAGCTCGGTCAGCCCTATCTGCCCGGTTCGCGCGAGGCCGTTCTCAAGGTGAAGGCGCACAAGACGGCCGACTGCGTCGTCGTCGGCGTGCGCTGGAAGGAGAAGGAGAAGCGGATCGCCACCCTCCTCCTCGGCCTCTACGACGACGCGGGCGAGCTCCACTACGTCGGCGCCGCCTCGGCGGCCGCCCGTGGGCGCCGCGAGGAGATCGAGGAGCGCGTCCTTCCCCTCCTCGGCCCGGCACCGCTCAAGGAGCCGCCCGGCCAGCCGAGCCGCTGGCGGCCCAAGCAGGAGCTCGAGTGGACCTCGGTCAAGCCGGAGCTCGTCGTGGAGATCCGCTACGACAAGTGGCAGGGCGCGCGCTTCCGCCACGGCACGCGCTTCCTCCGCTTCCGGCCGGACAAGAACCCGGAGGACTGCACGTTCGCGCAGGTGCGCCCGCGCCCCCGGAAGGGCGACCCTACGGTGCCGGAGCTTCTAGGCCGAGCTTCGCGAAGCGCGGCCGGAGGCTGACCTTCCGCCGCCACATGCCGGCCGTCAGATCGCCCACGCGCTCGATCCGCTCGCGCATTGTCGTGAGCGTGAAGGCGGCAGGGTCGACGTCGGCCACCTCCTCCCAGCGCAGAGGCGCGGACGCCCGGGCGTCCGGCCGCGGACGGATCGAGTACGCCGAGGCGATCGTCCGGTCGCGCGAGTTCTGGCCGTAGTCGACGAAGACGCCGCGCCGGTCGGCCACCTTCCACGTCGTGGTGGCGACGTCCTGGTCGCCGACCCGCCGCTCGACCTCCTCCGCGAGCGCCTTGGCGAAGCGCCGCACCTCGGGGAAGCGAAGCTCCGGGCGGATGGGGACGAGCACGTGGAAGCCGGTCGCCCCCGACGTCTTCGGGTAGCTCGGCAGGCCGAGCTCGTCCATCACCTCCTTGACGACGAGCGCGATCGCGCGGACGTGCGCCCACGGGTTGCCCTCGGTCGGGTCGAGGTCGATGAGCATGTAGTCGGGCCGCTCGATGTCGTCGACGCGCGAATGCCACGTGTGCAGCTCGATGCAGCCGAGGTTGGCGATCCAGGCGAGGCCGGCAGCGTCGGTGACGACCGGGAAGTCGGCCGTGCGCCCGTGCCGGGGGAAGACGATGTGCACCGTCTCGAGCCACTCGGGGTGCGGGACCGGGACGCGCTTCTGGTGGAAGAAGTCGCCCTCGACCCCGTGCGGGAAGCGCTTCATGTGGAAGGGCCTGCGCCCGACGTGGTGGAGGACGCAGGGAGCGAGGTCGACGTAGTAGCGGACGAGGTCGCCCTTCGTCAGGCCGGCCGCGGGGAAGAAGACCTTGTCGAGGTTGGTGAGCGCCACGTCCCGCCGGCCGATCCGCATGGCGCGCAACCTAGAAGAAATCACCCTTCGTAGGGACGGCGGGCTCCGCCGCGGTCTGCATCATTCCGGGTGCCGGCTCCCCTCACATACCCCCGGCGTCTGGCGAAGGCCCGTTTCGGTCGTGCGGCTCCTCGAACCCCGAAGCGGGCTTCGTCACTTAAGGGGCCCACGCAAGCCGTTGTTACCATGGGCCGGGCACGGAGAAGTGGCCGAGTGGCTGAAGGCGGCGCCCTGCTAAGGCGTTAGGGGGGTGATTACCTCCCTCGAGGGTTCGAATCCCTCCTTCTCCGCCTCGCAGCGGGTGCTCGCACCGGAGGGGTGGCAGAGCGGACGAATGCGGCGGTCTCGAAAACCGTTATCCGTCGTTAGGCGGATCGAGGGTTCGAATCCCTCCCCCTCCGCT
>JBOHAD010000070.1:0-11710 GCA_050697555.1 Gaiellaceae bacterium | reverse complement strand
GAGCGCGGATCTGCGTCGCCGACGTCGTCGACGAGGCCGGGGAGCAGACGGCGTCCGAGTGCCGCGACGCCTTCTTCCAGAAGGTCGACGTCACGAGTGCCGAGAGCGTGCAGGCGATGTACGAGGCGACGGCGGAGCGCTACGGCGGGATCGACGTCCTCTACAACAACGCCGGGATCATGCCGCCCGACGACGCCTCCATCCTGGAGACGGAGCCGGAAGCGTGGCAGCGGGTGCAGGACGTGAACACCAAGGGCGTGTACCTCTGCTGCAAGCACGGCATCCCGCACCTGCTCGAGCGCGGCAGCGGTTCCGTCGTGAACGTGGCCTCGTTCGTCGCGCTGGCCGGCGCGGCCACGTCGCAGATCTCGTACACGGCTTCCAAGGGCGCCGTGCTCTCGATGAGCCGGGAGCTGGCGGTCGAGTTCGCGCGCCGCGGCGTCCGGGTGAACGCCCTCTGCCCTGGGCCAGTGGAGACGCCGCTCCTCATGCGCCTCTTCGAGGAGACCCCCGGAGCGCTCGATCGGCGGCTCGTCCACATCCCCATGGGCCGGCTGGCGCGCGCGAAGGAGATCGCCTACGGCGCCCTCTTCCTGGCGAGCGACGAGTCCTCGTACGTGAACGGCGCCACCTTCCTCGTCGACGGCGGCCTCACGGCCGCCTACGTGACCGCGGAGTAGGCTCTCACGTCGATGATGGGCCGCGCGCTCGTCCTCGTCCTCGCGGCCGCTGCCCTAGCGGCGGGCTGCGGCGAGGGGCCGGGGCCCGCCGCACCGCAAAAGCCCGACCCGACACTCCGTGCTCTCCCCGAAGGTGGCGCGGAGATCGCGGCCAGCCGCGTCGACCCGCTCTTCGCCGAGGCCGCCGAGGAGATCACGGACGACCGCTTCGACTTCGAGGTGCGCTGCTGGACGACCCGGGACTGGAAGGAGATCCTCGCCTTCTGGGGTCCGGAGCTCGCCGGCACCGAGGACGCCGTCGTGGCCGCCTTCGTCGCGGGCCTGAGCGACGTGCAGCTCTCCCCAGAGGTTTGCCATGCGCTGACGCGCTTCGCCTACGGGCCGCCACGCCTCCGCCGCAGTCGACCCAGTCCCGAGACCGCCCTTGCGATCGTCGTCTTCGCCCACGAGATCGGCCACACGATGATCGGCTCGAACGAGGCGGCAACGGAGTGCTGGGCCGTGCAGCGGGCGAAGACCGTGGCGCGCGTCCTCGGCGCGACCGGCGCGACGGCCGCGGCGGTCGGCCGCGTCTACCTGCGGGAGCACTATCGTCACCTCCCGCCCAACTACCGTTCTGCCGAATGCCGTGACGGCGGCGCTCTCGACCTCGACCCCGAGAGCTCCGTCTGGCCCTAGCCCGTACGACCCGGCCTGGCAGGCGCGGGGGAAAGAGGCGCGAGACCCCGTGGGCCTGGCAAGCTGACCGTATGAACCGCGAGCTCGCCATCCGCCTGCGAGGGGTCGTGAAGCGCTACGGGCCGATCACGGCGGTCAACGGCCTGGATCTCGACGTGCCCCTCGGCACGTGCGTGGGCCTGCTCGGGCCCAACGGGGCCGGCAAGTCGACCACGATGCGGTTGCTCACCGCGCAGTCGATCGCCGACGAGGGCGAGCTCGAGGTGCTCGGGTTCCGCCTGCCCGCCGAGTCGAAGATGGCCCGGGCGCAGTGCGGCGTCTCTCCACAGCTCGACAACCTGGACGTGACCCTCACCGTGGAGCAGAACCTGCTCGTCTTCGCGCACCTGTACCGGATCGGCCGCGCGGAGCGGCGCGACGCGATCGAGCGGGCGCTCGAGATGGCGAAGCTGGTCGACCGGCGCGACTCGCGCGTCGACAAGCTCTCCGGCGGCATGCGCAGGCGCCTGCTGATTGCCCGGGCGCTCGTGCACCGCCCGCGACTCGTGCTCCTCGACGAGCCGACCGTCGGGCTCGACCCGCAGGTCCGCCAGGAGCTCTGGGCGCTCATCGACGCCCTGCGCGCCGAGGGCACGACGATCCTCATGTCGACGCATTACATCGAGGAGGCCCAGCGCCTGGCCGACACGGTGCTGATCATGTCGCACGGGAGGGCCGTGGCGGCCGGGCCGCCGGCCCGGCTCGTCGCCAAGCACGCGGGCGCCGAGGCGATCGAGGTGTACGGCCCACCGGCGCGGCTCGCCGAGGTCGAGGTCGAAGCCGGCGCTGCAGGGCTGCAGACGCGGCGCACGGGAACGAGCATCTCGATCCTGGGCGTCGACGGAGCGAACGGGCACGCGATCGAGGGGGAACGTCGGCCCGCGAACCTCGAGGACGTCTTCGTCCTGCTCACCGGAGAGGAGATCGCGTGACGCCCGTGACCTCGGCATCTCCGACCCGCCGCCTGGGCCGGCTCGAGCGCCCCGCCCTGACCGGGGTGCTCGTGCGCGAGGTCGTGAACTTCTCGTCCTACTGGCGCTCGAGCACCTTCTCCTCCACGGTCGAGCCGACGATCTACCTGCTGGCCTTCGGCTTCGGCTTCGGCTCGATCGTCAGCCGGGTCGCCGGCTACGACTACATCGACTTCGTCGGGACGGGGATCGTCGCGACCGCGGTGCTGTTCTCGAGCGCGTTCCCGGCCATGTTCGGGACGTTCGTCAAGTATCAGTTCCAGCGCACGTACGACGCGATTCTCGCCGCGCCCGTGGACACCGAGGAGCTCGTCACGGCCGAGGCGCTGTGGATCGCCACACGAGCCGGCGTCTACGGCTGTGTGCCGCTGCTCGTCGCGCTCGCGTTCGGGCTCGACCCGGCGTGGGGGATGCTCACGGTGCCCGTGATCGCCTGGGTCGCCGGCTTCGGATGGGCGTGCTTCGGCATCTCGGTCGCCGGCTTTGCCTCGTCCTTCGAGAACTTCAACTACGTCGTCAGCGCCGGGCTCACGCCGCTCTTCCTCGTGGCGGGCACGTTCTTCCCGCTCAGCGAGCTGCCGGAGTGGGCGCAGATCCTTGGCAACGTGAACCCACTGCACCACTGCGTCGAGCTCGTCCGCCACGCCGCCTTCGGCTGGGAGGGCTGGACCGATCTCGCCCGCCTCGGTGCGCTCGCCGTGTTCGGCCTGGCCATGTGGCGCGTCGCGATCCACGCCATGACGCGCAAGCTCGTCGACTGAGGGCGCAAGCGCAGCCCATCTCAGCCGTGCGGGCCGGCCACGATGCAGGTCATGGTGGAGGCGCCTGAACCCGTCGACGTCAACTTGCGGACGGTGAGCCCGTTGCGCTCCAGCGCGCTTCTCAACTCATCCGTGACGGCACGGGTCCGGTTCGCCGACGGATGCTGCTGAAACAGATAGAGCACGCCCTTCGGGATCAACAGGCGCTGGAGGACGTCGGCCTCCCGAGCAGCCTCCGCCCGGAACAGGCGCACGTTGATGGCGAACACCTTGTCGAATCTCTCGTTGCCGAAGTCCGCGTCCTTCAGCGCGGCGGCCTTGAATGCAGCGGTGCCTTCGTCGACGTGGTCACGGTTCCGGCGTACAGCCCGATCGATCATCGCCTTCGATCGGTCGATGGCGACGATCGTCCCAGACGACAGCCCTTGGCAGATCAGAGAGACGGCTACCCCATGCCCGCACCCGATCTCGAGCAGCCGGTCGGACGGCGCCGGGTCCATCGTCTCCACCGCCCAGCGGAACCGTTCAGCGACCTGTTCCGTGATGTCCGTCGCTCCGGGCTCGGCGCCGTCGAGCTCCCGGCCTTTCACGAGTGCAGGGTAACGCCGGACCACCGGGAGCGATGTCCCGGTGGTCCGTGATGCGGACGCGCGTTCAGCGAAGCGAGACCGCGACCTGCTCCAGGAGGTCCATCGCGTCCTGCATGCCGGCCTCCATCCCGGAGTCGATGATCGCGTCGCGGATCTCCTTGCTCGGGGCATGCACGAGGATCGTCAGCGTCGTGCGCCCGTCCGCTTCGGTGAGCGTGAGGGTGTTCAGCGTTCCCTGTTCGGGCCCTTCCGTTTGGGGTGCGCCTTCGTAGACCTCGGTCGAGACGATCCGCTCGTTGGGGACGATCTCGCGGTACTCGCCGTGGAAGGCGACTTCGAATCCGCCCTCGGTCGTCACCATCACGTACCGCCACGTGCCGCCGACCCGCAGGTCGATCTCGGCGATCGTCACCTCGCCGCGGTTCGCGCTCCACCAGCGCTTGACCAGCTCAGGCGTGGTCCACGCCTTGTAGACCAGGTGCTTGGGCGCGTCGAACTCCCGCGTGATGAGGATCTGCTCATCGGTGGGGAGCGTCACCATCGCCGTCCCGCTACTCGTCACTCCCATCTCCTTCCTCCTTCTCCTTGAGTTCCTCCAACACGACATCCAGCCGGCCGAACCGCTCCGACCACGAGCCCTCGTAGTTCTTTACCCAGTCGTGGATGGGCTTGAGTGCGTGGCCGTTCAGCCGGTACAGCCGCTGCCGTCCTTCGTCACGCACGTCAACCGCTCCCACCACTCGGAGCACCCGCAGGTGCTTGGACACCTGTGGCTGGGCCAGCCCGAGCAGGCGCACGAGGTCGTTGACGGGGCGCTCCCCGCCGGCGAGGGCGTCCAGGATCTGCCGCCGCCGGGGCTCGGCCACTGCGTTGAACGCATCTGCTGTGGTCGCTGCTCGTGCCATGGAAGAATTATATGCTTATATAAGAATATATCAAGAGACTGAGAAGCCTCGCTTGGATGAACCGGCTGGTGTCGGACATGAAGGCGCATGGGAGACGAGCGAGCCCGGAACGTCGGCGCGCAGCCGCCCGGCCGAGCGTCATGGGTGAGGCGAAGGCACAGGATCCGTTGAGCGCGGCGTCCACGTCCCAGTCCGAGCGGCGGGCTCGGTTTCGAGTCGTCTACGACGCTAACTACCACCGCGTTCTTGGATACGTGCTTCGGAGGGCGGCCACCCGTGAGGACGCGGACGACGTCGTGGCCGAGACCTTCCTCACAGCCTGGCGCCGTCTGGAGCAGGTGCCCCCGGGGGCTGGAGCTCGACCGTGGCTCTACGCGGTCGCACGCAACGTGCTCGCCAACCACCGCCGCGCCGAACGGCGCCGCGGACGGCTCACGGGTCGCCTCCACTCAGAGTCTGTCCCGCCGTCGCACCCGGTGGACGCCGACGAGGACGTCGCGTGGGTGGCCGCTGCGTTCGCACGATTGAACGACGACGACCGCGAGCTGCTCAGGCTCGCTGCATGGGAAGGACTGGATCCCGGCGAGATCGCCACGGTGCTCGAGTGTTCGCGCAACGCGGCCAGGATCCGCCTGCATCGTGCGCGCCGACGCTTGGCGCGTGGCCTGCAGTGCATCCCAGTCGGCGGCGCAAGTGCGCGGTCGCTGATCTCCGTCGAGACCGAGAGAGGGCGATGAGGAGGGATGGGCACACGATGAGCACGAAGAGCGATCAACTCGACAACCTGGTGGCTCGGTTGCAGCCGGTCCGCGACGAGGACTTGGTCTCGGAGTCACGCTCGCGGGACGCGGAGGCGCTCTTCGAGCAGATCGTGACTGACTTCGATGGTGACGCCGACTGCTCTGCGCCCTCCGGCCACCGCTCGCGGGACAGCCGCCGCTGGCTCATTCCCGCCGTCGCCCTCGCGACGGCCGGGGTTGTCGTGGCCATCATCGCGATCGGCGTCGGTCCGACGACGGAGACGGTGACCCCGGCCGCGGCCGCGCTCCGGGAGGCGGCCGATGCCGCCCGCGCTCAGGACGAGATTCCACCCGGTAGTTACGTCTACGTGCGGTCCGTCAACGCGAACCTCACATTCGGGTCCGTTCTCGTCGACCCCTCCGACCCCGAGGCTCCCACGCTTGAGTGCTGCGAGGCTTTCGTGCCGCACGTCCGGGAGATGTGGCTCGGCGACGAACCGGGTGACGCCAGGCTGCGCGAGCGGAAAGCCGGCGCTCCCCAGTTCCTGAGCGATGAGGAGCGGGAGCGCTGGATCGGGCTGGGGCAACCCGAGCTCGAGGCGAAGACGCCGTTCTCAGGGATCCTTGTCGGCCTCCCGGCTCGCGGCTGGTACGACGGGCCGCTCGACCTGCCGAGCGATGCCGACGCGATTTACGAGCAGTTCGAGCGGGACGCCGAGGCCGACCACAGCGCGCCGGGAGCCCCTGTCGATGTCGATGTCGGCGGGTCGATGTTCCTCCATTTCAGCGACGTGCTTCGGGAGGCCAGGACGACGCCCGAGCAGCGCGCCGCGGCGTACGAAGCGCTCGCGCGCGTCCCCGGCGTGATCCTCGTCGGGGAGACCAGCGACCGCTTCGGACGGCGCGGAGTGGGTGTCGGAATCGACATCGTCGACAACGAGCCAAGCGGGTTCCTCTTCCGCCACGTGCTCGTCTTCGATCCCGAGACCGCAGACCTGCTCGAAGAGCGGCGGGAGGTGCTCCCGGGCAACCGCCACCGCGGACTTCCGGCCGGCATGATCGAGGCGTACGCGACCTACGAGTACGCCGTCGTCGGGGCTCTTGGCGAGCGACCCGCAACGCACGGCTAACGGCGCCCGTCGTCCGGCACCCAGTGGGTCTTCTGAGCCTCGTCGGTGGGTCGCAACAAACGAGGGTCCGCGCCGATCGCTGCTACCACTGCAAATTCGGCCGAATACGGCGATTCCAGCGACCTCACGCAAGCGCGAGGCCGAGAAGTTGAAGTGCCTGTGCTCGTCGCGCCACTCGTAGACGAGGCGCGGGACCTCCTGCGTGAAGCCCGCGGCGCCCTCAGCCGGATCGTGGCCGCGTCGCCAGGCTCAGAGGGGGGACGAGGTTAGACGAAATACCCTGACCGCTTCTCTTTGGCGCCGAGAGCAGTAGGCCGATCCGTGCGCACCGGGGGCTTCGCTCGTGGTCCAACTCGACAGCGTCCGCGGGTGACTGGAGTGCGCTCGCTCGTCGAGCGATGCGGGAGAGATGGCGCTTGCTGCATCGTGCCGAGCGAGCAAACGGCAGTGTCTTGCACGCCGTGGATCTCGGGCAAGAGCAGCGCGCCGGCTGCGACGACTCAGGGACGCTCCGAACTCGGCCAGCTCAGCTCTGGGCTGAGCGAAGGAAGGCGCGTACCTCGGTATTGAAGTGCTCCGCGGCATCGACGTTGGACACGTGACCCACTCCCCCCATGACCACGAGCCTCGATCTGGGAATCTTCGCGTGGAGGTCGTAAGCCACGTGCAACGGGGCGCGCACATCCTTGTCGCCGTACAGCAGCAGAGTTGGCACGGCGATAGAGGGGAGGACGTCGCGAAGGTCCGCTTCGGCGAACGCTCGCGCATTTGCGCGAAGCCCGGCGGGATGAAACTCGGACATGCTCGCCGCGAACTCGTCGACCAGCTCGCCAGGCGCCGATTCGGTGAAGAGAGTCGGAATCAGTTCATCGACCAGGTGATCGGGCGGTAGATCAGCTAATCGCACCGCTTGCTGCAGGCGTTGCTCGACGACCTCGGCGGGTAGCGAGCCGGCCCACCCCGCGTACGCACCCGCCAGCACAAGCGTCATCGGGACCGTGGGATGCCGGCGGTAGAGCTCGAGAGCAAGCCCCCCACCAAACGACAGCCCGACCACGTGGGGTCGTCCCAAGCCGAGTGCGTCGATGAACGCGGCGAGGCAGTCAGCGAAGCTGGAAAGGGGAAACGCTTCGGGCGGGTCGGATGAGCCGCCGTAGCCTGGCGCGTCCCACGCCACCACCGTGAACTCGTCGGACAGGTCATCGATCTGGCGGCGCCACGTCCGTCTATCGCCGACGTATCCGTGCAGGAGAACCACCAGCGGCCCCTCGCCCTTGCGCTCATAGGCGATTCGGTGACCTCGGGCATCGATCGTGTCCACGCAACGTCCCTCTGTCGGCGCGGATCCGCCCAATCCGGGCGCATCCTACTTTGGGGGCCTTCGGCTCGGTGTGGAGCACGGATCGACGGGAGCCTCGCGTGCCGCATGGCGGGGCTCACGCATCCTCGGCCCGGCCGGGATGGCGAAGCTGCTGCTCGCGAAGCTGCGACTGCTGCTGTGAGCGCCGACGCGCACCGACTACCGCTTCATCGTGTCCAGGCGCGCTCCGGCTCGTGGCGCGCCGGCTGACGCTTCCGCACGATCCCAGAGCGCGCGCAGCGAGCGCGCGAGCCGCTCCGGCTCGATCCGGTGCGGTGGATCGAAGTGGTGTCGCTTCTCGAAGACCTCGAGGGTGAATTCGTCGAACACGCGCGAGAGCCGCTCGGCGATCTCTCCGTACAGGTCGGGATTGCTGAGACCGCCGAGGGCGTAGTAGACGGGGCGCTCGAACCGGCGCAGGGACTCCCGGCCGAGGTCGTACGTCCGGAACGTGCGCATGAACGCGCGAATACCGACAGGGCGCTTCGCCATCCAGGTCGGGGGCAGGCCGGGCGCGGGGGCAGGCGGCGTGACGCCCGGGCGAAGTTCGAGCCGGACGAACGCGGCCATGAACTCGTCAGACGTGGTCAGCGCGTCGAGCTTCTCGAATTCGCGCCACATCGCCCGCTCAGCCTCGCTGAGACCCCAGTTCCCGGCCCAGGCGGGCTCGAGAAGAGCGAGGCTGAGGAGCCGGTCCGGATGCCGCGCGGCCGCCGCGAGCGCGGCTGCGCCGCCGCCCGAGTAGCCCACGAGATGGAACCGCTGCCAGTCGCGCGCGTCGGCCTCCCGGACCACGCCGGCGACCTCGTCGTCGAGGCTGTAGTCGCCCGGCGGCTCGTCGCCGGCGTACATCTCGAGATCCTTCGCGACGGCCTCGACCTCGTCGTCGAGCGCGTCGACGAGCGCGCCATAGGCGAGGTCGGCGGGCAGGATGCCGCCCGGAAGCAGGATCACGCGGTGGATGGCTCCTCCTTCAGGGCGAGCACCTCGTCGACAAAGGCGAGCACGGCAGGGTGGGCGGGGTTGATGAGGTGACCGCCCTCGACCCATTCGACCTTGGCCGAAGGCATGGCTGCGGCCATGAGCTCGGTCACCTCCGCGAACGCCGATGGGGAGTCCTTGCCGGCGACGAGCAACGTCGGCTGGGCGATGGTGCTGAGCTGCTCGGCGCCGAGGTCGAGAGGCCCGCCGCGGAACTCGGCGACGATCGCCGGGCCGTTGGCGGTGAACGTCTGCTTCGCCGGCTCGGGAAATCCTTCCCAGGCCGCATCGCCCAGGACGCCGCGCAGGAGCGTCTCGCCAACGGTGCTCATGTCGACTTCGGCCGCTGCGAGCACTTGCTCTTCGAGGTCTGCCATCCACCGCGTTGCCGCCTCGCTCGCCGGCAGCGCGACGTCGGCAGCCTCCAGCAGCGCCAGCGCGCGGACCCGGTCCGGGTACCGCAGCGCGAGGTCGATCGCGATCGCGCCGCCGTAGCTGCGCCCGTTCACGATCGCCGGCGCGGTCGCCAGAGCGTCGATCAACGCTGCCGCGTCGTCGGCCTGCTGGTGCACGTTCGTGACGTACGGCTCCGGGCGCTCGCTCCGGAAGCAGCCGCGGCGGTCGTACGCGATCGCGCGCCCATGCTTCGCCAGCTCGTCGAGCGCGTCGGCCCAGAAGGCAGCCGAGCTCCCGGTGCCGTGGATGCACAGGATCGGCTCGCCGGCACCGCGCTCCTCGTAGTAGAGGGAAACATCGTTCACGCGAATCTCGCTCATGCGCGGACTATGCGACCGCCAGGCGGGACGCGCATCGGGCGAACACCCCATCTTTCAGTCGAGGAGCCGGTGCTCCATCGCGAAGACGGCGGCGGCGGCCCGCGACGAGACGCCGATCTTCCGGTACAGGTTCTCGACGTGGCGCCCCACGGTCTTCGGCGCGATGAACAGCTGTTGGGCGACCTCGCGGTTCGACCGGCCGCGCGCGATCAGGCGCAGCACGTCCACCTCACGGTCGGTGAGGTCGGCCGGCCACCCGGGCGGTGGAGGAGCGGCCCGCCGGCCGGCGGCGGCGAGTACGCAGGCGACCGCCTCCGCGTCGAGACGGCCTTCAGCCTCGGCTTCGAGCATGCGGGCGGCGTCCTCGTCCCCGTGCGCGGCCCGGTGCGGTCGGTCCGCCGTGAGGGCGGCGAACACGTCGGCCGCGGCCAGGATCCGATCGCCGCGCGACAGGGCCTCGGCAGGGAGCGAGCGGTGGTAGCCGGACCCGTCGACGCGCTCGTGGTGCGACCACGCCGGCTCGACGATGGGCGCGAGCGAACGGCAGCGGTCGAGGATCCGCTCGGTGTAGTACGCGTGGAGCCGCACTTGCTCCCACTCCGAGGTCGTGAGCGGACCCGGCTTGTCCCAGATCCCGTTCTCGACAGCGACGCGGCCGACGTCGTGGACGAGCCCCGCCCGCCGCAGGCCGTCGCACGCGGCGTCGTCGAGTCCGGCGTGACGGCCCGCCTCCTCGGCGAGCGAGGCGACCCTGCGGGAGTGGCCGCGGATCCAGGGCGACTTGAGGTCGGCGAAGTCGGCGAAGGCAGCGAGGACGGCATCGAGCCTGTCCGGCCCGACGGTGGCCACCGGTTTCGGCTCGGCCGCCAGGGCGGTCTCCCACTCGTCCCCGCCCTCGAGCACGGAGAGGACGTCCGGTCCCACACGCTCGAAAGCATCGACGACAGCAGGGTCGTAGGCCCGCCCTCTTCGCTCGCTCATCCACTCGCCCGGGTCTTCGCCCAGCGTGGCCGCCAGGTCGGCGTCCCTCGCCACCACGGCGACACGGACGGGGAGTGGGATCGCGTCGCCCTCGAGTCCCGCAGGGAAGCCCTTCCCGTCCCAGCGCTCGTAGGCATGGGCGAGGGCGTCGACGACCGGCTGCTCCAGGCCGGCGCGGCCGGCCAGCATGACGGCGACCTCGCAGTGCATGGACATCGCGCGTTGCGTGCCATTCAGATCGACGAGTCCCCGGGCGACGAGCCGGACCCGTCGCATCCGGGGCTGGCCGGGAGCGACGCTGCGCACGAACCGTCCCACGATCTGCCGGCCCGAGCCCATGAAGACGGGCGCGATCGCGGCGTTGAAGGCCAGGTCGTCGCCGCCGGCCGTCGCGGCCGTCTCCGCCGAGTCGGACGTGCAACCCAGGAAGCGGAGGAGCCCGAATTGGTGGACGGTGCGGACGTCGTCCGGACCGCATCCCATCGCCTCAGCGAGGGCAGCAGCGATCGTGGTGGTGCGCAGTGCGTGGCCGGGCGGCTGACCAGTCCCAAGGTCCGTGGCTAGCGACACCGAGGCGAGGAGCTCGGCCAGACGGAGCTGGCTGGACGGCGCCCACGTGTCCGAGCCGGCCATGAGTGAAAACCCTACCCCGGAGCTGGCGGAGCTCCTAGAACGCGAAAGGCAACACGAGGCGGGCCGGTCAGTTCATAGCGGGGGGCCGGGGGCGACATTTGGACACATTCCCTCGACCGGGTCGCGTACCGTCGGAGCGACCGACACTCTCCGCGCCGGCCGCAACGGTCCCAGTCAGGGCGCCGCTTCCGAGGCTTTCGCTCCTCGTCCGGAGCAGTGGCTGGGGCAAGCCCCCCACGCGCCTTCTCAGCGCCGACTCCGAAAGCGAAGTGGTGATGGGGATGGTTTTCGGCTCACCTGCACGCTGGTCGCGTCGGCGGCCTATGGGAGTCGGCGGAGGAGTGGCCTGCTCCGGGCCGCGCTCGCCACAATGCGGGCCGAATGAAGGTCAGATGAGCCGAGCCGTCGAAGAGTCCAACCGCCGCATGCTGCGCGCGCGCGACGCGATGGACCGCGACTACGCGAAGCCGCTCGACATCCCGACC
>JBOHAD010000069.1:0-11728 GCA_050697555.1 Gaiellaceae bacterium | reverse complement strand
TGTGGGCGGGAGCCAGCCCTTCGAGCTTGTCCCGGATCTTGCGGACGAAGACGTCGACCGTGCGGTCGCGGTGGGTGAGACGGCGGCCCCACACCTTCTGGAGGAGCTCGTCCCGGGAGACGACGCGCCCCTGCTCGAGCGCGAGCGCGTAAAGAAGGCGGAACTCGGTCGGCGTCAGCTCCGCGCTAGTCCCGCGCACGTACGCCTGCACGTTCAGCGGGTCGACGCGGAGCTCCTCGATGTCGAGTGGCTCGCCGCGGCGCTCTTCCTGGACGCGCACCCCGCGGCGAGCCGCCGCGCGCACGCGCGCGACAAGCTCCTTCATCGAGAACGGCTTCACGAGGTAGTCGTCGGCCCCGATCTCCAGCGCGTGCACCCGGTCGTGCTCGGTGCCGCGCGCGCTCACGACGACGATGGGCGTACCGATGCCCTCGGCGCGAGCGGTCTCGATCAGCTTCCAGCCGTCGACGCCGGGGAGCATGAGGTCGAGCACGCACACGTCGGGGCGCTCGTAACGCAGGCGGGTGAGCCCCGACTCTCCCTTGTTCACCCAGAGCGCATCGAAGCCGGCCGACGTGAGGTGCCGCGACATCCCCTGCGCGATGACGTCGTCGTCCTCGATGATGAGAACCTTCGCCACTACCTTGAAGCATGACGATCCGCGCACCAGTCGCGGGTGCCCCTGAGGTGGAGAAGTGGTGAAGGTGTGGTGAATGCCGCCAGATTTGCCACCATCAGTGGCGTGCGCGCGAACGCCCTCATCGTCTGCACCCTTCTCGTCGCCCTCCTGGGAGCCGGATGCGCCGGAGACGGCGAGGGCTCAGCGGTCGAGAGCCCGGCGGAGACGACCGCTCCCCCTCCCTCTCCACCGTCCCCGCCGTCGCAGCCGGAGCCGCCGCCTCCGCCGGAGCCACTGATCGCCGCCGAGTGTGCGGACGGCCTGGCGCGCACGGACGGCCTGCTTCAGGCCGTCATCGCCGGAAGCGAGCGGCGCGACGCCGCTCTGCGCGACGCGCGAGGGCGTGTGGAGGCGGCCGAGGAGGTCGTGCGGACATCGCGAGCCCGGCTCGCGGACTCGGAGGGCGCCGTGCGCTCGGCCGAGCAAGACGTGCGCGCCGCCAGAGCGGCGCTCGAGGACTTCCAGGCGGCTCATCCGGAGCAGGAGCTGCCTCCCGATCTCTACGAGGAGTGGCAGGCCCTGGTGGCCGCGTACGAGCAGGCCCGAGATCTCTACGACCGGCTCTACGACGACCACGCCCAGGTCGTCGCTGAGCACAACGGGCTCGTCGAGGCCCGGAACGGTGAGATCGTCGGCGCCAACCGCATCGTCCGTGCGCTCAACCGGCTCGAGCGGCGGCACGCGAGGCTCTCGCGCCGCTACGAGCGTGACGTCGTGGGCTGCCTGGCAGAGAACGAGGCGGCGATCGCGGCCCAGCAGGCGCACGTCGAGGCGCTCGAGGAACGCCTCGGCGCGCTCGGGAGCGAGCTCGCGGGGCGCGAGGCGTGGGCGTCCTGCTCCCTGACGTCGTGGAGCAAGGAGGAGAACGTCCTCGGCTACGTCCAGGGTGGCTTCGCTGTCATGCACCTCGCGCCCTCCGTTTGCCATGCCCTCTATGGTCTGGTCGCCCTCGGCGAGAAGCCGGACCTCGCGTGCCTGACCCGCTCGCGGGAGGCCAAGACCCCACTGTGCTCGCCCAGGGCCGAGCAGCTCGCTCTCGCGATCAAGACGGTCGCGCACGAGGCGCAGCACGTCGCCGGCGTCAGGAACGAGGCGCGGGCCGAGTGCTTCGGGCTCCAGGGCACGGCCGAGGCGGCGGCCGCGCTCGGCCTGGAGGCCGAGGGGCAGGATCTCGCCTGGTACGCGTGGCGCTTCTCGCGCGCACCCGAGAGCTACCGGTCGAAGGAGTGCAGGCCGGGCGGCAAGCTCGACCGTTCTCCCCAGACGCCCTCCTGGCCCTGACGGGCCTCACCGCAGCTCCTCGAGTCGCTCCTTGTACTCGTCGGTCGAGAGCTCGCCGCGCGCGTACCGCTCGGCGAGGATCTCCTGGGCGTTGCCGCCGCCGGAGTCTCGGCGCCTGCGTAGGACGAGCCAGGCGATCGTCCCGAGGACGACCAGCCAGAACAGCACCCACAGCGGCCACCAGCCATGACCCCAGCCGTCGCCGCGGCTCGCGAACGTGAGTGTCCAGGGGTTGAGCATCGTCATTCCTCCGTCTTCGTGGACTCGATTGCGTGCCGCCACGGTAGGAAGAGAGCCGAGGCGGCACATCGGCCCGAGGGGCGAACGTCGCCCACCCCCGAGGGCGAGATTTGCCGTCCCCCTACGGGTGGACGCAGATCCTCCCGCGGGGCGACTCGCAGGACTCAGAGGCGCGCTACCCTCGCAGCCGTGAGGCTGCGAAAGCTCAGTGGCGATGCGGCCTTGGCGATCCTCGTCTTCGCACTCACCGTCGGGCTCCTCGCGGCGAGAGGCTTCGAGGATCCCGAGGCGGACACGCGGGACCTGGACGGGCTCGGAGTTCTCCTGGCCGCGCTCGCCTCGCTCCCGCTCGTCGCTCGCCGGCGCTCGCCGCTCGGAGTGTTCGCGTCGACGGCCGCGGCGAGCGTCCTCGTGAGCGGCCTCGACTACCCGCACGGCCCGCCGCTCGGCGCGACGGTCGCGCTCTATTCGCTGGCCGCGAGCCCGGAGGGAACCCGCGCCCGCATGCTCCTGACGAGCGCCGTCGTGGCCGGCTTCTTCGTCCTCCACGTCGCCGCCACCGGGATCGCGGACGACCAGTTCCCCACGGTCCCGCTCCTCGTCGGAGCCCTGCTCTGGGGTGGCGCCTGGGTGGTCGGTGACCGGATCCGGCAGCGGCGCGGGCGGATGGCCGAGCTCGAGCAGCGCGCGCTGCGGGCCGAGCGCGAGGCCGAGCGCGAGCGCCGCTTGGCCGCCGCCGAGGAGCGCACGCGCATCGCGCGCGACCTCCACGACTCCGCCGGGCACGCCATCAACGTCATCCTCGTCCAGGCCGGCGCCGCGCGGCTGCTCCAGCAACGGGATCCCGAGCGCTCTCGCGAGGCGCTCGAGACGATCGAGGCCGTCGCCAGGGAGACCGTCACCGAGATCGACGAGATCGTCCGCGCCCTGCGCGAGGACGGCTCCGCCGAGAGAGTCGGCGACGAGGTCGAGCCGCCTCCGGGCCTGGCCGCGCTCGACACGCTCACCGACCGCGCCCGCGCCGGAGGCCTGGACGTGGACGTCCGCATCCACGGTGCCCGCCGGCCGCTAGCCCCCGCCGTCGACCGCGCGTCCTACCGGATCCTCCAGGAGGCGCTCACGAACGCGTCCCTGCATGGGCCCGGGACAGCCGAGGTCGAGGTGGCCTTCGGCCCGAGCGAGATCGAGATCACGGTCGCGAACCCGACCGTGCCGGGCGAGGCCCCCGGAGACGGCGGGCACGGGATCGTCGGAATGCGCGAGCGGACGGCGCTCCTGGGAGGCAGCTTCGACGCGGGCGCGAGCGGCGGCGTCTTCCGCGTCCGCGCCCGCCTTCCCTACGGCAAGGCTGAGGCATGAGCCCGCGCCAGGTGCGCGTGCTCGTCGTCGACGACGACGACCTCATGCGCGCCGGCCTCAGGTCCGTGCTCTCGAGCGACGACACGCTTCGGGTCGTCGGCGAGGCGGGCGACGGCCGCGCTGCCGTCGAGCGCGCGCTCGAGCTCAGCCCGGACGTCGTCCTCATGGACGTCCGCATGCCCGACCTCGACGGCATCGCCGCGACGCGCGAGCTCCTCGGCGTCTCGCCCGCGGTGAAGGTCGTCATCCTCACGACCTTCGAACAGGACGACTACATCTTCGGCGCGCTGAGCGCAGGCGCCTCCGGCTTCCTGCTCAAGCGCACGAGGCCGGAAGAGCTCATCGCCGCCATCCAAACGATTGCCGCCGGCGACTCGCTGCTCTCGCCGTCCGTCACCCGCAGGGTGATCGACCGCATGGCCCGGCAGCCCGCGGCGGACACCTCGGTCGTGCAGCGGCTCGAGGCGCTCACGCCGCGCGAGCGCGACGTGCTCGAGCTCGTCGCCCGCGGCCTCTCGAACGGCGAGATCGCCGAGGCCCTCGTGATCGAGGAGTCGACGGTCAAGACCCACATGAAGCGCATCCTGACGAAGCTGCGGGCCCGCGACCGCGTCCAGGCCGTGATCTTCGCCTACGAGAGCGGCCTCGCCCCGCCGAGCGCCTGACGCCGAGCGAGGGTCGCCGCCGCGGCGAGGGTCGCCCGAAGCAGACGACCCTCGCCCGAAGCGTCGGCTGCGGCGTTTCGAGCTTCGTACGCCCGCCTCGGCAGGCGCAGCGCGGCGAAGAACAGGACTCACCTCTCGAGGCTCCTCCAGCATGGCCACCGTCACGTCCCCTGCGACAGGGAGCCAGCACGCGTCCTGCGGTGCGGCTGGCATCCCTACGATTGCCGGGATGCAGCTCCCGTTCCGCTCGCGCCGCTCACCCGACGCTGGGCTCGCCGAGCTCCGCGTCGAGGCGAAGCGTGGACGGGCGCTCGTTGAGGAAAGCCGGGAGATCGTCGTCGTCCTCGACCAGTCCGGCCGCGTGCTCGCGGCCAGCCGGCGGGCACGCGAGTCCTTCCCCGGGTTGAACGAAGGCGCCGAGGCGCCGCAAGCGCTCCTGAGCTCGTCCGCGGTGCAGATCCCCTACGAGGTGGATGGACGCCGAGAGACCCTCGTGTACGGCAGAGGCTCCGGCGACCTGGCCGCCTACGAGGAGCTGCGCGCCGGCTTCACGGCCGCGGTCTCGCACGAGCTGCGGACACCGCTCGCGCGGCTCCTCGCGCTGCTCGACACCGCCCTCCTCCCCGACTCCGACCCGCGAGAGCTCGTCGAGCAGGCCCAGGCCGAGCTGGCGCAGATCCGCGAGCTGATAGACGACATCCTCTTCCTCTCCGAGCTCGAGTCCGGCCACGAGGTCGTCGGCCTCGGCTCGACCACCGCGTTTCCGATCGTGGCCGAGGTGGCGGAAGCCCTCGCCGAGCAAGCCGCGCGGGCAGGCGTCAGCGTGATCGTCGACGCCGACGAGGACGTGGAGCTTCCACTGCGGCCGCGCATGATCCGGGTGGTCGCCCAGAACCTCGCCCAGAACGCGATCCGCTACGCGGGACCGGGTGCACACCTGACTCTCGCCGTCAAGCACGAGGACGGCGGCGCGGCGCTCGTGGCCTCCGACGACGGCGTCGGCGTCGCCGAGCAAGACCTCCCAAGGCTCTTCGAGCGCTTCTACCGCGCCGACCGTGCGCGCGCCTCGCGCGGCACGGGCCTCGGGCTCGCCATCGTGAAGCACGTTGTCAACTCGGCCGACGGCACGGTCGAGGCCACCGGCGCCCGTGGCCGAGGGCTCACGATCCGCTGCTTCTTCCCGACGAAGCCTTAGAGTCCCGAAGGGGCAACACGTGAGGAGCCCGATTCCATGCAGGTGATCGAGGCCCGCGAGCTTCGCCGCACCTGCCGCGAAGTCATCTAGCCGGTCGTCGCGTTCACCACGCCGTAACCACTTCTTCACGAACTCTCAGCCCACGCTCCGCGCGGCCGTGGCGACACTCGGGGCATGCGACAACGCGAAAGGAGAACAGTGAAGATTCGCCTGACCCCCAGGCTTGTCCTCCTCCTGGCGCTGCTCGTCCTCACGGCTTTCGCCGCGGCCGGCTGCGGCCGCGACGACGGGGACGCCGCCGCCGGCGAGGGCGATACCGCGGCCGAGACGAATGCCGGCGAGGAGGAGCTCTCCGGCCGTATCGAGGCCGACGGCTCGAGCACGGTCGGCCCCTTCACGACGTTTGCCGCCGAGCAGTTCCAGGGGGAGCAGCCCGGCGTGCAGGTGACGGTGGGGATCTCCGGGACGGGCGGCGGCTTCGAGCGCTTCTGCGTCGGCGAAACCGACATCTCGAACGCCTCCCGGCCGATCAACGAGGACGACGAGGTGCCGATCTGCGAGGAGAACGGGATCGAGTTCGTCGAGTTCCACGTCGTGAACGACGGCCTCGCGGTCGTCGTCAACCCGGAGAACGACTGGATCGACTGCTTCACGACCGAGCAGCTCAACGCGATCTGGGCACCCGAGGCCGAGGGCGAGGTCACGAGCTGGAGCCAGGTCGATCCGAGCTGGCCCGACCAGGAGCTGGTGCTCGCGGGACCGGGCACCGACTCCGGCACCTTCGACTACTTCACGGAGACGATCAACGACGAGGGAGGCGCGAGCCGCTCGGATTTCGCGGCGAGCGAGAACGACAACGACATCGTGAACACGGTCGCGGGCAACCCTGGCGGCCACGGCTACTTCGGGCTCTCCTACGTGGAGGAGAACGAGGGCTCGATCAAGGCGGTTCCCGTCGAGAACGAGGACGGCGATTGCGTCGAGCCGAGCGTCGAGACGGTGCAGGATGGGTCCTACAACCCGCTCGGGCGCCCGCTCTTCATCTACGTGAAGCAGGACTCGTTCGAGCGCCCCGAGGTGCAGGCCTTCGTCCAGTACATGCTCCACAACAACACGGAGCTCGCCGAGGCCGCGCTCTACGTGCCCCTCACCGAGGAGCAGCTGACCGCGGCCCAGGAGAGCCTCGACGAGGCCCTCGCCGGCCGCTAGGGTGGCAGCCCCCGATCTAACCGCCGGCGCGCAGCCCCTGGAGTTGCGCGCCGCGCGGCGCCGCTTGGGCGAGGACGCCGTCAAGGGCGTCTTCGCCCTCTGCGCCCTCGTCTCGGTCGTGACGACCGTCGGGATCGTCGCGGCGCTCCTCCTGCCGTCGATCGAGTTCTTCCGCGATGTCTCGCTCGTCGAGTTCTTCACGGAGACCCGCTGGGCGCCGCTCTTCGCGGACGCGAGCTTCGGCGTCCTGCCGCTCCTCGTCGGCACGTTCTCGGTGACGATCTGGGCGTGCCTCGTGTGCATGCCCTTCGGGCTCGGGGCGGCGATCTACTTGAGCGAGTACGCCCGCCCACGCACGCGCCGGATCCTGAAGCCCGCCCTCGAGGTCCTGGCCGGGATCCCGACCGTCGTCTACGGCTACTTCGCGCTCACCTTCTTTACGCCGCTCCTTCGCGACCTCGGCCTCGACCTGGGCGTCTTCAACGCGCTCTCGGCCGGGATCGTGATGGGCGTCATGCTCATCCCGACGGTCGCCTCGATCTCCGAGGACGCGATGAGCGCGGTGCCCCAGGACCTGCGCGACGGCGCCTACGGGCTCGGTGCGAACCGGCTGCAGGTGTCGACGCGGATCGTGGTGCCGGCGGCGATCTCGGGCATCGTCGCCAGCTACGTGCTCGCGATCTCGCGGGCGGTCGGCGAGACGATGATCGTCCTCATCGCAGCTGGCCAGCTCGCACGCATCACGTTCGACCCACGCGAGGCGATCGAGACGATGACCGCCTTCATCGCCGCGACGGGGATCGGGGACGTGCCCACGGGATCGACGGCGTACAAGACGATCTTCGCAGTCGGGCTGACGCTCTTCTGCATCACGCTCGTTATGAACATCATCTCCATCCGGCTCGTCCGCAAGTACCGGGAGATCTACGAATGAGCGTGCAAGCGCTCGATCTCGGCAACCGCTCGCGTGGAGACCGGGTCCGCGGCCGCCTTTTCTACGTCCTCCTCCTGGTCTCCATCACCGTCGGGTTCGTCCTCCTGGGGACGCTGCTGGTCGACGTCTTCCGCAAAGGGATCCCGTTCGTGGACGGGATCCTCCTGACGGAACCGCCCTCGGCCGTGCCCGAGCGGGCGGGCGCGCGGCCGGCCATCCTCGGAACGATCTACATCATGGGCCTCCTGCTCGTCATGGCCGTGCCGATCGGCGTGGGGACCGCGATCTACCTCGAGGAGTATGCGGACCGGGAGCGCTGGTACAACCGCCTGCTCGAGCTGAACATCCAGAACCTCGCCGCCGTCCCCTCGATCGTCTACGGGATCCTCGGGCTGGCCTTCCTCGTCCGCGGTCTCGGTCTCGGCCGGGTGACGCTCGCGGGGGCGATGATCCTCACGCTCCTCGTCCTGCCGATCGTGATCGTGGCTAGCCGCGAAGCGATCCGGGCGGTGCCCGACTCGATCCGCCAGGGCGCCTATGCCCTCGGCGCGACCCAGTGGCAGATGATCTCCCGGCAGGTCCTGCCGGCGGCCATTCCCGGGATCGCCACGGGCTCGATCCTCGCCCTCGCGAGAGCGATCGGAGAGACGGCTCCCCTGATCCTCGTCGGCGCGCTCACGTACGTCTCCTTCGACCCCACGATCCTCGGCCCCTTCACCGCGCTGCCGATCCAGATCTACCAGTGGATCGCGCGGCCGCAGGAGGACTTCCGGCTCCTCGCGGCGGCGGCGATCATCGTCCTCCTGGTGATCCTGCTGACGATGAACGCCTTCGCGATCTGGCTCCGCAACCGCTACCAGAGAAGATGGTGATGCCCGACATGGAGAGTGCACCGGTCGCGCCTGTCAGAATCGCGGGCGTGGACGAGCAGACGTTGGCCGAACGCCAGGAGGAGGTCGTGAATCGACGCCGCGAAGTTCTCTTCACGGTCGAGGATCTCACCGTCTCCTATGCCGGACTGCCGGCTCTGAAGAACGTCTCGCTCGAGATCTACAAGAACTTCATCACAGCGTTCATCGGGCCCTCAGGCTGCGGCAAGAGCACGTTCATCCGCTGCTTCAACCGCATGAACGACCTGATCCCGAGCGCTGCGGTGGAGGGAACGGTCCTCTATCACGGAGCCGATCTCTACGGGAGGGACGTCGACCCGGTCGAGGTGCGCAAGCGCATCGGCATGGTCTTCCAGAAGCCGAACCCCTTCCCAAAGTCGATCTACGACAACGTCGCCTTCGGGCCCCGGGTCCTCCATATGCGTGGGAGCCTCGACGAGCGCGTCGAGCAAGCGCTCCGGCAAGCCGCCCTCTGGGACGAGGTGAAGCACCGCCTGAAGGCGAGCGCGCTCAGCCTCTCGGGCGGCCAGCAGCAGCGCCTCTGCATCGCCCGCTGCCTCGCCGTCGAGCCGGACGTGATCCTCATGGACGAGCCGGCCTCCGCGCTCGACCCCATCTCCACGACGGCGATCGAGGACCTGATGCACGGCCTCAAGCGGGAGTACGCGATCGTGATCGTGACTCACAACATGCAGCAGGCGGCCCGCGTCGCGGACATGACCGCCTTCTTCAGCGTCGAGGTCGATCAGGAGCGGGACCACCGCACGGGGATCCTCGTCGAGTACGACACGACGCCGACGATCTTCACCCAGCCGTCCGACAAGCGGACGGAAGGCTACGTCACGGGGCGGTTCGGCTAGAGATGCGGATCACCTTCCAGGAGGAGCTGGACCAGCTCGAGGCGACCCTCCAGGAGGAGGGCGAGCTCGTCCTCCGAGCGCTCCGCGGCGCCCTGAACGCCCTCGTGCAGCAGGAGGCCGAGCTCGCCGACGAGGTGATCGCCTTCGACGACGAGATCGACCAGAGCTACCTCGGCATCGAGGAGGGCATCCAGTCCTTCCTCGCCCGCCAGACGCCAGTGGCAGTCGACCTCCGCCTCGTCCTCGCTGTCCTCCACATCAACCTCCACCTCGAGCGGATGGCCGACTACTGCGTGACCGTGGCCAAGCTGACGAAGCTCGTCCAGGGCGCCTCGCCCGACCCGACGCTGCTCGAGGCCTTCGAGGAGATGGGCGCTCGCGCGGAGGAGATGATCCGCGTCGCGCTCGACTCGTTCGCCGCGCGCGACATGGCGGCGGCCGAGTCGCTGGTCGAGCTCGACGAGCTCATCGACCGCGGCAACCGGCGCATCGTCCAGCACCTCCTCTCTTTGGGCACCGAGCCCGCGCACCACGAGTGGGGCCTGCGCATGATCGTCGTCTCCCGCTGCCTCGAGCGGATCGGCGATCACGCCGTCGACATCGGCGAGCAGACGGCCTACCTCGTCAGCGGCGAGTTCCGCGAGTTCACCGACGCCTCGCACTAGGGCCCGGCGCGACGCCGTCAGCAGCAGTTCACGCCCGCGTTCGCGAGCGGGAGCGCCTTGGGGATCTCCGTCCCAGTCTCTGCGTGGACGGGCTTGCGCGCCTTCACGATCGCGCCGTGGATCCCGTCCGCGACCTCGTGCGTGAACTCGACCGAGACGTCCTCGAAGCCGGCTGCCTCGAGGCCCGCCTCGTACTCCCCCTTGGAGAGGGCACCGGCGATGCAGCCGACGTAGCTGCCGCGCTCGGCGCGCTCCTCGGGCGTGAGGCGGTCCTCGGCGACCACGTCGCTCACCCCGACCCGGCCGCCCGGCTTCAGCACGCGCGCGATCTCGAGCAGCACCGCAGGCTTGTCCACGGAGAGGTTGATGACGCAGTTGGAGATGACGACGTCGACCGATCCCGCCGGCAGCGGCACCGCCTCGATCACACCCTTCAGGAAGTGGACGTTCCGGACGCCGGCCTCCCGCGCGTTCTGCTGCGCCAGCGAGAGCATCTCGTCGGTCATGTCGAGCCCGTAGGCGACGCCGGTCGGACCCACGCGCTTCGCCGAGAGGATGACGTCGATGCCTCCCCCCGAGCCGAGGTCGAGCACGGCCTCGCCCTCGTTCAGCTCGGCGACCGCGGTCGGGTTGCCGCAGCCGAGGCTCGCCAGCGCGGCGGCGTCCGGAAGCTCGCCCCGCTCCTCGCTCGTGTAGAGAGCCTCGCCGAAGTCGGCGCCCGCGCCCTCGCCCTCGCAGCAGGAACCGCTGCCGCAGCCCGAGCTCGTGCCCTCGGTGACGGCGCGGGCGGCTTCCGCGTAGCGGTGCCGCACCTCGTCGCGAAGCGTGTCGGCAGTCTCAGTGCTCATCGAACGACCTCCGGGAAGTCAACGAGGCCGGCGAGACGCGCCGAAGCCTCAGGGTTGAGAGAGAAGTACGCCCACTTGCCTCGCTGCTCTCGCTCGAGGAGCCCCGCGTCGGTGAGCTTCTTCAGATGATGGCTGACCGTTGCCTGAGCAAGGCCGAGGGCTGGGATCAACTCGCAGGCACACACAGGCTCGCCGCTCGTCGCGAGTAGGTTCACGATCCTCACCCGCGCGGGATCGGCGAGCGCCTTGAAGAGCATCGCCGTACCCTCCGCCTCCTCCTCCGAGAGGGCCGGAGCGGCGAGCGGCCGGCAGCAGTCGATCACGTCCAAGACGTCATATCGACGTTTATCGTAGCGAAGAACGTCGATATGAGCAAGGAGTAGCTCGGGCCTCGCGCTAATTGGCCCGATTAGGCCGCCGAGGGGGCGAGCTTCCGCGTCTGCAAGCTGCGGGCCACGAAGGCGAGTGTGGCGATCGCGGCCATCAGCAGGAAGACGATCACGGTTCCCCCGGGGATCCGCGTCAGCACCTGCGCCACGGCGCCGATCAGCGCCGCCATGGGGAGCGTGAGGAGCCAGGCGACGACGATGTTGCCGGCGACTCCCCAGCGCACCGCCGAGAACCCGCGGATGGCGCCCGCGCCGAGCACGGAGCCCGAGATGGTGTGCGTGGTCGAGACCGGGAAGCCGACGGTGCCCGTGAACCAGAGGATGGTGGCGGTCGCCGCCTCGGCCGCGAACCCCTGCGGGGGCTCCAGCTTGGCGACGCGCTGGCCCAGCGTGCGGATGATGCGCCAGCCGCCCGCGTAGGTGCCGAGCGCCATCGCGGTCGCGGCGCTCACGATCACCCAGAGCGGCACCTCGAACTCCTCGGCGGACAGGTGCCCGGTGGCGACGAGCGCGA
>JBOHAD010000068.1:0-11911 GCA_050697555.1 Gaiellaceae bacterium | reverse complement strand
GCCGACCAGGTGCGCGTCGTGAAGGCGTGCCTGGAGGAGCTCGATCGCGACCCCAAGCGCTTCGTCCCGCGCGGCATCCACGCGCAGATCTCGCACGCGAAGAACCAGCTCGTCACCGCCCAGGAGTACAAGGACCGCGTCGCCTCCTTCTACGACCAGACGGTCGCCGACGTCTACGAGCTCTACCAGCGGCGCCTGCACAGCTCGAACGCGGTCGACTTCGACGATCTGCTCATGCTCACCGTCGAAGTGCTCGAACGCTTCCCCGACGCCCGCGCGCGCTGGCAGAAGGCCTTCCGCTACGTGCTCGTGGACGAATACCAGGACACGAACCACGCGCAGTACCGCCTCCTTCAGCTCCTCGCGGGCGAGCACAGGAACGTCTTCGCCGTCGGCGACCCCGACCAGTCGATCTACGCCTTTCGCGGCGCGGACATCCGCAACATCCTCGAGTTCGAGCGCGACTTCGGCGGCGCCAAGACGATCGCGCTCGAGCAGAACTACCGCTCCACCAACTCGGTCCTGCGCGCGGCCAACGCCGTCATCGCGCACAACCGGGAGCGCAAGCCGAAGAACCTCTGGAGCGAGCTCGGCGAGGGCGAGGCCGTCCGCGTCCTCGAGGTCGAGGACGAGCATGCGGAGGCCCGTTTCGTGGCCGCGGAGATCGCCGCGCTCGTGGACGAAGGCTTCGCCGGCTCGGAGATCGCGGTCTTCTACCGGACGAATGCACAGTCGCGGGTCGTCGAGGACGTGCTCGTGCGCCAGGAGATCCCCTACCAGGTGATCGGCGGCCCGCGCTTCTACGAGCGGGCAGAGATCAAAGACGCTGTCGCCTACCTCCAGACGATCGACAACGCCTACGACGCCGTCTCGCTCACGCGCGTCGCCAACCGGCCGCGGCGCGGGATCGGCGACGCGTCGCTCGCGCGCCTCCAGACCTACGCGGACGCCCAGGGGATCTCCCTCTGGGAGGCGCTCGCGCAGCCGGAGGAGGCCGGCGTGGGGGCGGCGCCCCTCAAGGCCGTCCAGCGCCTCCGCACGCTGATGGAGTCGCTCATGGCCGGCGCGCTCGAGCAATCCGTGCCGGAGCTCGTCGAGCGGGTGCTCGAGCGGAGCGGCTACCGCGAGGCGCTTGAGGCGGAGCGGACGGTCGAGGCTCAGGGCCGGATCGAGAACCTGATGGAGCTCGTGGGGGTCGCCCGCGAGTACCAGGCTGCGGCGCCCGAGCCGAGCCTCTCGGAGTTCCTCCAGCAGATCTCGCTCTACTCCGACCAGGACGAGCTCGAGGAGGAGCGCAGCCTCGTCACGCTCATGACGCTCCACAACGCCAAGGGGCTCGAGTTCCGCGCGGTGTTCCTCGTCGGCATGGAGGAGGGCGTCTTCCCGCACGCGCGCTCGCTCGAGGAGCAGGGCCTCGAGGAGGAGCGGCGCCTGGCCTACGTCGGCCTGACGCGCGCGCAGGAGCGGCTCGTGCTCACGCACGCGACCGCCCGCTCGCTCTGGGGCGCGCGCGACTACCGGCTGCCGAGCCGCTTCCTCGACGAGCTCCCGGAGGACGAGGTGCAGCGGGAGCGGCTGCGGCCCGCCGCGTGGTCGTCGGTCTCCCGCGGCGTCGTGTCGGAGTCGCGCCGGACGATCGACCTCGCCACGGGAGACAACGTGCGCCACTCGACACTCGGGGAGGGAGTCGTCACGCGCGTCGAGCCTGACGGGGTGGTCACCGTCCGCTTCGCAGGAGACGGCGCCGAGCGGCGGCTGATGCTCGACTACGCCCCGCTCGAGAAGGTATGACGCTGGAGGTTCGCGCGGCGGCGCCGGACGAGCTCCTCGCCGCGGTCCGCCCGATCTGGCTCTACGGCGGAAGCGCGCCGACGGAGGAGCGCGCTCAGACGGTCCTGCGCTTTCTCGAGCCGGGTCGCATGCACGCTGCCTTCGACGGCGAGGAGGCGGTGGGAGGCGCGGGGGCGTTCTCCTTCGACCTCACCGTCCCCGGCGGTCGAGTGGCGGCGGCCGGAGTGACCGTCGTCGGCGTGATGCCCACGCACCGGCGGCGCGGAGTCCTGACGGGGATGATGCGCGCCCAGCTCGAGGACGCGCACAGGCGCGGGGAGCCTGCGGCGATCCTCTGGGCCTCCGAAGGCGGGATCTACGGTCGCTTCGGCTACGGAGCGGCCTCCCTCTGCGGAACGATGCGGCTCGAGCGCGCCTACGGCGCCTTCCGACCGTCCGTCGAGCGCGCCGGCGAGGCGCGCCTCGTGGACGAGGACGAAGCCCTCTCGGCGTTTCCCGGGATCTACGACCGCGTCGCCGCGGAGACGCCCGGGATGTTCGCGCGCTCGCCCGAGTGGTGGGAGCACCGGCTCCTCTCGGATCCCGAATGGCGCCACGATGGCGCGGGCGAGCAGATGCGCCTCGTCGTCGAGGTGGGCGGGCCGCCCGAGGCGTACGCGCTCTACCGCATCCGAGAGGCATTCGAGGAGGGCTCCTCGACGAGCACGCTCGAGGTTCGGGAGGCCGCGGGCGCCTCGCCGCAGGGAACGGCGGACGTGTGGCGCTACCTCTCGACGTCGACCTGATCCACACGGTTGTGGCCGAGCTGCTTCCGGTCGACCACCCGCTGCAGCTCCTGCTCGTGGACGCGCGGCGCATGCGCTTCCGGGTCCTCGACGGGCTCTGGCTGCGGCTCGTGGACGTCGGCGCGGCCCTCTCGTCGCGCTCGTACGCGACGGAGGACACGCTCGTCTTCGAGATCCGGGACACCTTCTGTCCCTGGAACGACGGCCGCTGGAAGCTCCAGGCCGGCGGAGCCGAGCGGACGACCGCGCCGGCGGAGCTCGCCCTCGACGTCGGCGACCTCGCGTCCGTCTATCTTGGCGGCTTCACGTTCGCGGACCTCTTCCGGGCTGGCCTCGTCGAGGAGCTCGTCGCGGGAGCTCTCGTCCGTGCGGACGCGGTCTTCCGCACCGACGGTGCACCCTGGTGCCCGGAGATCTTCTGACCCGCTTCTGACCCCTTCGGGGGAGGCTTCGTCCGGCTCGATCAGCTAGGGTGCCGCCCCATGCCCTCTCGCCCAGGGCTCTTTGCAGGGATTTTCCTCGCCGCGCTCGCTTTCGCCGCGCCGGCCGCCGGCGCGTACCTGGAAGCGCCCGGCGACAGCCGCCGCGAGGGGGCCGCCGAGTGGACGGTGCCGCTCCGGGGCCCGTTCGAGTCCGGCTTCGGCTACCGCTGGGGGAAGCTGCACGCGGGGATCGACATCGCCGTGCTCGGAGAGGACCGGGTCCGCGCGGCTCTTCCCGGCGTCGTGAGCCAGGTCGGCTGGCTCCGGAACTACTCGGGCTACGGGCTCGCGGTCAAGGTGCGACACGGCGACGGCGTGACGACGATGTACGCGCACCTGGCGCGCGCACACGTCCGGCGGGGCCAAGCGGTCGAGGCCGGGGAACTGCTCGGCCGTGCGGGCTGCACGGGCTCCTGCACCGGCGCGCACCTCCACTTCGAGGTGCACCGGCGCGGAAAGCCGGTCGACCCGCTGCCGTTCCTGGGCGACCGCGTCCGTTCGCTAGACTGAGCGTCCCCAGGGCGGTTAGCTCAGTTGGGAGAGCACCAGCTCGACAAGCTGGGGGTCACTGGTTCGAGCCCAGTACCGCCCATACGATTCCTCCGCTCAACCATGCGGCTTTGTGCGGAGCGGCGGCATCGGCTGACCACCTATTGACCACTCGGCGAGCCTCCGGCGTCGGCGTTTCCGGCCGTTCCGGCGACCATGCGGTCGAGCATCGAGACGGCCTCGCGGACCTCGGTAGGGAAGAGGTGGCGGTAGCGGCGGTAGATCAGGGCGCCGCCGTCGTTGTGGCCGACGCGCTCGGCGATCAGCTCGGCCTTCATGCCGGCGCGAGCCATCAGCGAGATTGCAGTGTGGCGGAGCCAGTGGAAGCGGAAGTCGGCAACGACGATCTTCCGCCGGCCATCTTTCGTCTCCTCGTGGGCGAGGCCGGCCGCGAGGAGCGCAGGCAGCCAGATCGACTGGAACCCGGAGTGACTGTAGACCCCGCCCTTCTCGGTCGCGAAGACGATGCGCGTCCCCGGAGGGCGCGCCAGGAGCTGCTCGCGGAGAAGCTGCACTTCGATCCGGGCGAGCGGGATCGGCTTCGGCCGGCGGCTCTTGTTGATCCGCGCGGGGATGAAGATGGTGCCTGCCTCGAGGTCGACGCGGTCCTCGGTCAGCGTCACCGCCTCGGTAAAGCGTAGCCCAACGGTGCCGCAGAAGGGCACGATCCGCTTCACCCGCTCAGGCAGCCAGGAGGCGAGGCCGAGCAGCTCGCGGTACTCGAGCGCGATGCCCTCCTGCGGCTCGACGCGGATCGGGTCGATCTCGAAGATGCCAACGTCGACCTGTTGGCCGCGAGACTGTGCGACGCGAAGCGCGGCCTTGAGGAACTGGAGCTCGTTCCGGGCGGCCGTCGGCGCCACCGCTGCGCGAGCGGCGATGTGATCTTCGACCTGCCTGCGGCGCAGCGCCGGAACCGGCGTGTTCCGGAGCGGCTCCCAGGGGCCAACGCAGTCCTCGTAGTATCGGACGCCCGCCGGCCGAAGAGGTCCGCGCTTGCCGCCCATGGTCTTCTTCCGTTGGAGCAGGCCGTCGAGTTCGTCCCCGAGCTTGGTCGGCTTCTCGCGGTACAGGTGCCCGAGCTTCGCCCGGAGCTTGAGGTCGAGCTCGATCGTCTCGGCCGCCTCGCGCGTGGGCACCGTGATCTCGGGGAACGGGCGAACGCGCACCTGCCAGCGGCCCTTGCCGCGCTTTCGGATCGCCATCAGCTGGCCTCCCGTCGTCTGGTGGGAGCTCCAGTGTGGCGCGCAGCGGCTGCGGCGGCGCGGTCGCGGTTGTCCTCGAGCCAGCGCTGGACGGCGCTTTCCGCGTAGATACGGTCGAGGCCGATCCGAATCGACTCGAGATACCCGCGCTGGGCGGCGCGGCGGATCGTCTCCGGGTGCAGCCCGAGCAGCTCGGCGAGCTCGCGCGTCTTGTAGTGCCGCTCGATCACCGGCTCGTCTCGACCTTCGGCGTGAACGGGAAGCTCACCAGCATCGCGCCATCCCAGAAAGCAGGAACGATAGCAAAAGTGAGAGTAGTCCTAGACATGCGAGCGGTAGGTTAAACTCGTGATCGGACGATGAGTACGGGCGAACTGATCCGCTCGGCGCGCAATCGCGCCGGGCTCTCGCAGGCCGAGCTCGGGGAGCGGCTCGGCATGCCGGTCAGCTCTATCGCGCGCTGGGAGACCGACAGGGTGGAGCCCGGCTTCTCGACGCTGCGCCGCGTCCTTCAGGCCTGCGGGTTCGACATCCCGCCGGTGCTGGTGCCCTTCGAGCGCGACCCCGAGCGCGAGGCCCGCGTGCAGGAGGTGCGGCGGCTGACAGCGGAGGAGCGACTGGCAGCGATGATTCAGCGACTCGAGAAGCGGTGAGCCAGGCCCGGTTCGACCCGTACGCGATCCTGGCCGAGCTCGAGCGCGTCGCGTCGTTCTATGTCGTAGTCGGCGCGTTGGCCCGCGTGATCCACGGCTCGGACGAGGTCACGAGCGGCCTCGACCTCGCACCCTCCCTCAGCAAGGAGAACCTCCGGCGGCTCGGCAAGGCACTCGACAACCTTCACGCGCGCCGCGTCGACGGGCGCCCGCTCGAGCTTGACGCGGTCGACCGGCAGCGGGAGCCGGTGATCGAGCTTACGAGCGACGCCGGCGAGATCAAGATCGTCCTCGAGCCCGCCGGCACCCGCGGCTACGAGGACCTGCGCCACCGCGCCAACCGCGAGCGGCTCGGGCGCGACCTGCGCCCCCAGGTCGCCAGCCCGGGCGACCTCGTCCGCATGCTCGAAGCACACGAGCGAGAACCCGACCCCCTCGTGCTCGAGACGATGCGCCGCGTGCTCGAACTTGAGCGCCGGCTCGTGATCGAGCGGTGACACGTCACTGCCGACAGCTCCCTCGACAGTGGTTGGGCGTATGTCGAAGAGAGACGTGCTGCGATCGCGGCCTACGTGTGGCCGGATCGTGGCCGCCGAGCGAGGATTAGTCGTTGGCGCGCGGGTCGCGGTCGGCGTTGCGGTTGCCGGCGGGGATCGAGTAGGTCGTGGAAGCCGTCGGCGAGCACGTTCGCCGAGATCGCGAAAGTCGCGATTGCGACCGTGGCAAGGAACATCTCCCACATGCGGAAGAAGTGCCAGCCGTCGAACGCGATGTTCCCCCAGGTAGCCGTCGGCGCCGACGGGCCAAAGCCGAGGACGGCGAGGAAGGCTTCGCCGAGCACGACGGTTGGGAGCTCGAGGAAGATCGCGACGAGGAGGATCCCGGCCGAGTTCGGGAGGATGTGGCGGCGGGCGATTCGTGGCCAACTCGCGCCGACGGCGCGCGCGGCTCGGACGAAATCGCGGCTCTTGAGCGCCAGGACATGGCCCCGGACGAGCCGGGCAGTGAGCATCCAACCAGCGATCGAGAGAGCCAAGACGATGGCCGGGATGTTCTGGGCGTGGAGGCTGAGGACGACGAGGATGACGATCGCCACGGGAAGGCGCGGGATCGCGAACAGGCCGTCGACCACGCGCATCATCAATGAGTCGACGAAGCCTCCGGCGAGCGCGGCGACCGCGCCCCAGAGGAAGCCGATCACCAGGATGATCGCGAGCGCCAAGCCGGCGATGGCGAGGGTGGTCTGTCCACCGACGGCCAGGCGGGTCAGCAGATCGCGTCCGAACTGGTCGGTTCCGAGCGGATGCTCGAGGCTGGGCATCTCGCGGCCCTGGCTGAAGTCCACGTCGTTCGGGTCGTGGGGCGAGACGAGCGGGAAGAAGGCCACGTAGGCGATGAGCGCCAGGAAGACGAGGCCGGCGACGAGCGTTGTGCGGTTCTCGGCCAGGAGCCAAAGACGCGCGAGCCGGCTCGGCCGGCCCACGATCTCGGCATCTACCGGCTGTGGTTGCGCGGTCATCCGTGCATCTGCTCCCGAATCCGCGGATCGACGAGCGCGAGCAGGACGTCCGAGATCAGGTTCGCGATGAGGACGATGACTGCCAGGGCGGCCGTCAGGTTCATGATGATCGGGTAGTCGCGCGTTCGAGCGCCCTCGAGGAAGAACGAGGACGCACCCGGGATCCCGAAGGCCTCCTCGACAAAGAACGCCCCCGTGATCAGGAGGGCGATCATCGGGATCGCCGCGGACAGAAACGGCGCAAGCGAGTTGCGGAGCACGTGCACCCACACCACGCGACGCCAACGCAACCCCTTGGCGCGAGCCGTGCGCACGTAGTCCTCTTCGAGAGCCTCTACGACGGCGGCACGGACCAGGCGAGCGACGTACCCGACGGGCGCAAGGCCGAGAGCAAAGCAAGGGAGCACTTTCGTCTGCCAGCCCTCCCAGCCGCGCGGGAACAAGTGCCACTCGAGAGCGAGATACCGGTTAAGCGCGAAGGCGACGAAGAAGACCGGGACGACGAGCAACAGCGTGGCCGTCGAGGTCGCGAGGAAGTCGACGATGCGCGCGCGGTGCGTTGCTGCCCACACGCCGAGCGCAACGCCGACAGGCACCGCCCAAGCAGCGGAGAGCAACACGAGCTCGACCGTCACCGGTAGCGCGTTCCGGACGATCGACTCGATGTTCAAGTTCCGCAGGACGAGCGAAGGGCCGAAGTCGAACGTGAAGACGCTCTTCACCCAGTAGGCGAACTCGACCAGCCACGGCTCATCGAGGTGGTAGTGCTCGCGCAGGAATCGCTCGTAGGTTTCGGGGACTCCGATGTAGCCTTCGGGCGGCTCGAACGGACTGCCGCCGCTCCCCCGCATCAGCGCATACGTGACGAGCATGACCCCGAGCAGTAGCGGGATCGTCCACAGCAGACGGCGAACCACGAATCGCGGCACGGGACATAGCGTGCCAGGCAGCCGATCGCGCGGCAGCAATGACGTGCACCGGCCGGTCCTCTGCGTCGCTGCGAGCGTGCATACTTGGTGAAGCGATGAGCGAGTCCGTGACGCTGACTGCGGTGTTCACACCGGACGAGAAGGGCTGGACGATGGCCCAGCTTGCCGAGTGGCCGGCGGTGGTGACGTGTGGGCGCACCGTCGACGAGGCGCGCGAGATGCTGCTCGATGCCGCACGCGAGATGATCGCCTCTTATCGCGATCAGGGTCGTGAGCCGCCGATCGGCGGCGGACATGCGGAGCAGGTCACGATTGACCTCGCCGCGGCTTGAGGCGTAGCGAACTCGAACGCCACCTCAGAGACCACGGCTGCGAGGTCTTGCGGGAGGGCGCCAATCACGCGATCTGGCATAACCCGGCGCAGGACCTCCGCGCCCCGGTCCCGCGCCACCGCGAGATCCCGATCGGCACCGCCCGAGCGATCTGCCGGCAACTGGCTGTCTCGCCGCCTGGCGGGCGTTGAGGCTCGGATGCTTGGACGCCGGCCGAGCGTCCTCACGTCAGAGTCCGAGCCCGAGGCTTGGCGGCTCGCGTTGCAGGGCTCGCCTGGCCGGCGGTTCGGGCCGAAGCGAGCGGCCGAACTCCTCATGATCGCGGCCGAGCCCACGCGGCATCTGCCGAGCACGGGGCGGCGCCGTCCGCGCCAGCTCTTCCCGCTTCTCGTCGAGGGCTCTGAGCGCGGTCTGGTGGAAGGCGATGTTGCGCTCGAGCTGGAAGCGGCGACCGCCACGGCTCCACCAGCCGAGCTGCTTGAGCTCGCGCTGGACCGTGGCGAGTCGTTTGGCTGCCCGGTCGCGCTGCCGTTCGAGTTCCTCCTGCCGCCGGGTGAGCAGGCGCCCGTTGACGTCGTGCCGCCGTTTGGTCTGGTCGAGCGCCAGCGGCTCGGCGGCTGAGCGCTCGAGGGCGCGGGCGGCGCGTTCGGGCGGGCTGCGCCGGTCATCTTCGTGTGCGGTTTCGACCTCGCTCACGCGGTCGGCGAGGTAGAGGCGGGTCTCCGTTCGCGCGCGAGAGCAGGCGACGTAGCCCCACTCGCGCAGGGCGCCCTCGCCGAGGAGCAAGATGAAGGCACGGTCGACGGTTGCGCCCTGGGCCGCGTGGCCGGTGAGCGCGTACGCGTGGTCGAGGTGCTCGGCGGCGTAGGGGACGGGGAGCGAGCGCAGCGAGCCGCCATCGGTGCGCACCGTCAGCGTCGTCTCGTCGAGGTCGATGATCGTGCCGCGGGTGCCGTTGCGGACGCCGAGCCTGGTGTCGTTCTGCCGGCAGAGGACGCGGTCGCCGACCCGGAACTCGCGCTGGTCGAGTGCGAGCGCGTGGGGGCCGAGGCGCCCCGCGCGAAGGAGGAGTGTGCGCGCGGCGTCGTTGAGGTCGCGGACGTCGGCGCGCCGGTAGGCGAGCATGACCGTGCGGTCGAGGTCGTGCTGGGCGACCTGCCACCAGTCTTCGAGCAGCCGCTGCTTCGCCACGGTCGGGTCGTCGGCGAGCTGGAGACGGCCGCGGCGGGCGGCGTGGGCGAGGTAGGGCTCGGGGTCGCCGGCGCGCAGTCGGGTGAGCGCCTGCCGTTCGGAGAGGTCGCGCTGGCGACGGTTGCCGGTGAGCTCGATGGCGCCGAGCCGGTCGCAGAGGGCGGGGTAGAGGCCGCCGGCGCCGACGGCGGGGAGCTGGCCGGGGTCGCCGACGAGGAGCGCCTTGCCCTCGGCCTGGTCGATCAGGCGCAGGAGCGGCGCGAGCACGCGTGTCTCGGCCATCCCGGCCTCATCGATCACGATGACGCAACGATCGGGGAGGCGCCCCTCCCGGTGGGCGTCGAAGAGGAGCCGGTGCAGGGTGGTGGCGCGGATCCCGATGGCGTGGGCGAGCTCGTCGGCCGCACGTGCGCTCGGTGCCGCCCCCAGCACCGCGATGTCGCTTTCGCGGTGGGCGTCGGCGAGCGCGCGCAGGGCGGTGGTCTTGCCGGCACCGGCGACGCCGACGACGCAGACGACCCGGTCGGGGCTGAGCGAGGCTTCGCGGACCAGGTGCCGCTGATCATTCCTGAGCGTGCGCGATTGGATCAGCGTGCGCAGCAGCGTCTTCTCGTCCGGTCGAGGCGCCTGCGCGTCGCGGCCGGCGAGTGCGAGCTCGAGGGCTTCCCGTTCGACCTCGAGCAGCTCGCGGGTCGTGAACCGCGCCGGCCGGCCCGGCCCACCGAACTCGACCAGCTCGACACCGGGGAAGCGCGCGAGCTCTTCGGCCGTCTCGAGCACCTCATCGACGCTCGCCCCTTGCGGCAGGGAGCCGGCGATGGCGCGGACGAGCTCAGGCATGGTGAACGTCGTCTGGTTGGCGGTCAGCCCGTCGGCCCCCAGGAGACACGGCGCGAGCTGCTCGCGCTCGACGCGACGGGGCGGAAGCGATAGTTCGGCTAAAAGCGCCTCGAGCTCGCGGCGACCGAGACCGTGCTCGGCCGCCCGCGCCAGCCACTACTCGCGCAGCCGCGGCAACTCGACCTGCTCCTTCGCCTCCCGGGTGGCGAGCGCGGCGACCCGCGCCGCGGCGAAGCCCTCGGTCCCGAGCGCCTCCATGTGCTCGACGAGCGACCGTCGCCGGGTCGAAAAGGCGCGGATCGCCTCCTCGGGCACGCGGGCGATCTCACCCATCCCTTTGACCGGCTCCGTCCACTCGAGTCCGAGCCGGTGGGCGAGCTCGTGCCGGAGCTGGGCTTCGTAGAGGTACCCGGCGGCGAGCCGGTAGGTCTTGAGGATCACCTCGCCATCAAGCGCCCGCCACTCGCCGTCGGTGGTGCGGGTCATGTTGGCGACGATCACGTGCGTGTGCAGATGCGGGTCCTGCGCCCGCGACGTCCGATGCCGGAACGCGGCCGCCACGAACCCCTGCCCGTGCTCGCGGATCGTGCCGCCGTGGCCGCGGCGAACGATGCACGCCTCGCGCTCCAGATACGCGAGCGATGCCTGCCAGGAGGCCTCGTGCGCCTGGCTGATCTCGCGGCGTACTTGCTCGTCGTCGGTGAGCGCGTGCAGGAGGCTGACGCTCTTCGGGCACGAGAAGACGAGGTCGTAGCCGGAGACCGGCGCGAGCCGCTTGGGCTCCTCGCGCCACTCGCCCGACTCGACGTCGAGGACTCGAACGGTGATCGTGCGCTCCTGCACCGGCGCCCGCAGCCGCGACTCGGTGGCCGGGTTGACGCCGCGCAACAGCGTCCCGAGGTCGCCGTCGTCGACGACGCCGACGAGACCCAGTCCAGCGGATCCGCTGCCGGCCCAGATTCCCGGCGACTCGCCGCGACCGGCGTAGTAGTCGTCGAGGCCGCGAGCTACCTGCTGCTCGTAGTAGGCCTCCTGGCCGACCGTCAGCTTCGCCACGCTCAGCACGGCTGCCCCTCCCGGAAACCCAAGAGCGCCGAGACGCATATGCACCGGCAGGTGCGAAAGAAGATCGCGTTGCCCGGCCGAGCAACGAGAACTGACCACCTATTGACCACACGAGAAGCCGCAGAAAGTTGTTCAGGACCAAAATCAGCGCTCCGCGGCGCTCGAAGAAGTGCCTGCAAACGAGCCAATTTCGCGCCAGATCGGCTGAGCGCCGAATGCCGGCGCGACTGGTTCGAGCCCAGTACCGCCCACTCCGCGAGTATTGCGCGACCCGCCGCCGGAACCCGCTAGGTGGGGACGATCCGGCTGCGGTTGTGCACCCGGTCGAGCGTCCCGGCGGGAAATCTGCGACCGGCGCTGCTACCCTGGTCGGGTAATCCAGAGCGAGTCCGGTTCGCGTTACCAACGCTTCCCTGTGCTTGTTCGTGAGATTAGTGATGGGGGGTGTTTTCATGGCAACCGGAACCGTCAAGTGGTTCAACGACAGCAAGGGGTACGGCTTCATCACCCCTGACGAGGGCACGAAGGATGTCTTCGTGCACCACAGCAACATCGCCGGCGAGGGCTTCA
>JBOHAD010000067.1:0-11962 GCA_050697555.1 Gaiellaceae bacterium | reverse complement strand
TTCGGCAGCGGCGGCGCCCGGCGATTCGCGGCGGCGAGCGGGATCCCCTTCCTGGGCGAGATCCCCCTCTCGACGGATATCCGCACGACCTCGGACGAGGGAAACCCCATCGTCCAGTCCATGTCCGGGTCGCCCAGTGCCCGCGCCTTCTTCCGGGTCGCCGAGAACCTCGCGGCGCAGGTCAGCACCCTCACTCTGCGCGAAGTCTCGAGCCATCGGCCGGAGATCGCGGAGATAACGCGGCCATCCACGAGCGAGGTGCGGATTCTCTGGAAGGACGGGCACGAGAGCATCTACACCGGCTATGCCCTGCGCGTGGGCTGTAGGTGCGCGATGTGCGTCGACGAGATCTCGGGGAACAAGCGGCTTCGCGAGGAATCGATCAGCAAGGATGTCCGGCCGCTCTCGATCGACCCGGTGGGCCGGTATGCGATCCGCTTCCACTGGAGCGACGGGCACTCGACCGGCATCTACACGTTCGAGCATCTGCGCGAGCTATGCCCCTGCCCGATCCGCGCGGACAATGCCGAAGCACGAGCACGATAGAAGCCCTTGGGCCGGGAATCCGCGTAGGGCTCGAACGCGTTCACGATCTCAGAAGGACCAGCACATTATGAGGGCAGCGATTGCCGTCGCTGGGCCATCTTCGGGCCGAGGGTATGGAGCCTTTATGGAGCCCTGTGGTTGCAACCAGCGGCAAGAGTCACCCCCTATGCGAGCGCCGAAATGCGCCTAATCAAGCCAGAACGCTTGCCATCGGTTGCCACCGATTGCCGCCAACGTTGCATGGTAAGCAGGAGAGTTGCCGACCGTTGCCGACGCTTGCGCAAGACCCCCCTCTCTGAGAAGGAGGAGGTCGATCCCTGAGCGCTACTTAGAAGACCGCTCGCCCGGCCCGTGCAGCGAGCGTCGCATACGTCCTTGGCGGGCCCACATCCTTCGCACTGTGTCGAGAATAATCGAGATCAGCCGCGACATGCGCAATCGCGATCAACCGCTCGGGTGTCTATCGAGCGGGAGGCCGTGGGGGACCCTCGACCTCGACGTCGTAGAGCAGGCCGAGCTCGACGATGTCCATGCCCAGCTCGGGGTCCTCGACCTGCCGTAGCGCCTCGACGACCTCGTCCTTCGTGGGCACGCCTCCAGTCTGGCCAGGGTCAGACCCCGGGATAGGGCGCTGTACCAGCGCAGGTCGGCCCACAGCGCTCTCGGCGGTCGGCCGCCACCCAACCGTGTCGCGAACCGGCGTGGTCAGTACATCCAATAGCCTCAGGTACTCTAGGGCGCATGGAGCGCCTGGACACCTTGCTGCGAGAGGCCTTTCCCCACGCGAGCGAGTTTTCCGTCTTCGACCGCACGGGTACCGGTGACCACTTCCAGGTCGTCGTCGCGAGCCCGCGCTTCGACGGCCTCTCGCTCGTCGAGCAGCACCGGCTCGTTTACGACGCGCTGGCGGAGCCCCTCGCCGACGGGACGATCCACGAGCTGAGAATCAAGACGAAAGGGAGCCGATGATGGAGCTGCGGGAAAAGCTCGAGCAAGTGATCGCGGAGGAGCCGGTGGCCCTGTTCATGAAGGGCACGCCGCAGAGGGTCATGTGCGGGAACTCGCTGCGCGCGCTCGAGGCGCTGCACCGGGCGGGCGCTCCGGTCACCACCGTCGACATCCTCCCCGACCCAAGGATCCGCCAGGAGCTGTCTGCGCTCTCCGGCTGGCCGACGATCCCGCAGGTGTTCATCGGCGGCGACCTGATCGGCGGCGCCGACATCACGGAGGAGCTGGCGGAGTCGGGCGAGCTCGAGGAGAAGCTCGAGTCGGCGCTCGGCGCCGGCTACCGGACCGTGGAGAAGTAGGGCTCTCTAGCGGTCGCCACGCTCGCCGGACGCCTCTGCCTCCATCCGCTCGACCGATGAGAGTACGCGGCGGTCTCCAGCAGAAGCGAGTGGCTGCAGCTAGCCCGGATCTTTCGGTAGCGTCTTGCGGCTGGGCTTGCCGCGGTGGGTTGATGTCCGCCTTCCCATGTAGCGCGAGAGGTCGAAGGTCGAGATGCCGGCGCGAAGGGCGAAGGTCGCGAAGGTGTGCCGGAGATCGTAGACGCGCCCGAGCGGTGTGATCCCGGACGCGACCTGTGCGGGCTTCCAGTAGCGGGTTCGGAAGTTGTGCAGGTCGAGGTAGCCGCCTCCAGGTGACGTGAAGACGAGCGGGCAGTCGCGGTTCGGCGGCAGCTCGTCGAGTGCTGCGAGCGCGGCCGTCTGTAGCGGCACGGCACGGACGCTTGCCTCGGTCTTTGGGCATTTCAGCCGTCCGTTGCGGAACGCCCGCCGGACATAGACGATTCGCGCGTCGCGGTCGATGTCGCGGTGCTCGAGTGCGATCCACTCTCCGGGTCGGAGCCCGGTCGCGGCAGCGAACAGGACGAGGGGCCCGTAGTGCGGCCCGAGCTTTGCGGCGAGCGCGTGCAGGTCCGACCATGATTCAAAGGGTCGCTTCTCGGTGCGTCGCCGCTGCGGGTTGTCGATCCCCTGCTTCGCAGGGTTCACATCGATCAGGCCCCAGCTGACGGCTCGTGCGAGCACCTGTCGGAGCGCCTGGGTCGCCTCGAAGCGGTGGCCGGGTGGGATCGTCATTCGCCATGCGGCGATCTCGGCGGGGCGAAGCTGGCTGATCCGCCGATGGCCGAAGCCCCGCACCGCCTTCGCGAGCAGCCAGCGGAGCTTCGCGACCGTCTCCGGCTCGCCATCGTGCTGAGCGAGGTAGACATCGACGAGCTCCCGCAGCGTCGGCGCCTCCACCAAGCCCTGTTCCCGCCGCAGCCGCTCGAGCGCGCGTGCGAGCGCGTCAGCCGCGGCCTGCTCGGAGTCGAAGCCGCCGCGTTGCACGCGCGCGAGCCACGCCCGCCGACGCGATAGCGTACGCCCAGCGCGTTCCGTCCCTGCCGCGCGTTCGGTCCTTGCCGCGCGATGTGAGCGGAAAGATCTGTCCCTGTTGAGTCATCACCATCACCCCCGTTCGTTGTGGAAGACGATCGTTGTCTACGCTCCGAGGGTGGTCCTGCGCTGCACGCGCCGCGTGCTGGGACTGCTCGGCGGCCCCGCCCCCGCTCTCGCCGATCCGCCGCCGAGCGACGATGACTGGTACCTGAACCTGCTCTGGCTCGATCGGCGCAAGTGCCTCCTGTTCACACACGCCGGCACGCTGTTCTCGGTCTTCGTCGCCGACGTACGCGCCGCGGATGTACGTCCGATCGCCCCCTTCGCCGTCGCGGTGATCAGGGCCGAACTGCAATCAGAAGGACTGCCCCCTGATCTCCTCGGTCCTCTCGATCCCGACGACGCTCAGCTCGCGAAGACCGCCAGCCGCAGCGTGCTCGGGTTCATGAACGACATCGCCGTCCACTGCCGCTACCAGATCGCCGCCGCTGGCGGCCTCAGCGACTGCGACTTCGACGTGCTCAACCGCCGTCTCCGCCGGACGCTGCACAACCGCGGCGATTATGTGAAGCCGATCGAGCTCGTCGCCGAACGGCTCGCCGCCGCCGGATAGGCGCACCGGCAACCCGACACCAACGCGGCTCGCCCCGATCAGATCTTCCGTCGCGACGTTCGGAGCCAGGCGGCGAGCTCACGCTCCGAGATCTCTCCGGCGGCAACACGTTCGATCATCGCGACCGTCTCCTCAACCGACGGCGGCGCCCACTCGACCTGGTTCCGCGCCAGGAACTCCGCCAGCGCCAGATAGGCGACGCGCTTGTTCCCGTCGGGAAGCGGATGATTCCGGGCCAGGCGCACGCACAGCACCGCGGCCTTGTCGATCACGTCCGGGTAGAACTCGACCCCGCCGAACCCCATCGCCGGCGCATGCAGCGCTGACTCGGCAAGACCGATGCCAGGCCAGCGCGCGATCGTCTCGGCGGGAACGCCGAGCACGGCCTCCGCGATCAGCAGGTACTCGGCGAGATCGAGGTACTTCGCCAACCGTCAGCGGGCGAGCCGCTCGAGGATCTCCCGATCACGCTCCATCACAGCCCGCAGACGCTCACGGAACGCCTTGTCCTTCCGCTTACGCTCGATGTGCTCGGCGATCGCTTCGCGCACCGCATCGGAGACGCTGATCCCCTCCGCCCGCGCGACCGCCTCCAACTCATCCGCCTGCTCGGCCGGCAGCCTCAAGGTCATGTTCTTCCGAGCCATCAGCTCCTCCCGCTTAGGTATCAGGATACCAAGATAGCATGAAACCACCGCTCGCGACACCCACCCGCTTCCGTCGAAGGATGGAGCCCTTTATGGAGGGCTCTGCGGGAGCCCCGTACAGCGGGCGCTTTCGCCTTAAGTTGCACGATCTCGTAGGTACGGCACGTGGAGCCCGTTTGTGGAGCCTTCAGGTCGAAAACTCTCTGGCTTGACCGCGACGGCGCGTCGACGGAGCTCAGCCTCTGGACGATGACGGCGGAAGGTGTCTCGCGACACTCGACGTTCGCCGAAGGAGAGACGTAGACCGGGGATAGATTGTCGTGGTCTGCCGGTCCTCGGCGGAGGCCGTGATGCCCGTCGACAACACGATTTACGCCGCCTGAGCGAGACCTGGTGGGACGAGGACGGTTCCGGGCTCGCCGTCCTGCGCAGCGGGCTCAACCCCGCCCCGCTTCGGATACATGAAGCGCGTCCTCACAGCAGAGCTTGGGATCAACCCCGTGGGTCTCGAGGTCCTCGATGTCGGCTGCGGCGGCGGCCTTCTGGCCGAGGAGTTCGCCGCGCTCGGCCCGCGTGAGCGGTGTGGATCCCTCGGTCGAATCGCTCGAGGTCGCCCGAGCGCACGCGCGTGAGAGCGGCTTCGAGATCGACTACCGAGAGGGCTTCGGCGAGGACCTGCCGGTCGCCGACGCGAGCTTTGACGCGGTCTACTGCTGTGACGTGCTCGAACACGTCGATGACGTCGGCCGCACCGTGCGCGAGATCGCGCGCGTGCCGCGGGCGGGCGGAGTGTTCCTCTACGACACCATCAACCGCACGCTTCGCAGCCGCCTACTCGTGATCAAGCTCTCGCAAGACTGGCGGGCGACACGCTGGGCCGAGCCAGACACGCACGACTGGAGGCGCTTTATCCGACCGGCGGAGCTGGAGCGTGAGCTCGCGGCGGCGGGCCTGGACGTCCGCGATCGGATCGGCATCGCTCCGGCCAACCCGCTCGCCGCCGTGCTCGCTATGCGCGACCGCGCCCGCGGCGCGATCAGCTACGGCGAGATGGGGCGCCGGCTGCGGTTGCGCGAGAGTCGCGACACGTCGGCGATCTACGCCGGCTACGCCCTCAAGCGCTGGCGAGCGCGATAGCGTGAGGTGCCGCGGCGTGGCTGCGCGGTACCGTTAGGCCGCGCTATGGCAAAGAGAGGCGACCGCTTCGTGATGCCCGACGGGAGTACCTACATCGTCACGCGCTCCGTGGCCGAAACCGGCGGTGAGTCCGTCGAGATGGAGTTCATCCTGCCCCCGAAAGCCGTCGCGCCACCACCGCACATCCACCCCCAGCAGGTCGAGGAGTACGAGGTTCTCGAAGGAAGCTTCGACGTGATGGTCGACGGGCACTGGCGCACGCTGTCGCCTGGCGAGTCGGTCTCGGTTCCGCACGGGGCGCTCCACACCTTCAGGAATCGTTCGACCGCGGATGTCCGCGTTCGCAACTGGCACAAGCGCGCCGTCCGCTTCGAGGACTACATCGAGCGCGTCCACGGGACCCTGCAGACCGCGGGCATCAAGAGCCGATGTGATCCGCGCGCCCTCGTCTACCTCTCGATGGTCATGCTCGAGTTCGACGACACGCTCGCGCCTGGGCGACGGCGCGAGCGACTTCCGATGCAGGCCCTGGCCGGGCTCGGACGGTTGCTTCGGCTCCACACCTCCTCCGGCTAGGTTCTCTCGAGCCGTCGCGGTCGCGGCTACGCACTGACTGTCGAGCGTTCGTGGTTGGCGTAATCATTGAAGCCGCCAGTCGCGGAGTAGCTGCTCGGATGGAGCCTTTATGGAGCCCAGCGGGCGCAATCCACGGCAACCGGTGGCAAATCGACAGACCGCCGACACCGCGAAAGTAAGCCAAAACCGTCGCTACCGATTGCCACCGGTTGCCGATCGGATCGCATGGTAGGGAGGGGGTCGACCGCGCCTCCGCGCCTGGCGAGCAACCTGGACCGCTCGATTGCACACTGGCGAACCGACTGGCGAACGAGCGAGGAAAGTCCTGCAAATTGGCACTCTCTAGGCGGTCTTGAAAACCGCTATCCGTCAGCGGGTCGAGGGTTCGAATCCTCTCCCTCCGCTCGAGGGCAAAGACACCGAGCCGGCACCGCGTGGATGTAGCTATATGCCCTCGTGACGGCGGCTACCGCTCGAGGGCGAAAGCGTGCGAGCGCTCCGTCGGAAGCGACCGCTCGCGCGAATTCGCATGCCCCCAGTAGCGAGCTCGGAATGCTCGTTGCACGGCCTCAGGGGTGTAGCCGCAGCGCTCGGCGACGTCGGTGACGGCGTCCTCTTGTTCGAGCGTGAGCCGTGCGGGCAGAGAGCCGAGCCACGCGCCGGCGCGCGCGAGCGCCTCTCGGCGGACTGTCGTCGACGAGTCTCGATTCGTGTCGTCGAGGAGCTCGAGCGCGCGCCAGGCGACGCCGCACTCCCGCCGCTCGAGAAGCGCCTGCCACGCTTCGACACCACCGGAACGGATGAAGGCGTCCGGGTCCTTCGCGGGAGCAAGTCTGCGTGGATCGAGAACGAGGATGGCCGGGCTCCGCTTCGCCCGTGCGGCCTGCTCGGCTGCTCGGGCGGTTGCCGTCCGTCCAGCCTCGTCGTTGTCGAGGCAGAGTGTCACGGTCTCGATCGGCAGACGGGCGAGTCGCTCGAAGAGTTCGGGGCGGGCCGCGGTGCCGCCGAGTGCGGCGACGTTCGCGAACCCGCGGGCGCGCAGCTGGAGGAGGTCGAAGACGCCCTCGACGAGGACGAGCTCGCGTCGAGTCTCGTGTGAGCCGACGAGGACGTCCGAGAGGCCGTAGGGCGGAAGGCCGCTGCGAGTTGCGCCCCGCAGGTAGAGGTAGCGGCCCCCAAGGTCGCCAGGGTCGTCGAGCGCGCGCGCCCACAACGTCTTCACCTTCCCCCGCTCGTCCCGCCAGGCTCCCACGATGCGGCCCGGCCAGCGGGAGTCGGCGAGGACACCCGAGGCGGTGATCTCTTCCTGCGAGTAGCCGCTGTCGAGGAGGTGTGCCCTCGTCCACTCGAGAGCTGGCACGACGCCGAGATCCAATCCCTCAAGCGCCTCGGCTGGAAAGCCGCGCCGCTCGAGGTAGGCGCGCGCCCTGGCGCCCTGCTCGCTCGCGAGCTCGCGCTGAGAGAGTGTGAAGAAGTCGCCCAGGAGCTTGGCGCGGCGGTCGCGCGGCCGGTCGCGCCCCAGAGGCGTCGTGTCGATGCCCGTCCGCTCGGCGATCTCCCGAACGGCGCGGACGAAGTCGACCCCACGCGGGGTCGCGCCCCCGAGCACGTACGCGGTCCAGAGCGTCGCCTCGCCGCCGTGGACGAGGAAGCCTCTGGGCGCAGGTCCGTGGGCGACCACCCGCTCGGCGCGCACTCCGAGGGCGCGGTGTGTGAACTCCTGGTTGGTGGCGACCCAGCCGAGTCGGTCGCGCCTCCAGCCGAACTCCGGAAAGGCGCTGTCGAGCCGTTCCTGCAAGGCGGGCAGCACGATCTCGGTATAGAAGTCCCGCGGGTTCGATCCCTCCATCTCAGCTCACCTCGTTCAGTGGCGGCGCTCGCTGAGGAAGGCATCGAGCGCCGCAGCCGTGATCTCGCCGATGCGCATTTCGAGCCCTGGGGCCGCAACGCGAAGCCGCCGCAGCAGCTCGGGCGGCAGCCGCGTCGAGAAGGGCGCGAGCAAGACCGGCTCGGCCCGCCTCGCCGGCATCGCGACAACGGCCGCACCGCTTTTCGAGCGCACCGTGCGAGCCCTCGTCACTTGCCTCCAGCATCCCTGCGTGCTTGGTCGAACAGACCGACTACAAGGCGCACTGACACAGCGGAGGCGTTGCCCAGGAAGTAGACGAAGCCTTTGCCCTCCTCTTGCCCAGGACCCCCGTGGAAGGCCGTGACCCAGCGGGGACGACAGGGGAACCGAGAGGAACGAAGACCCTGGAAATCAGTGCCAAACGTGCCCAGGCGGGCTATCCAGGGAACGGCTGGCGCACGACTGTCACGCCGGAGGTCGCGGGTTCGAGTCCCGTCGCTCCCGTCTCACCGTTCTCCCTGCAAACGCGACGAGCGCGCACCGGCGAGGAGCCACGGCGGCTATCGCGGTCGTGCCCCACTAGCGCCCCAAACACCTCTACTGCCCCGTGATTCGGTGCATGAGCTCCATCACAGCGTGCTGAATGCGGCCGTCGCGGTAGACCGCGGCGAGGAGCAGGGCGGTCGCGATCGCAGCCGCGACCGCGGCGAGAACGCCGAGGAGCGGCGACGTCGCGAAGCCGACACCCAACCCAACGCTCAGCGCGGTCGCGAAGATAAGAGCGAATGCGGTCATCCGAGCCTCGGTGATGCCGCGCTCGACTCTGGCCGACACGCTTGAGCTCAGCGTCAGCGTCGAGGAGAGACGTCCCTCGTGCTTACGAGCGAGCGCGCCACACTTTGGGCACGGCTGCCGCTCGGCACCGGGCTCGTCCGGCGGAACCTCGGCCCCACACTCCGCGCACGACGTCACGGCATGCCTCCCTCAGCCTCGGCCGCCTGCTCCTCGAGCTCGGCCTCGAGCACGTCCAGGCGGCCGGCGATGCCGGCGCGCGCGCCGTCGAGAAGGGCGCCGTAGTGCCGCTCGATCATCCGCACGCTCGTCCCCATGATGCGGGCGAGCTCGAACACGGTGACGCCGGCGGCGAGCGCGTTCGAGGCGAACGTCGACCGGAGGTCGTAGATGCGCGCCGGCGACGCGACGCCGGACGCCTCGACGGCCGGCGCCCACTCGCGCCGGCGGAAGTTGTCGAGGTTCAAGAGCCCGCCGGCGGGCGCCGGGAAGAGGAGCGGCGTGTCGAGGCGCGGCGGGAGCCCCTCGAGCGCGGCGAGAGCGCGGCGGGAGAGCGGGACCTGCCGCCGGCTCGCGCTCGTCTTGCCGAGCTCGACGACTTCGCCGTCCGAGACGGTGCGGCGGACGGCGGCGACGCCGGCGGCGCGATCGACGTCGCGCCGCTCGAGAGCGGCCCATTCCTCCGGCCGGAGCCCGGTCGCGGCGGCGAACGCCGGGAGCGGCTGGTAGGCGGGCGAGAGCTCGGCGGCGATCGCGTCGACCTCGGCGAGCGTGAAGGCTCGCACCGGCCTCGGCGTCGGCTGCGGGTTCGGCCCGGCGAGCTTCGCGGGGTTGCGGCCGATGTAGCCCCACCGGACGGCCGCCTCGAGCGTCTGCCGGAGCGCCTGCACGATCCCGTAGCGCGATCGCTCGGGGAGGCGTGCCTGCCAGTCGGCGCCGCTCATCCGCTCGAGCTCGCGGAGCGGCACGTCTCCGTAGGCCCGCGTGGCGTGCACGAGTCGCTCGCGCAGGCTGCGGATCGTGCGGCCGCGGCGCGTCGCAGCGTGCCGCTCGAGGTAGAGGTCGACGAGCTCGGCGAGGGTGAGCTCGGGCAGCGGCGCGAGCGCGCCGCGAAGACGCGGTTCGAGCACGTCGCGGTAGTGGGCGAAGGCGGCCGAGCGGCTCGCGAAGACGCCGGCCGCGCGGCGCTTGCCCGCGTCGTCGTAGTAGCGGAGTTGCCACTTGCCGGATGGGAGCCGGCGGACGTGGCCGCGAGCGTCAGCGGGCATGGCCTTCCTCCTCGTTCGTGGCCGCCTCGAGCGGCGGCAGGGTGTCTGGCAGCTCGCACACTAGCGCGGCGGGGTACGCTCCGCCACGGCGGGCGTGGTCCGGGGTGTCTGGCGACTCCTCGACGGCTGCGCCCGCCGACGTTGCGCGGCCTTCGAGCCACGCCTCGATCGCGTCGGGCCGGTAGCGGATCGAGCCTCTCGGCAGCCGGATCGCTGGCACCTCGCCGTCCCTCGTCCAGCGTAGGACCGTCTCGCTCGAGACGCCGAGACGCTCGGCGAGCTCGCGGGCGGTGAGGAGCCGCTCCCTCACGTCCCATCCACGTCTTCGCCGCCGAGGGTGCCCTCCGCCTCCGAGGCAGTCGAGGGACCACTGCCCTGCCCCACTGCTGACTCCTTCGGAGTAGGAGTCAGCGGGGCAGTGGCACTAGTCGAGTCCCTGAAGAGCCCGACTGCCCCGACTGCCCCAGGGTGCCCTGAGCGTCCGGGGCAGTCGGGCGGAGGCGCCAACATCGCGCCTGCGCGGACCGCCCTGGCGGGCCCTCGGCGTACTCGAAGACCTCCTCGACTTGGAGCTCGCCGAGGGTCGCTTTCACCTTCGCCTCGCCGGCACCAATGCCACCGCGGAGCTCGACGTAGTTCGGCGTCGTCGGGTCGGCGTCCGCGCGGCCGGGCTTCGCCTTCCACTCCTTCAGCGTCCGCCAGGCGTAGTCGCCGGCGAGCTCGATGAGCTCGGCGCGCATGTCGCGCTCGTCCTCGTCCGGCCGGCGGCAGAAGAGCTCGTCGTCGCTGTAGAGCAGATCGATCGTCTGCCCGGTGCCGATGTCGCCGCGGCGGCCGCGGGCCTTGAAGACGTGCAGGCGCGAGAAGCCGTCCTCGACGAGCTGCAGGCCGAGGATGACCTCGGGGTCGCGGGCGAAGAGGGAGGAGCCGAAGAGGTCGTCGAGCGTGAAGCCGGCGCGTCCCTCGATCCGCTTGCGGGTGTGGGTGTCCATGAGGAGCGCGAAGCCGTGCCGGTTCACCCATCGCCGCGTGAGGCGGACGAGCGCGCGCGCCTGCAGCTCCTCGCTCGAGTCGGCCGCGTGCAGCTTGTAGAACGGGTCGACGCGCACGACGTCGTAGGGCTTCGCCGCGACGACGCGCTCGAGCTCGGCGAGCTGCTCGCGGTCCCGGTCGATCTGCAGGCCCTCGGGGATCGGCGCGTAGTCGACGAGCTCGCAGTCGGCGAGCCCGACCGCGTCGAGCTGCTCGCGGATGTCTTCGAGGTGCTGCTCGAGGTCGAGCACGAGCACGCGGAGGCCGCCGGCGGCGGTCCAGCCGAGGAAGTCTCCGCCGAGCACGCCGGCGGCGAGCATCTGCGCGCCGAACGTCGTCTTGCCGTGTCCGGTCGTCGCGCCAAGGAGCGTGATGCGACCACGGCGGAGGAATGGGCCGACGAGCTCGGGCTCCTCGGGCGATACCTGAAGGCCGCAGAGGGCCCTCGCGGTGTAGACGTCGATGCGGAACGGCTCCGCTGGCTCTTCGTCAGGGGCAGGCTCGCGCGGCCCGCCATTGCCGCTGGCCGGATAGTGCACGTCGAGGCGGAGCGCGACCTCGTCCGTGAGGGTGACGGTGTCGCCGGCGGCGAGGTCGTTGAGCATCGCGAGCGCGTCCGGGTTGAGCCGGTGGCGCGGGACCGCCTCGCCGGCGGCGAGCGCCTCCATTGCCGACGGGTCGCCTGCGAGGATCATCGAAGCCCAAGCCCAGCGGCCGGCGGCGGCCGTCCCGGGCTCAGGGCCCCGGAAGGGCGGCTCGACGCCCGGCTCCTTCCCGGTGAAGGGCGGCCGGCTCACCCGTGCCCTCCGAGCCAGCGGTCGACGTCCGCCCAGAACCGCTCGGGCGGGATGACGGCTAGATGTAGGACCCGACCAGGTTGGTTCTGGTGACCGGGGGTTGGCGGCCGATCGCTGAGTGTCGGCGCCGATGGTTGTAGTGCCAGAGCCAGCCGTCAAGGGCGGCGGTGCGCTCGGTGCTTGAGCCATAGATCGCGCCGTAGGCCCAGCCTGAGAGCAGGGTGCGGATGAAGCGTTCGGCTTTGCCGTTGGTCTGGGGTCGGTAGGGACGGGTGCGGAGGTGACGGATCCCGAGCGCGCGACAGGCGAGCGCGTAGATCG
>JBOHAD010000066.1:0-12230 GCA_050697555.1 Gaiellaceae bacterium | reverse complement strand
CAACGTCGAGCTCGCAGCTCATCAGTCAGAACGGCCTGCCCATCCGCGTCTCCCAACAAAAGCCCCATAGCCCGGGAGCACCATGCTCACGGCGGGGCCGGACGCAGTTTCATACCGGGACAACGGCTCGCCTGACTCTTGTGCCCGCACCTTTGTTCTTCCCTAGACGAGCCGGTGCTGGGTCGCCCAGCGCGTCAACTCGTGCCGCGTCGAGAGCTGGAGCTTGCGCAGGACGTTCGAGACGTGGCTCTCGATGGTTTTGACGGACAGGTGCAGCCGTGCCGCGATCTCCTTGTACATGTAGCCGCGCGCGATCAGCTGCAGCACCTCGCGCTCGCGCGGTGTCAGCTCGTTCAGCTCCGCGTCGCCGCCCACGCGCTCGCCGGCGCGGAAGGCGTCGAGGACGAAGCCCGCGAGCCGCGGCGAGAAGACGGCGTCGCCCGAGCGGACGCGCTCGATCGCCTGCGCCAGCTCCTCGCCGGAGATCGTCTTTGTCACGTAGCCGCGCGCGCCCGCGCGGATGATGCCGATCACGTCCTCCGCGGCGTCGGAGACGGAGAGCGCGAGGAAGCGGACGCCGGGCCGGTCCGGCGCGACGGCGTTGATGACCGCGTCGCCGCCGCCGTCCGGGAGGTGGACGTCGAGCAGGACGACGTCCGGGTCGAGCTCCTTGATCAGCGGGACTGCGTCGGCGATGCTGCCCGCGGTGCCGACGACGTCGACCGCGTCTCCGAGCTCAGCGCGCACGCCCGCGAGGAAGAGCGCGTGGTCGTCGACGAGGACGATCCGCGGCTTCACTGTGCCCTCCTCGGGAGGCGGAGCTCGACCTCGGTGCCCTCGCCGGGCACGCTCGCGATCGTCGCCTCGCCACCGGCGCGCTCGAGGCGCCCCTCGATCGACTCGACGAGGCCGCGCCGGTGGGCCGGCACGGACGCCCGGTCGAAGCCCGCGCCGCGGTCGCGGACGAAGACCGCGACGGCGTCGTCGGTCACCTCGGCGTAGACGTCGATCTCGTCCACGCCGGCGAACTTCGCGGCGTTCGTCATTGCCTCGCGCGCGGCGAGCACCACCGCCTCGACGCCGTCGTCGACCGGGCAGTTGCCCGCGCTCGCCAGCTCGACGCGGACGCCGTGCACCTCCTCGACGTCCGCGGCCGTCGTCGAGAGCGCGGCGCCGAGCGAGGCGGCGCCGTTTCCGAGCGGGATGTCGCCGTAGAGCCATCCGCGGAGCTCGCGCTCCTGGCGGCGCGCGAGCGCCGCGACGCGCTGCGGCTCCTGCGCGTGGCGCTGGATCAGCGCGAGGGTCTGGAGCACCGAGTCGTGGACGCGCGCCGCCACCTCCGCACGCTCCTCGCTCCGCACCCGCGCCGCCCGCTCGGCGTCGCGGTCGCGGACGAGCCGCCAGAGCCAGGGGCCGACGACGAGGGCGAGCGCAGCGGCCACGGCGCCCGGCGCGAGCAGCGTCGGCGTGCCGCCGGGGACGGTGATCGCGACGCCGACGGCCGCCAGACCGAGGCCCCAGTAGGACACCGGCGCGTCCGGGCGGAGGCTGCGGCCGCCGCGCAGCGCGACCCACAGGCCGACGACGACGAGCGCGATCCCAAAGATGCCGCTCCCGGAGAAGCCGACGGCGCCCAGCACGAGCGCGCCGGAGACGAACGCGAGGAGGACGATCAGCCATCCGCGCCGTGCACGCGCGTACGCCCAGAGCGCGAGGTAGAGCAGGATCCCGGCTCCACCAGCGAGCGCGAGCACGGCGAAGACGAGGCGGACGAGCGTCACGTCCGCGCCGAGGGCGCGCGCGATCCCCGCGCAGACCCCGGCGAGCGCGCGCCGGTCGGGGTCGAGCGCGAACCGGGGCGGCGCCATGGCGCTCATCGTAGGCCCCTCCGGACCTCGATCTCGCCGATCCCGACGCTCGCGTCGAGGACGAGCACGCGGGTGCCGGTCTCGTCGACCTGCTCCTCGACCTCCCACCCTTCGACGTACCGGCCGAGCAGGTCGATCTCGCCGAGCTTCGCGTCGGCGGCGGCCCGCACGGCCGCGTCCTCGGGCAGGAGCACGCGAATCTTCCCGGCGTCGACGCGCAGGTCCAGCCTGGTCTCGCCGAGCGGGAGCTCGATGGCGCGTAGGTCGAAGACGAGCTCGCCGATCCCGAGCTCGTACTCGGCCCGGAGCTCGTCCGCGGTCGCGGGCGCGTAGGTGCGCTCGTCGACGCCGTCGCCGAGGTGCACGTCGAAGGCGGCGACGAAGGCCGCCGCGAGGACGAGGAGGAGAACGGCGAGGGACGCGACCGCGATCCCGAGCCCGCGCAGCCAGCCCCTACGGGCGCGTGCGACCCCGTACCAGGTGAGCCAGAGCAGAAGGGCGCCGGCCACGAGCAGGAAGAGCCATGCGTCCCCCTGGGGCCAGACCGGCACCTCCGAGAGCACCGCGAGCACGAAGACCGTCAGCAGCCCGAGCGCGATCAGGAGCCAGGGCCGGTGGCGCCGGCGGCGGAGCGCGGCGGTGGCGAACGAGTCTTCCTTCCCCTCGTCCGGCATCACAAGCGCCGCCGCGAGGTAAATCAGGATCCCCGCGCCGCCCATCAGCGTGAGGACGACGAAGGAGACGCGGAAGACGGCCGGGTGGAGCTCGAAGTAGGCGCCCAGGCCTCCCGCCACGCCCCCGAGCATGCGGTCCGAGCCGCTGCGCTCGAGGCGCGGGGCGCCGGTGTCCGTGGTGTGCTCGCTCATCGTCAGGCCGCCTCTCCGACTGCGACGGGGCGGGCGGCCGCGCGCTCGTGCGAGAGGCGCGGCAGCCAGCCCAGCCACGTCGGGAGATACCAGTTCCAGCGTCCCAGCAGCTTCATCGTCGCGGGCAGGAGCGCGGCGCGCACGATCGTCGCGTCGATGAGGATCGCCGCCGCGAGCCCGAAGCCGAACTGCTTCATGTCGGTCGCCGAGAGGGTGACGAAGATCGAGAAGACCGCCACCATCACGAACGCGGCAGCCGAGACCGTACCGGCGGTCGTCCGGATCCCGTGCGCGACCGCGGCCTCCGTCGAGAGCCCGCCGTCGTAGGCCTCCCGGATCCGGCTGAGGATGAAGACGTGGTAGTCCATCGAGAGGCCGAAGAGGACGACGAAGAGGAAGAGCGGTAGCCCGGACACGATCGCGCCCGTCGACTCGAAGCCGAGCAGGCGCTCGCCCCAGCCCCACTGGAAGGCGGCCACGAGCAGACCGTAGGCGGCCCCGACCGAGAGCAGGTTCAGGAGCACGGCCTTCGCCGCGATCACGACCGAGCGGAAGGCGACGAGGAGGAGTCCGAAGGCGAGCACGAGCACGAAGCCCATCGCCAGCGGCATCCGCTCGGCCATCAGGGCCTTGAAGTCCTCCGAGAGCGCGGTTCGGCCGGCGACCGCGATCTCGGCGCCGCCCACCGAGCCGATCGTGGCGGGGATGACGTCGCGCCGCAGTGCCTCGAGCGCGCGGGCCGACGCCTCGTCGGTGCCGCTCCCGGCGAGCGGGACGGACACGAGCGCGACGCTGCCGTCCTCGCTCGACCGGACGGTGATCGGCTCGGCCATCAGGCCGGTCTCGACGGCCTCCGCGCGGAGCTCCGCGATCCCGGCGCGCACCTCGGGCGCGGTCACGTCCGCGGCTCGGATCGCGACGACCGCGGGCAGCGGGCCGCCGGGGAAGGACTCCTGGACGCGCTCGTAGGTCTGAACGATCTCGAGCGACCGCGGCGGCGCGTCGATGCCGGACTCCGCCGTGCGCATGAAGAGTGTCGGCACGGCGAGCGCCACTAGCAGCCCGCCGGCGAGGGCGGCGGAGAGGGCGGGCCGCCGCAGGACGCGGTCGACGATGCCTCCCCAGACGCGGGACTCGGCGCTCCCCTGCCTGCGCGACAGAAGCGGGATGCGGCCCCTCTCGACGTGGTCGCCGAGCCAGCCGAGCGTCGCCGGCAGCACAGTGAGAGAGCCGACCACGGCGATGGCGACGACGAGGATCGTCCCGATCGCCACCGACGTCCAGATCGCGGAGCCGCCGAAGAACATGCCTGCGACGGCGGCGATCACCGTCAGGCCGGAGATCAGGATCGCCCGGCCGGAGGTTGCGGCGGCCACAGCGAGCGCGGCCTGCTCGCCCTTGCCGCCGGTGCGCTCCTCCCGCTCACGCTTGAGGTAGAAGAGCGAGTAGTCGACGCTGACGGCGAGCCCGATCAGCAGGATGACGGAGTTCGCCGCCTCGTCCATCGCGAAGAGCCGGCTCGGGAGCGCGAGGAGGCCAATCGCCGCGAGCACCGCGGAGAGGCCGACCAGGAGCGGGATCCCGGCCGCCACGAGCGCGCCGAAGACGACGACGAGGATCCCGAGGGTGACGGGCAACGCCGTGTACTCGGCCCGCGTGAAATCAGCCTGGATCGTCTCCTCGAGGGCGAGCTGCGCGCTCGCGTCCCCGAACGCCTCGACGCGAAACGCCTCGTGGCGGTCCTGCACGGCCGCGAGGGCGCCCAGCACCGGCTCCACACGCGAGACGGCCTCCCCGTCCGCGTCTGAGAGCTCGAACCGCACGAGCGCGGCGTGGCGGTCCTCGGAGACGAGCGGAGGCTGGACGTCCGAGACGCCCTCGCTGCCCGAGACCGCGCGGGCGACGTCGGCGAGTACCGCCTGGAACACCGGCTCACCCGCCGCGTGCGCGTCGCTCGCGACGAGGATGGACTCGTCGGCCACGTCGGCGAAGCCGCCGGCCGCGAGGATCTCCTCCGCCCGCTTCGACTCCCCGACGGCGTTGTCGTCGGGATCGAGCTGCGCCGTGCCGAGGGTCGCGCCGATCACGGCGGCCGCCGCGACGAACGCGAGCCAGCCGAAGATCGCCGTCTTGCGGCAGCGGGCGCTCCAGCGACCCATGCGAGCCGCGACGTTGGTGCTGTTCTCCAGAGGTGACATTCGGGATCTCCTGGTCGACGAGTCCGTGACAGCGCCAAGGGTCGCCCGCGGAGGTCGCGGCGACTATCCGGAATGACCCCGAGCGAACCCTGATTCCGTCCCCGACGGGACTTGCGAAGGAGGTCGCCGGAAGCTTCCGCCGTGCCCGGCAATCCCCGCAAGGCCACGGGGCGAAGAGCCATGCTCGCGCCGAAATCTCCCTTATCCCCGGCCAGCCCGAGAGTCACCAAGACCGGCCTGGCGCCAACCCGCCGGCTCCCGTCGGCGAGGCGGTTCAGTCGTGCTGTCTGCGTGAGAACCTCTACCTTCGTTCGCCTACGACGGGGACGCTAGGCGTCCGCCACGCAGACGCCATCGGATCAAACCTCCCAACCTCCGGTTGGGCCGATGGCTCACATGTGCGGGCCGGACGCAGCACGTATCTCTGTGTTGCTAGATTGGACAACATCTCGACTCCCAAACGCCGCACGCGTCCTCGACCTCGGCTGCGGGGTATGACTTCTCGCGGTGCTCCGATGTCGGCCCGGTCGACGTCGCACGTGCGACAGGCCGCTCTTCCCGGTCGATCAGCCCGTCGCCCTACCGGTGTCCTGACGATCGTTCAGGCCAGCCATCCCATGAGGCTGCAGGACGACGACTGCGGTCTCGCCGGGCCGCATGGCGGCGAATCCGTCAAATCCCTTGTCGATCTCGCGCCACTGAGCCCACAATCGGTCGCGCTCATCGCCGAGCGCGGCCCGGGCGCGCACGTGCCCCTGTCCGTCGCGGGTCACGACCCTTGCCTCGGGATTCGCCTGCAGATTCAGCCACCAGGCCGGCTCGGCCTCGCCCCAGCCGTTCATCGCCAGCGTGACGAGATTGGGTCCGTCCCTGAAGTAGCCCACCATCACCGACCTGGGTTGACCGGACCGCCGCCCGGTCGTGGTGAGCCACAGCGTGCCCCAGCCACCAGGTTTGGGTCGCCACAGTCCGAGCCTGCCCCCGGTGACCCGGTAGATGCCGCGGTGGACCTTCCACGCCGATCGGATAAACCAGCGAGGTGGCAATCGTGGTGGCTTCTCAACCGGGACCGACACGGCTTCCCTTCGACGTCGATGAATCGAGGCTAGCGCCTGGGAACACTGTGAGCACTGTAAACGGACTCTCGACTACGGGTGAGGCGACGGCCGCGTGCGCGAGCGTGCGTAGAGGCGAAGCCCGGCCAGCGCTCCGAGCTCGAGGGCCGCCGTGCCCACCCTGCCGGCTGCGCCGTGCACGAGCACCGTCTCCCCGCTCTTCACCCTCGCCACGCGGTGAAGCAGCTGGTAGGCGGTCATGTAGGGGAGGACGAGGCTCACGACCTCCGCCGGGTCGAGGTCCTCAGACACCTCGACCGCGTATGTCTCCGGCACGCAGACACGCTCCGCGTTGGCGCCCCACACCGTCAGCACGGCGACACGATCTCCCTCCCGAAGCCTCGAGCAGCCCGGGCCGAGCTCCTCGACGACGCCGACGAGCTCGTAGCCGGGTGTGAACGGCGGCTTCGGGCCCCCGAGATACGTACCGGCGCGCAGTAGGCGATCACTGAACGACACACCGGCGGCGAGAACCCTGACGCGGACCTCGCCCGGCCCCGGCTGGGGAATGTCGTCCTCCACTACCTTCAAGACCTCGGGGCCACCGAAATGATCGATGACGACGCGCTTCATCCGTTGCTGTGTTGCAGAACTCATGGCTCCTCCTTTAGATCCTGCGGCAGCCCGCCGCCGGGAGGGAGCGCCGCCCCGGCCGGCATTCAGGCGGCCGGCGAGGCGCTCCTTGGCCACGCTCTCCTCTTGCGTGACTACTGCTGATAGTGCGGGAGGATCGTGCCGTCCTTGATGTAAGTCAGCGCCGCGGACACGTCGTAGGCGTGGATGGCCGAAGTGAGCGGAGCCAGCGCGTTCGACAGGCTCTCGATCTCACGGCCGTGGAAGAAGCCCGCCCGCTCCTGCGCGTCCGTGAAGCCCAAGATCAGCGATGCGTGGAACCGCTGGTCGGCCGGGTTGTCGTGCGCAACGTTCGGGGTGTCCCAGAGCTTCTCGTTCCAGGGCAGGAAGGTCTGGGTTCGCAGTTCCCTCAGCACGCCGGTGCCTGCGAGGGCGGGCATGAGCTCCTTGTTGATGAGCTTCCGGAAGTCGCCGGCACCGACGCCATCCTTCCGCCTGAGGTAGATCAGGGCTCGGGCGCCCGCCTTCTCGCCGGGCTCTGTCACCTCGTACCAGCGGGTCGAGTTCGGCAGACCGGCGTAGAGCAGGGTGCGCCGGAAGACGTTGATTTCGTCCTTGAACGCGAGCTGGGTCTGCTTGCGGCCCAGCAGCGGGGACAGGAGCGACTGGAAGGTGACCTCCGCGACGCCGTCGATCTTGCGTTCGACGGGGATGTCGGTCTCGACGCCGGGGCTCGCCGGCCACAGCCCCGAGTTCACCTCGGCGAGGTGGATCTGCCGGTACTCCTTCAGAGCCGGCGTGGCCGAGATGATCTTCGAGTGCGGTCCCTTCCAGTAGTCCATCCCCGTCTGACGGGGCTGGTCGGTGCGCACCCACAGCAGGATGGAGGAGGAGAAGTGCTTCCTTACGTTCACCTGCGCTTTGGATGGTGACTTGCTCATTTCACTCCCGCCTTCCTTGGTGCAGTCGCGGTGGTCAGCGGCCGAGGAACTCGACGGCGACGGGGGCGAACTTGTCGTGGAACTGGAAGATGCCGCCGTGCCCGGAGTCGGGGTAGATGATCAGCTCGGAGCCCTCGATGCGCCGGTGCAGGTCCTCGGAGAGAGTCGAGGGCACCATCCGGTCGTTGTCGCCGTTGGCGACGAGGGTGGGCTGGGTGATCTTCGACAGATCGTCAGGCGTGCTGCGTCCCCACTTCTTGATCGCCTTCAACTGCGTCTGGAACGCCTTCACCTTCATCGGGGCGTCACGGTCGCCGGTGCGCTCCTTGAGCCGGTTGACGAACGCGCGAGCGGCGGGCTTGCCGGTGGCGTTGCGGTTGAAGAACAGGAACTCCTTCGGATCCGACCGGGTCAGGGTCGCCCGCAGCATGTCGAAGTAGGTGGTGCCGGCGACCTTATCGATGTCCTTACCGCCCTTCGGGCCGGTGCCGGTGAGGACAAGCTTGCGGACAAGGTCGGGGTGCTTCACGACGAGTGCCTGGGCGACGAAGCCGCCGAGGGAGAAGGAGAAGATGTCGATCTTGCTGAACCCGAGGGCCTTGATGAAGGTGTAGGCGTCGTCGGCCATGGCCTCGACAGTGTCGGGCACCTGGCCGGTGGAGACGCCGACGCCGCGGTTGTCAAAGGCGATGACGTGGTGGTTCTTCGCGATAGGGTCGATGATGCGCGGGTCCCAGTTGTCCAGCGTCGCGGCCAAGTGGACGAAGAAGATCACCGGGATGCCGCCCTTCGGGCCGAGTTCACGGTACGCGTAGGTGACGCCGCCGGCGGTGACGGTACGCGCTGGGGCTTGCGCGTACGAGGTGATGACACCTTCGTTCAGGGTGTCGTTGGTGCTCATCATCGAGCTCTCCTTCCGTGTGGTATAACGAAGTTACGCTGCTACTATAACCATGTTATGGAGAGTGTGTCAAGCGCCAATCCAGACGGCCTGCGGCCCCCCGGGACGCGGGGTCAGCCGTGGAGCCAGGAGGAAACAATGGAAGCGATGGCAGGGGATCCGACACGCGATGGTGTGCCGGAGCGGGTCGTTCAAGCCACGATCAGGCTGCTGGCCGAGCAGGGACCGTCCGCCATCAAGGCGCGTACGGTCGCGTCCGCAAGCGGACTCTCGACGATGGCGGTCTACCACCATTTCGGTGGGATAGCCGAGCTCATCCGCGCCGTTGTCGACCACGGATTCAAGGAGCTCGACAAGGCGTTCTCCCAGGTGCCGGTAACGGAGGATCCACTGGCGGATCTCTTTGCCATGGCGTTGACGACTCGACGGATCGCCCGCGAGAACCCCCACCTGTACGACCTGATGTTCGGCCTGTCCACCCGTCGCGCGACCTACCGACCGCTGTCGGATTCAGACGTTCGTCTCAGTGGACGCTCGCCGGCCTTCCGCGGCGCCTACGTTCACCTCGCTGAAGCGTGCGTACGGCTCGTGAGCTCCGGAAGAGTCCGACAACAGGAACCCGAGGCTCTAGCCGCTCAGCTGTGGAGTTTCGTGCACGGCTGCATCACCCTCGAGTTGGCCGAGCACTTCGTCGAGTTCGACGACCCGGTTGCGCAGGTGCTGCAGCCAATGGGTGTGAACCTTGCCGTCGGGCTCGGCGACAAGCGGGAACGTGCCCAGGCCTCACACGAGGCGGGCGCACGCCTTTACGACTCGATCACGCGCCAATAGCGAAGTCAGGCAGCCCGACGGATCGTGGCTATGGAGCACCGCGGATCTCCCTCGTGCCTCGCGTGGCGTTGTCCACGAAGACAAGATTTCGTGGCCCACTCGTGGCCCAAACGTCGACTCGACGAATGGCTCAACCATGCGGAGAGGGCGCGACTCTGAGCCAGAAAGCACCTGCAAATGAGGTCGTTTTGAGTGGCTCGTCGGCGGGCGTCGTCGTGCCCGACTCGGCCTGTCACGCCGGAGGTCGCGGGTTCGAGTCCCGTCGCTCCCGTAAACTACCTGCAAATAGGCATGGTTTGTTGCCTGTCGAGGCGGAAACGACCGCCGGCCTCATTTCATCCCGCGCACATCCCGCACGGGAATCCCCGCAGAATGGCGGCCGTAGCCGGTGATTCCCGGTAGGAGTGCCGCCGGCCGGGATGACCGGCGGTCTTTCGACGCGGCCGGCGAGGCGCGCGCAACGCTCGCACTAGGTGTCGAGGTTTGGGCAGGCTAGGGCGGCCAGGCGAGGCCATGCCGCTCGGCGATCTCGGGCGCCCGGTCGGGCAGCAGGATCACATCGTGTTTACGGCCGGCCTCGTCGAGCTCGACCGGCGCGGGAGGGCCTTCCGCGAACAGGCGCTCGAGTACCTCGAACCAGCGCTCGAATCCCGCCGGCGCATACATGTCGAGGAACCGCACCGGCATCGCACTCTCGTTCCAGAAGGCATGCGGCAGGTGCTTCGGGCGGACGACGAACGACCCCGGCCGCGCGAAGAACTCCTCCTCGTCGAGCCAGACACCCAGCTCCCCTTCGAGAACATACGAGACCTCTTCGGTGTGCTCGTGGTAATGCGGCGGCGCGTAGCCGGCCGGAGGGACGACGAACTCGACGACCGAGAAGGCTCCCGACGTTTGCTCGCTGCGAATCTTGAAGATCGCTTCGAAGCCGACGAACGAAGCGGTCGACCCGTGCTCAGGGGCAACCAGTCTCTGGTCTGGATCGACTTCCATTAACGTCGCCCTCCTTGTTCGGGTGTGCTCATGTTGCGGTCCTCGGCACCGAATGGGAAGATCCGCATGAATTGATCGAGTGGATCGACGGCTGTGTCCGGTAAAAGAGGAAGGCCGCCCGAAGACCGCCTCGCTCGACAGCGGGAGATCTACGAGCGGGTTGCTCCGCTGATCCTCGAGCTCGGCCCGCGGCGCCTGACGATCCGACAGGCGGCTCGCGCCGCCTGCCTCAGCCTCGGGGGTCTGCACCACTATTTCCCGACCAAGCGCGCGCTGGTTCTCCACGCGTTCGAGCCGGAAGCGTTTGCGCGCATCTGCGCCGACTTCAACGCCAGGGCCGAGATGCTCGCCGAGTCGGACCCGGACGCGTACCTCGCCGCCTTCGTCGAGCACTCCGTCGCCCAGATCTCCTTCGTTCGCCCGGCCCTACACGCCGCGCTCGAGCTTGGCGCCGAGACCTTCTGGGAGAGTCTCGACGCCGGGATCAACGCGGGCTTGGATAGCTTCGTCCTCCTTCTCGGCCAGATCGTCCCCACTGCGCGAGAGCGGGACATCCCGCTCCTCGCGCGGCAGTTCCGGCGCACCTTCTTCGCCGCGCTCCTCGACAGGACGATGAGCGGCGACGAGATCGCAACGGTGCTCTGGGCGCTGCTCGATGGCTCAGCACTCGGGCTTGCGCCCCCTCGGCGCGCGCGGCGGGCGGAGCTTGCCGCCGCGGGTTGAGGAACAAGCGCGAAGGTCTCCCAGGCTACTGCCCGGGCGGCGGACCGGCGAAGGCAACTCCCCACCGCTGAGTCGCTGCCATCACACGCTCGAGCGGCGGCGGGCCGGAGGAGGTCCAGCTCGACGGATCGGCGACCGAGCTCCTCGAAGAACCCCTGTATGCGCTCGTTCTGTGGGAAGAAGACGAGCAGGCGGCCTGTACTGTCGCCAACGTTGCGATAGGTATGGGGCGCCCCACGAGGCACGCAGACGCTGTCGCCCACCTGCAGCCGTCGCGTGGTTAGGCCTTCCGGTCCCGGCGAGACGAATTCGAACTCGCCTTCGAGCACGTGGAACAACTCCTCTGATGGGTCGGTGTGCGGCGGCGGTCCCCCGCCGAGCGGCGACGTGAGCTCGATGAAGAGCGAGTCGAAGCCCTCGTCCCTGCTTGCTTTGAAGAGGAGCAGGTCGCCCCCCACCTCGAGGGCCCTGCCCCCGCCGCTGCCGCGGAAGAGGATCTCGTCGGTCACGTTCTCCCTCCAGGTCCGCTCAGACGTCTACGATGAGAGCAGACTATCGTGGTAAGAGCTGACTATCAAGAAGCGAGAGGACGCTCGCGCCAACGGGCGCGGACCCGCCGACTCATTCTCGACGCCGCCGTTCGGCTCATGCACGAGGGGACGATCCCGACCGTCGAGCAGGCGGCGGCCGCCGCGGACGTCTCCCCCGCGACCGGCTACCGCTACTTCCCGACGCAGGGGGCGTTGCTCCGCGACGCCGTCGAGGCCGCTTTCCCCACCGAGCTCGCGCACGAGCTCGACGGCGATGCCCTCGCGCGCGTCGATCACGTGATCGACCGGGGCTTCCAGGAGCTCGTCAGGCATGAGGTCTTCGACCGAGCGGTGCTTCGCCTGGCTCTCGACCAGTGGCTGCGCCGCCGCGCCGGCCAGGAGCTACGCGAGCGGCCCGTGGAGCGACCGGGCCGAAAGCCGCTCGTCCGCGCCATCCTCGAGCCCCTGCGCGGCCGGGCCTCGGCGCGTGAGCTGCGCCGGCTCGAGCTCGGGCTTGCGATGATCATGGGGATCGAAACCTACGTCGCGCTCGCCGACATCTACGGCGTCAAGCCCCGAGAGGCGAGGGAGGTGTGGCGCTGGGCATGCAAAGCGCTCATCCGTGCCGCCGCATCCGAGGGGAACGAGAAGTCTCGCAGCGGATGTACGTAGCCCAGCAGGCAGACGGGCG
>JBOHAD010000065.1:0-12694 GCA_050697555.1 Gaiellaceae bacterium | reverse complement strand
GAACGGGCGATCTCGAGCCGGCGCTCGTTGACCTTCTGCTCCGCCCGGATGCGGTCGAGCTCGATCGTCGCCGCGTTGTAGGCCTCGACCGCGTGGCCGAGCTCGGCATCGATCTGCTGGATCTGCGCGAGGACCTGCTGCGCCTCGGCCTGCTTCGACTCGATCGTCGGCTGCGGGGTCGCGGGCCCCGCAAGCTGAAGCGCCGCTGCGAACAGGAGCAGGGCGAGGATCGCGTGTCGTCTTCTCGGTCGGATGCCTACCTCCGAGTCGGGGGCACTGCGGGCGCGCTCACTGGGCTGGGCGCCGTCACAAGGCGCGGACTCTAACAAGGCTCCTGGACGGCGGCAAACACCTCGGCCCGGCGGTATCTCCCCCACGGCGCGCCTCCGCGAGGCTTGTTAGGGTGCTCGGCTCGTGCGCACGGGTTCCACATTGCGGCGGGCTCGGTGGGCAGCGGGGGCGGCGGCGCTCGCTGGGCTGCTCGCCCCGACCGTCGCCCTCGGCTACGAGCCCGGAGCTCTGCGGAGCGAGACCGAGCGACTCCGCGCCGAGAACCGCGGTCTGGCAGCCGGGTCGCATGCGGCGCTGCTCGAGCTCTACTCGCTCGAGGCCCGGCTCGCGCGCGCGGAGGCACGTCTCGCGGAGCTCGAGCGGCGACAGGCCGACGTGGAGCAGGCCGAAGACTCGGCCCGCCGCCGGCTCGCGATCGCGCGCGCCGGCCTGGCCGAGGCCGAGCGGCGGCTCGCATCGCGGCTCCAGACCCTGTACGTCGAAGGGGACATCGACCCGCTGGCGGTGCTCCTCGGCGCCGAATCCCTCGACGACGCGCTCTCGGCGCTCGACGGTCTGGGCCGCTTTGCCGCAGACGACGGCCAGATCGTCGGGCAGGTGCGCGAGTCGCGCCGGACGCTCCAGGCCTCGCTCCGGGAACTGGCTGCGCGGCGCGCGGAGCTCACCCGGCTCGTCGGGGAGGCGGCGGCGACGCGCTCGGCTCTCGCGGGCGCGCACCGAGAGCGCTCCGCCTACCTCGCGGGGCTGCGGGAAGAGCAGGCCCTCAACGACCGCCGCATCGCGCAGTTGGCCGCCCAGGCGGCGGCCGCCGAGGCCCGCTCGGCGGCGCTCGCCGCGGCGCCGGCACCGGCGCCCGCCTCCACCGCGGTCACGACCTCGGCGTCGCAGAGCGGCTCCCGTATGACCGTCCTCTCGACCGGCTACTGCCTGCGCGGGAAGACGGCGACCGGGATCCCGGTCGGCTGGGGCGTCGTCGCCGTAGACCCGGCGGTCATCCCGCTCGGCACGAAGATGTTCGTCCCCGGCTACGGCGACGGGGTCGCGGCCGACACGGGATCCGCGGTCAAGGGCGCGACCATCGACGTCTGGTTCCCCTCGTGCGCTCAGGCGCTCCAGTGGGGTCGGCGCACGGTCACGATCACGCTCTACTAGCTAGAATCCGGGGCCTCACAGCGGCCGGAGGGAAGGGGTGGACGCTACGCCCGTAGCCGAGGAACGCCATGCCGGGAAGCAGCTCGAGGAGCTGCGCGTGCTGCTCGTCGACGATCACGACCTCTTCCGCACGGGCCTGCGCACGCTGCTCGAGGAACAGGGACTCCAGGTCGTGGGGGAGGCGGAGAACGGCCAGGTCGCGCTCAGGCTCGTCGGCGAGCTCGCGCCGGACGTCGTCATCATGGACCTGAACATGCCGGGGCTCACCGGCGTCGAGACCACCCGCCGGATCACCGGCGCCTCGCCCCTGACGCGCGTCGTCGTCCTGACCATCTCCGTCGAGGACGACGACGTCATGAACGCGGTCATGGCCGGCGCCTGCGGCTACCTGCTCAAGGACTCCTCCATCGACCAGCTCATCGCCGGGATCCGAGCCGCGGCGGAAGGGGAGTCGCTCATCTCTCCGCAGATCGCCGCCAAGCTCCTCCAGCGCCTGCGCGCGCAGACGACGGACACCGGCGCGGCGGCGACGATCCTGGCCGAGCTCTCCGACCGTGAGCTCGAGGTGCTCCGCCTCATCGCCAACGGCAAGGACAACGCCGAGATCGCGCGCGAGCTCTTCATCAGCCCGAAGACGGTCAAGAACCACATCTCGAACATCCTCATGAAGCTGCAGATCGACAACCGCATCCAGGCGGCGGTCTACGCCGTCCGGAGCGGCATCGTCTAGCGGGTCGCGGCCAGCACCCGGAGCAGCGCCCGGAGCTGGCTCAGCTCGGCGTCGAGGTTGCCGAGGCGCGACTTGAGCGCGCGCAGCTCGGGGACGTGCTCGGCGTCGCCGGCCAGCGCCCGGATGCGCCGCTCCGTCCGCAGATGCTCGCCCTCGAGCGCCAGCGCGCGAGCATATCCGTCGGTCAGCGTATGCTCTACCTCCTCGGTCCGAGGAGGGGGGGCATCGCTCCCGTGGCCGTTCAGGAGCGCGCGGATACGGTCGAAGAGGACAGGGAGGTCTTCGTTCATTGGAACGCCCGCAGAACACAACCACGGACGGCGGCCGTCTCCAAGGGCCGGACGTCCTATCCTCCCTGACGACGAGGCCTATCTTTTGAAGCGGGCTCTCGCCCTCGCCCTCGTGGTGTTCTCGGCGCAGGCCGCGGCGGCAGCGCCGGCAGCCGAGGCGGGTCTCCGCGACCGCCTCGACCGGGCTTTGAACGCTCGGGGAGTCTCGCGAGCGCAGACGGGTGCGCTGGTGGTCAACCTCCGCACCGGCCGCGCGGTGTACGGCCTGCATGCCTCGAGATCGCTCGAGCCCGCCTCGAACCAGAAGCTGGCCGTCGGGCTCGCGGCGCTCGACCGGCTCGGCACCGCCTACCGGATCCCCACGCGCGTCTTCGGAGTCGGCAGCCGAAGACGTGCCACCTGGCGCGGCAGCCTGATCCTCAAGGGCTACGGAGATCCGTCGCTCACACGAGCTGACCTGCGCAGGCTTGCCCGGAAGATCCGCGCGCTCGGCATCCGCAAGGTGACGGGTCGGGTGACCTGGGACGAGACCTACTACGACGCGCGGCGAACCTGCCCGGGCTGGAAGCCGTCCTGGTACAAGGTCGAGTCGCCGCCGCTGTCCGCGCTCGTCGTCGCCCGGGGAAAGGTGGGCCGGCGGACGGTGGACAACCCGGCCCGCGCGGCCGGGATCGCCTTCCGGAAGGCGTTGGGGGCCGCCGGCGTCAGGGTTGTCCGCGGTGTTCGGAGCGGCACGACGCCCGCCCATGCGACTCCGCTCGAATCGGTGCGCTCGGCGCCGCTCTCGCGGCTGGTCCGCTCGATGAACAAGCGGAGCGACAACTTCTACGCCGAGGTGCTCCTCAAACACCTGGGAGCGAAGTTCCGCAGGGCGGGGACTACCCACCGGGGCAGCCTCGTCGTCCGCGGGGTGCTGCGCCGCCGCGGCGTCCCGCTCTCGGGGGTCCGCATCGTCGACGGCTCGGGGCTCTCGGTCCGCGACCGGCTAACAGCACGGGCGGTCGTCGCAATGCTGATCTCGGGCTGGAGCGATCCGGCCCTCAAGCGCGCCTGGACCCGCTCCCTTCCCATCGCGGGCTACGACGGGACGCTCGAGGATCGGATGCGGCGCGAGCCGGCCTACCGCACGGTGCGCGCGAAGACCGGGACGACGAGGACAGCATCGAGCCTCTCCGGCTACGCCGGCACGCGCTACGTCTTCTCCATCCTCCAGAACGGGCATCCGATCCCGTGGTGGTACGCCCGTCGCGCGCAGGATCGTTTCGCACAGATCCTCGCGGCCCGGAGCTAGTGCCCTCCAGACACTAGGAGACGAGCTGCTCGAAGGCCGCCTCGTCGAGGACCTCGACACCGGCGCGGCGCGCCTTCTCGAGCTTGGAGCCGGGGCCCTCACCGACGACGAGCCCCGCCGTCTTCTTCGAGACCGAGTCGGTCACCTTCGCCCCCTTCGCCTCGAGTGCCCCCTTCGCGTCTTCACGAGACCAGCGCTCGAGCGTCCCCGTGATCACGTAGCTCTTCCCCGTCAGCGGCCCCTCGACCGGCCGCTCGGCGTGCGCCAGCTCGAAGCGGAGCCCGAGCTTCCGCAGCTCGGTGACGAGCTTGCGGTTCTCCCCGTCCGAGAACCACTCGACGATCGCCTCCGCCCGGTCCGGACCGATTCCCTCGACCTCCTGGACCTCCTCCTGGCTCGCTGCCATCAGGCGGTCGACACCGCCGAAGTGCCGTGCGATGTTCTGCGCCGTCACCCAGCCGACGTGCGGGATGTTGAGCCCGTAGAGGACCCGGTTGAACGGCCGCTCCTTCGAGCGCTCGATCGCCTCGAGCGCGCTCGTCGCCGAGATCTCCCCGAAGCCGTCGAGGGCGAGGAGCTGCTCCTTCGTCAGCCGGTAGAGGTCGGCCATCCCCGTCAGGAGACCCTCGCGCCAGAGGCGGCGCACCATGAGCTCGCCCACACCTTCGATGTCCATCGCGGCCATGACCCAGTGGATGAGCGTCTCGAGCCCGCGCGATTCGCACTTCGGGTTGGGGCACCGGTGCATGACCTCGCCCTCCGGCTTCACGATCCCCGTGCCGCAGAGCGGGCAGCGGCTGAGCATCCGGAAGCGCTTGGTGCCGGGCCGGTGCGCGCCGGCGGGACCGACGATCTGCGGGATGACGTCGCCGGCGCGCTGGACGATGACGACGTCGCCCTCACGGATGTCCTTGCGGTTGATGTCCTCCTCGTTGTGAAGGGTCGCTTGCGAGACGGTGACGCCTCCGACCTCGACCGGCTCGAGCTGCGCCCACGGATTGAGGTTCCCGGTGCGCCCCACGCGGATGTGGATCTTGAGGAGCTTCGTCTGCGCCGTCATCGGCGCCCACTTGTAGGCGCGCGCCCAGCGCGGCCGTCCATGCAGCGCGCCGAGACGGCGCTGCTGGTCGAGCGAGTCCACCTTGATGACGATCCCGTCGATCTCGTAGTCGAGCTCGACCCGCTTCGTCTCCCACTCGGAGCAGGCGCGCGCGACGGACTCGAGCGAGTCGTGTCGCTCCGCGAAGGGATTCGTCCGGAAGCCGCACTCGCGGAGCCAGCGCAGGATCTCCCATTGACTCTCGAACGCGGTCCCCTCGCTGCGGCCCGTTCCGTAGACCCAGATGGAGAGCTCGCGCTCGGCCGTGATCTTGGGGTTGAGCTGCCGCAGGGACCCGGCCCCGGCGTTGCGCGGGTTCGGCGCCGTCTTCTTGCCCTCGGCAACGAGGCGTTCGTTGAGCCGGTTGAAGGCGCCGATCGGGAAGTACACCTCGCCCCGTACCTCGAGTACGGCTGGCGGCGGCGCGCCGTCCAGCGAGCGCATCTTGAGCGGAATCGCCTTGATCGTGCGCAGGTTGGGCGTCACCTCCTCGCCGCGCGCGCCGTCCCCACGCGTCGCGCCGCGGACGAGGACGCCGTTCTCGTAGACGAGCGAGACGGCGGAGCCGTCGATCTTCGGCTCGGTCACGTAAGCGACCGGCTCGTCCGAGTCCAGGCGCTTGCGCACGTCATCGGCCCACTTCTCCAGGGCCTCGTCGGTCGTCACCTTCTCGAGCGAGCCCATGGGCACGAGGTGCTCGACCTTGGGGAACTTCTCCGAGGGAGCAGCGCCGACTCGCTGGGTGGGCGAGTCCGGCGTGACGAGCTCGGGATGCTCGTCCTCGAGGCTTCGGAGCTCGTCGTAGAGTCGGTCGTACTCGGCGTCCGCGATCTCCGGGTCGTCGAGCGCGTGGTAGCGATAGTTGTGGTGATCGACGCGCTCGCGCAGCTCGGCGGCCCGCTTCTCGACGTCCCTAGAGGCCATCGAGGAGCTCCTCGGGCGTCTCGACGATGAGGTCGGCGCCCGCCTCGACGAGCCGCGCGACGGGGTGGATGTTTCCCCAGGCGACCGCGACGGTGAAGACGCCCGCCGCCTTGCCCGCTGCGACGTCGAAGGGGGAGTCGCCGACGAAGGCGGCCCCGGCGGGGTCGGCGTCGAGGAGCTCGAGCGCCTTCAGGACGGGCTCGGGGTGCGGCTTGTGCCGCTCGGTCATGTCGGTGGTCACGATCGCGTCGAAGTAGCGCTCGAGCGGAAGCACGGCGAAGGAGAGGTCGACGGTCTTTCGGCGCTTGGCCGTCACGACGCCGAGCGTCCGTCCCTGGGCCGAGAGCGTCGCCAGGAGGTCCTCGACGCCCGGGAAGGCCTCGAGGTCGTCGTGCAGCGGCTCGTTGTGCTCGCGATAGACGCGGACGAGCTCGTCGGCGCGCCCTTCGTCGATCTCCCGCATGTGCTCGAGGATGCTCCCGCCCCCGATGAAGCCGGCCAGCACCTCATCGGGAACCTCGCGTGCGAGGACGCTCTGCGTGGCGTGCCGGTACGAGGCGAGAATCATCGCGCCGGAGTCGACGAGCGTGCCGTCGAGGTCGAAGAGAACGGTCGGATAGCGCATCGCATGGATCGTATCCATGCCGCTCGGGCACGCCCGCCGACGCCCGCGTTGCGATGGTGGGACAGAGTCGCGGCCGTCTCGGCACGAGGCGTGCCCCACTCGCGCAGCCTCCAGCGGTACGCTCGAAGCGGAGGGAGGACCGCGGTGGCCCCGGGGCCCCGTCAGTAGTGAACGCGTTCCAGGTAGAGGCCCCAGGGCGGCGCCGTCGCACCAGCCTCCGCTCGCGGGCGCCCTTCGAGCAGGCGCGCGATCGCCGCGGGATCGCGCTCGAGCATCGTGCCGACGAGGGTTCGTACCATGTGCCGGAGGAAGCTGTCGGCGGTGACGCGGAGCTCGAGGGCGGCCCCTACCCGCTCCCACCGGGCCTCGGAGACGACTCGCACGAAGACCTCGTGCTCCGTCTCGCTCGGGGTGAAGGCGCGGAAGTCGTGCTCGCCGAGCAGGAGCGCAGCCGCCTCGGCCAGCCGCACCCCGTCGAGGGGGCGCGGCCACCAAAGCGACCGTCGCCGTTCGAAGGGCGAGGGCGCGGGACGGTCCCAGACGCGGTAGCGGTACGAGCGCGCCCGGGCCGAGAAGCGGGCGTGGAATTCGTCCGCGGCTGCCTCCGAGGCAACGGCGGCAACGTCGTCCGGAAGCGCCCCGTTCAGCGCCTGTGCGGCCCGGTCCGGCGGCGGCCCGCCCTCCGCCGCGAAGCTCGCCACCTGGCCGACCGCGTGGACGCCCGCGTCGGTGCGCCCCGCCACTCCGAGCCCACTCCAACGCGGGTAGACCTCGTCCAGGGCGGCGCGAAGCTCCCCCTCGACCGTGCGCAGCCCGGGCTGGGCTGCCCAGCCGTGGAAGCCCGTCCCGTCGTACTCCAGCGTGAGCCTGACCGTCGGCACGGCGTCAGGCTAATCCGGGGGACAATCTTCGCGCGCCCGCGGTCGTCGTAGCGGGCGTGAAGCGCGCTCTCCTCATCGTCGCAGCGCTCGGGATTCTCGCGGCCGCCCTGGCGGCCTGGGCGTCACGGGGCGAGGACGATGAGGCTCCCGAGACCGGTGCGAGGGCACCGGGGACGGTCACTGCCGCCGCGCTCGAACGCGCCGTGACCACGGAGGCCCTGCTCCGCCACCTGCGCGAGCTCGAGGCGATTGCCGACCAGAACGGAGGGACGCGGGAGACCGGAAGTCCCGGCTACGACGAGTCCGTCGACTACGTCGTGCGCACACTCGGAGGCGCGGGTTACGAGCCGGAGCTCCATCGGTTCCGTCTGCCCGTCTCTCGCGAGCGGGAGCCGTCGACGCTGGAGCGCACCACGCCGTCGCCTGCATCATTCCGCCCGGGTCGCGACTTCCTCACTCTCGAGTACTCGGGCAGCGGCGACGTCACCGCCCCGCTAGAGGCGGTCGACGCGGGCGACCCGACGAGCGGCTGCGAGAGCGGCGACTTCGACGGCTTCACCGACGGCGCCGTCGCGCTCCTACGCCGCGGCGGCTGCTTCTTCTTCCAGAAGGTGGGAAACGCGGAGCGGGCAGGCGCAGCGGCCGTGCTCGTCTTCAACGAGGGCGGGCCCGGGCGCGAGGCGCCGATCAGCGCGACGCTCCTCGAGCCCCGCGTGCGCGTGCCGGTGCTCGGGCTCTCCAATGCCGTGGGCGAGGAGCTCGCCGGCATGGCCGGCGTCACCGTGCACGTAGCCGCGGACGTCGACAACTCGGAGCGAGAGACCGCGAACGTCATCGCTGACCTTCCGGGAAGGACGGATGACGGCGTCGTCCTCCTCGGCGCTCACCTCGACTCGGTGGGGGCCGGGCCGGGCATCAACGACAACGGCTCCGGATCGGCGGCGATCCTCGAGGCCGCCGTCCAGCTGAAGCGCCTCGACGCCCGCCCAGAGCGAGGGATGCGCTTCGCCTTCTGGGCGGGCGAGGAGCTCGGGCTCCACGGCTCGAGGGAGTACGCCGAGCACCTCGGCTCCGACGTCACGGAAGAGATCGCGCTGGTGCTGAACTTCGACATGATCGGCTCGCCCAACTTCGCGCGGCTCGTCTACGACGCCGACCCCGAGATCACGGACGCGTTCGGGGAGTGGTTCGAGTCGCACGACCTCGAGACCGTGGACGTCGTCCTCGACGGCCGCTCGGACCACGCTCCCTTCGCCGAGCAAGGGATTCCCGTCGGAGGCCTCTTCACCGGGGCGGACGAGCCGAAGACGCCCGAGGAGGAGGAGCTGTTCGGCGGCCGGGCCGGCGAGCCACACGACGCCTGCTACCACCAAGCGTGCGACACGCTGGCCAACGTCGACAGCACCGCCCTCGGGCAAATGGCGGACGCTGCCGCCGCGGTCGCCCTCCAGCTCGCCGGACCTTGACAACGGCTTATCGGTAAGTCTAAGCTTACGGTAAGCAATGGCTTACGCAGAAGCGTTCACGGCCCTGGCCGACCCGACTCGCCGGGCGGTCTTCGAGCGGCTCCGGCGGGGCGCACGCCCGGTCGGGGAGATTGCGCGCGAGCTGCCCGTCAGCCGTCCGGCCGTCTCCCAGCATCTTCGCGTGCTGAAGGACGCGGGGCTCGTCGACGAGCGCCGGGAAGGCACCCGCCGCTACTACGGTGTGAACGGGGACGGGCTCGCCGAGCTGCGCTCGTACCTGGACGGGTTCTGGGAGGAAGCCCTTGGGGCCTTCAAGGAAGCGGCAGAAAGCGACCCGAAAGGAGCTGGCGATGAGTCCCGAGACGACTGAAACCACGCGGGTGGAGCCCGTCCGGAAGAGCATCACCGTGGAGGCATCCCTCGAGCACGCGTTCGAGGTCTTCACGGAGCGGATGGGCGAGTGGTGGCCGGTCAAGACGCACTCGGTGCACGAGGAGCTCGCCGACGAAGCCTCGCTCGAGCCCCGGCTCGGCGGCGCGATCTTCGAGCTATGGCGCGACGGACGCGAGAACTGGGGCGAGATCACTGCCTGGGAGCCCCCTCACCGCCTCGTCTTCACCTGGCATCCAGGGCTCCGCCCGGAGGAGACCACCGAGGTCGAGGTGCGCTTCACCGCCGACGGTGACTCGACGGTCGTCGAGCTCGAGCACCGCGGCTGGGAAGCCCGCGGCGACCGCGCCGCCGAGGTGCGCGCGGCCTACGACGGGGGCTGGATCGGCGTGCTCGAGCGGTACGCAAGCGCCGCGCGGAGCTAACCGCGCGGCGCCTCGTCGACGACCTTCGCGTCGAGGTAGGTCGCATAGCCCACGATCTCGCCCTCGGGATACCCGAAGGAATTCTCGAGCGCGATCTCCGTTTCCGCGAGAAGAACGGCCGTTTCCGGGTCGAAGACGAGCGTGTGGCGGACGCTGTCGCTTTCGAGGACGACGGAGTCCCGTCGCCGCCAGGCCTCGAGAAAGACGACGGATGTGAGGTCTTCCGCCGTCGACCAGTCGCCTGTGCGGCGGAAGCAGTAGTTGTAGACGGCCCGGGCGTGCCGCTCGAAGAGGACCCCGAAGGCCGCGGCCTCACCGGCGGAGGCGCGTTGCGAGCTCAGCGTCCGTGGCCTTCGTCATCAACCCCTACGTGGCCGCCGGGGCCCGGAGGGTTCCCGACCCGCTACGGAACCGGCGCGGGTGCGCGCTCGGGGACGTAGTCCACGAGCTCGAGGTAGGCCATCGGCGCCGCGTCGCCCTGACGCGGGCCGATCTTGACCACGCGGGTGTACCCGCCGGGGCGCTCGGCGAAGCGGGGCGCCACGTCCGCGAAGAGCTTGTGCGCAACCGGCTTCGAGCGGAGGAAGGCGACCGCCTGGCGGTGTGCCGCGACGTCGCCGCGCTTCCCGAGCGTGATCATCTCCTCGACGATCGGCCGCACCTCCTTGGCCTTGGCCTCGGTCGTCCGGATGCGGCCGTGCTCGATCAGCGCGCTCGCCAGGCCGGCGTGGAGCGCCTTGCGCTGGGCGGAGTCGCGCCCCAGCTTCCTGCCGGCCTTGCGGTGCCTCATTCGTCTCTCAGCGTGAGGCCGTGGGCCTGGAGCGTCTCGGAGACTTCCTCGATCGACTTCTTGCCGAAGTTGGGGATGGCGGCGAGCTCGTTCTCGCTCTTCGAGACGAGGTCGCCGATCGTCTCGATCCCGACGCGCTTGAGGCAGTTGTACGAGCGGACGCCGAGCTCGAGCTCCTCGATGGGGAAGTTCTCCATCCCGTGGGCCTGCGGCGCCTCGGCCTCCGCCTCGGCGGCCTCGCCGAAGCCCTCGATCCTGTCGAGGTCCGTGAAGATGGCGAGCTGGCGGATGAGGATCTCCGCAGCCTCGGCGATCGCGTCGCGCGGGGCGACGGAGCCGTCCGTGGTCACGTCCAGCGTCAGCTTGTCGTAGTCGGTCCTCTGCCCCACGCGAGCCGCCTCCACCTCGTAGGAGACACGCCGCACGGGCGAGAAGATCGAGTCCACGGGGATGACGCCGATGGTGTGCTCGGGACCCCGGTTCAGCTCGGCGGGCACGTAGCCCCGGCCGCGCCCGATCGTGAGCGTGATCTCGAGGCGGCCCTTGTCAGAGAGGTTGGCGATCTCGAGATCCGGGTTGAGGATCTCGAGATCGGCCGGCGCCTCGATGTCGGCGGCGGTCACCGGGCCCGCGCCCTTCTTGTCGAGGCGCACCTCGACCTCGGGCGACTCGCCGTGCAGCAGGCAGATGAGGTTCTTGAGGTTGAGGATGACGTCCGTGACGTCCTCGCGCACGCCCTTGAGCGTCGTGAACTCGTGTGCGACGCCCTCGATCTTCACGGACGTGACGGCGGCGCCCTCGAGCGAGGAGAGGAGGACGCGCCGCAGCGAGTTTCCGAACGTGTAGCCGAAGCCGCGGTCGAGGGGCTCGATCGAGAAGACGCCCCGGTCCTCGTTCACCTCCTCGTGGGTGATCCTCGGAATCTGAAAATCCATGAGAGACGTTCGTGTAACCATGCTTCCTTTCTACTTCGAGTAGAGCTCGACGATGAGCTGCTCCTGCACGGGCGTGTCGATGTCCGCGCGGTCGGGCAGCTTCAAGACCTTCCCGGTCAGGTTGTCGTGGTCGGCCTGGAGCCACGACGCCACGGAGGCGGTGAGATCGGTCGCGTCGCGAACGACCTGCTCCACGGGGCTCCCCGGACGCATCGAGACGACGTCGTCGGGGCGCACCTGGAAGCTCGGGATGTTGACGCGCCGGCCGTTGACGTGGAAGTGGCCGTGGCGGATGATCTGGCGCGCCTGGGCGCGCGAGGCGGCGAAGCCGAGGCGGTAGACGACGTTGTCCAGGCGCGTCTCGAGCATGCGCAGCAGCTCCTCGCCCGTGATGCCCGAGCGCTTCGCGGCCTTGTCGTAGTAGTTGCGGAACTGCTTCTCGAGGAGGCCGTAGTAGCGGCGCGCCTTCTGCTTCTCGCGCAGCTGGAGCAGGTACTCCGACTGCTTGATGCGGCCGCGTCCGTGCTCTCCCGGGGGGTAGCTGCGGCGCTCGACGGCGCACTTCTCCGTGAGGCACCGCTCGCCCTTCAGGAAGAGCTTCATGCCCTCGCGACGGCAGAGCTTGCACTTGGGACCGAGGGAGCGGGCCATTAGACGCGCCTCCGCTTCTTCGGCCGGACGCCGTTGTGGGCCTGCGGCGAGACGTCCCGGACGCCGAGGATCTCGAGCCCGGCCGCCTGGAGCGAACGGATCGCGGTCTCGCGGCCGGAGCCCGGGCCCTTGACGAAGACCTCGACCTTCTGGAGCCCATGCTCCATCCCCTTGCGGGCGCAGGAGTCGGCCGTCACCTGGGCGGCGAAGGGCGTCGACTTGCGTGAGCCCTTGAAGCCGGCGGAGCCGGCGCTCTCCCAGGCGATGACGTTCCCCTCCTTGTCCGTCAGCGTCACGATCGTGTTGTTGAACGACGTCTTGATGTGCGCCTGGCCGATGGCGATGTTCTTCTTGACGCGGCGACGCGCGCGGCCCTTGGCCGCCTGTCTGCGGGGAGGCGCCATTACTTGGCCTTCTTCCCGCGGCCGACGGTCTTCTTCGGGCCCTTGCGCGTGCGGGCGTTCGTCTTCGTCCGCTGGCCGTTCACCGGCAGGCCGCGGCGATGTCGCACGCCTCGGTACGCGCCGATCTCCTGGAGGCGCTTGATCGACTGGGAGCGCTCGCGGCGCAGCTCGCCCTCCACGTCGAGGTTCGCGTCGATGAACTGCCGGAGCTTCGTGATCTCCTCGTCCGTGAGATCGCGCACCTTCTCGTCCTGGGCGAGCCCGAGCTCGGCGCAGATCCTGCGCGAGGTCGACGGGCCGATCCCGTAGATGTACGTGAGCGCGACCTCGAGCCGCTTCTCACGGGGAAG
>JBOHAD010000064.1:0-12836 GCA_050697555.1 Gaiellaceae bacterium | reverse complement strand
GCCGCGGGGACCTGCGGGCCCAGCTCGCCGCCCACCGCCTGGCCGAGCGGCGCCTGGCCGAGCTCTGCGAGCGCCGCCGCCGCGACCGGGTCGCCGCCGCCATGGACGAGCTCTTCGCCTACTCGGAGCGCCGCGTCCGCGCCGCTCTGGCCGCTCTTCCCGACGGCCGCTACGAGGCGGCCGACACGCTCGAGGCGCCCGAGGGAGAGCTCGTCGTTCGCGCAGCGGTCACGGTCGCCGGCGACGGGGTCGAGATCGACTTCGCCGGGACGGCGCCCCAGCACGACGGCAACCTGAACTGCCCGCTCGCCGTCACCCGCTCGGCCTCCTACTTCGTCGTCCGCTGCCTCACGGATCCGGACGTGCCCGCCTCCGGCGGGGCCTTCGCTCCGGTCTCCGTGCGGGCCCCCGAGGGCTCGCTCGTGAACGCGCGCCCGCCGGCCGCCGTCGTGGCCGGCAACGTCGAGACCTCGGGCCGGATCGCGGATGTCCTCTTCCGCGCCTTCGGGCAGGCTCTTCCGGTTCCCGCGCAGGGGCAGGGGACGATGAACAACCTCACCTTCGGGAACGCGCGCTTCACCTACTACGAGACGATCGGCGGCGGGCAGGGTGCCTGCGCCGACGCGGACGGCCCCTCGGGGGTGCACGTGACCATGTCGAACACCCTCAACACGCCGGTGGAGGCGCTCGAGCTCGCCTACCCTCTGCGTGTCGAGCGCTACGCGCTCCGGCTCGGTTCGGGCGGCCGTGGGCGCCGCTACGGTGGGAACGGCGTCATCCGCGAGATCACGGCGCTCGAGCCCTGCCGTGTCTCGCTCGTGAGCGAGCGGCGGGCGCGCGGCCCCGCGGGGACGCGGGGCGGGGAGGCGGGGGCCCCCGGGAGGAACCTCCTGAACGCGGAGCCGCTTCCCGCCAAGGTCACGCGCGCGCTGGCCGCGGGCGAGTCGGTGACGATCGAGACGCCGGGAGGGGGCGGTTTCGGGAGCGCGTCCCCTTCCGATGGCGTATAAACCGGGCCGTGACCGACGAGAGCGGGTTCACCGTCCGGCACCGGGACGACCTCGAGCGCTCGGGACGCTGGTCGCTCGCACGACGCTCCATCGGTCTCAAGGCCTTCGGGATGAACGTCGTCGACCTCGAGCCTGGCGACCGCATCCCCGAGCACGACGAGACGGCGCGCGACCAGGAGGAGGTCTTCATCGTCCTCGCGGGCGACGCCACGATCGTCGTGGACGGGGAGGAGCACCCGGCGCCGGCGGGCACCTTCGCGCGCGTCGACCCCCGCATCTCCGCACGGTCGTAACGGGCGACGAGGCAGCGAGCGTCCTCATCGTCTCCGCGCCGACAACGAGCGGCTTCGAGCCCGACACCTGGACTAGCCGAGCTAGCCGAAGCGAGGTATAGGCTCCGCACCGGTGCTCTTCCGCAAGCGCACCCGCCTGCGGCCTCTCTCCGAGCGGGAGTGCTACCTCCGCCTCCACGGCGCGCGCCTGGGCGACATCGAGGTGATCCGCGAGCCGGTGCGACCGGCGCCGCCGCCCGAGCCTCCGGCGGGACCGACGGGCGAGCGGCCCGCCGTCCATCTCGTCTTCGCCTATCCGCGCGGCGCAGGGACGATGACGGGCGAGGAGCTCCGGCTCGAGCTCCTGCGCCGGATGGAGAGCCGCCCCGGCGAAGCGGCCTAGACTCCGTCCGAGCACCAGCGGCCCGTGGAGTAGGTGTAAGTGCCGTGGGCCGGAGGGCGCATCGGCAAGAATCCGGCGGTGTGGACGCGTTGATCCTGGGCAGCGGCGGCTGGATGCCGAGTGGGCGTCGGGAGACAGCGTGCGTGCTTCTGCGCAGGGACGATCACGCGCTGATGCTCGATGCTGGCACTGGTGTCCGGCGCCTCGCGACGAACACCGCCCTTCTGGATGGCGCCGTGAGACTCGACGTCGTCCTCACGCATTTTCATCTCGATCACGTCTGCGGCTTGAGCTACCTGCCGGCGCTGCCCCTGTCCGCCGGGGTGTGGGCGCCGGGGAGGTGGTTGTACGGCACCTCGAGCGAAGCTCTTCTCGGCCCTCTTCGCCGGCCGCCCATTTCGGCGTTCGCGGCCGCCGAGCTGGGGCAGATCCACGAGCTGACGGCGGGACGGCAGGAGATCGGTGCGTTCACAGTCGCGGCTCGGGCCCAGTTGCGTCACTGGGCGCCCACGACCGGATTGCGAGTCGAAGACGAGATCGCGGCTCATGACAGACACTGCGTACGACCCTGAGGGCATCCCGCTGGCCCAGAACGCCAAGCATCTCCTCCACGAGGCCTGGTCGTCGTCCGTCGCCGCCCGGTCGGCCGATGGCGACGCCACGGGTCGCGACGCCGCGCGCATCGCCGCTGCCGCAAACGTCGAGCAGCTCACGCTGATTCATCTCAACCCGCTCCTGAGCGACCAACGCGCCGTTCTGGAAGATGCTCGCGCGATCGTGCCGGACGCGCAGCTCGGCGAAGACGGGCAGGTCCTCATGGGAGACGCCCTCCGGGGCTAATCGACAAGCCGCCGGCAGACCCCACGCGCCCAGCTCGAGGAAGGCCGTTCGCCTGGACGCGCGTCGGGCAGCTCCTCAGAGCTCCTCCGGCTCGGCCAGGATCTCGTAGTGGGCGGAGCGCTCCTCGAACCGGTCCAGGAGCGCCCGCGCGTCGTCCGGGACCACGGCCGCCTCGTGGTCGGCCCCGGCGAACTCCCGCACCGCGTCGAGCGACTCCCAGAGCGTGACGGTGACGAACTCCACCTCTCCGTTCGACTCGCGCCTGAGCAGGTAGGCCCCGGCGTAGCCCTCGATGCCGTGGATGCCCGGGAGGATCTCGGCGCGCAGGAGCGCTTCGTAGCGGTCGGCGTTCTCCCCGCTCGCCGCCCAGCCGTGCCAGACCCGGGCGATCATCCGAGGAGGGCTCCCTCGAGGGTGAGCAGCCGCTCCTTCCGCTCGAGGCCGCCCCCGTAGCCCACGAGGCTTCCCGTCGACCCGACCACCCGGTGGCAGGGAACGACGATGGGCACAGGGTTGCGGTTGAGGGCGCCCCCAACGGCCCGGGCCGCGCGCGGCCTGCCGATGCGCGCTGCGAGGCCGCCGTAGGTCTCCACGCTTCCGAACGGCACCTGCGCGAGCTCGGCGAGCACCGCCCGCTGGAACTCGGGCAGCGGCCGCAGGTCGACGGGGAGGTCGAACTCCCGCCGGCCGCCCTCGAAGTACTGATCGAGCTCCCGCCGGGCCTCGGCGAGCGGGCGCGGCGAGCGGAGCACCCGGACCCCGAAGGCGCGGGCGAGGGCGTCGAGCTCCCGCTCCGGGTCGGGATCGAAGGAGATGCGGCAGAGCCCCTCCGGCGTGGCGGCCAGGAGGAGCGGGCCGATCGGCGAGTCGGCGAGGTCGTACGCCACGTCGAGGAGTCCCTCGGCGGCGGCCGCCTCGCGGAAGCGGCGGTCGATCTCGGACGTGATGGTCATTCGTGCCTCCTTCTCAGGCGCCGCACCCCGGAGGAGGCGGCCTGGCGGGCCGCCTCCGGGCTCGAGTCGAGGGCGGCACCGATGTCGTCGTAGGAGAGGTCGTAGCCGTAGCGGAGGACGACGGCCGCCCGCTCGGTCGGCGGCAGCTCCCCGGCGAGGTGCTCGAGCTCGGCGTACGCTGGCCGCGAGTCGCCGACCGGGATCTCCACCGGCTCGCCGACCGGACGCCTCCGCCGCCGCTCGTCCAGTGCGACGCGGGTGGCGATCGTGAACACCCACGCGCGGAGATGGCGCCCGTGCTCGAGCCGGCCGTACGCCCGGAGGGCGCGGAGGAAGGTCTCCTGGAAGGCGTCCTCGGCCGCCTCGCGCCCCAGCAGGCGCGCGAGGTAGCCGAGCACCTCGTCCTTCCGCTCCTCGTAGAAGCGCTCGAACGGCGGTATCGCCACAACCTCCATCATCTGGTCTAACGCGGATCCGCGTCCAGCTGTGAGACTGCCGCGGATGCGGGCGGCCGTCGTCGGGCACGTGGAGTGGGTCGAGTTCGCCCGCGTCGAGCGCGTTCCCGTCGCGGGAGAGATCGTGCAGGCGACCGAGACGTGGGCGGAGGCGGCCGGGGGCGGAGGCGTCGCCTCGGTGCAGCTCGCGCAACTGACCGGCGACTGCGCGCTCTACACCGCGCTCGGCGACGACGAGCCCGGCGTCCAGGCCCGCGAGCAGCTCGAGGGGCTCGGCGTCCGCGTCGAGTCGGCCCGGCGGGACGAGCGCCAGCGGCGAGGCTTCACCTTCGTCGACCGGGACGGGGAGCGGACGATCACGATCATCGGCGAGAAGCACCTCCCCCGCCGGGCGGACGCGCTTCCCTGGGAGGCGCTGGCGGAGGTGGACGCCGTCTACTTCGTGAGCGGCGACGCCGAGGCTCTGCGGGCGGCACGGGCGGCCCGCGTCCTCGTCGCCACCGCGCGGGTGCTTCCGACGCTGGCCGAGGCAGGGGTCGCCCTCGACGCGCTCGTCCGCAGCGGCAGCGACAGGAGCGAGAGCTACGAGCCCGGCGACCTCGACCCGGAGCCGCGCCTCGTCGTCGCCACCGCCGGACGCCGGGGAGGCGCCTGGACGGCCGCGGACGGCCGCTCCGGCTCCTTCGAGCCGGCTCCGCTCCCTGGGCGGCTCGAGGACGCCTACGGCGCGGGCGACAGCTTCGCGGCCGGCCTCACGTACGCGCTCGCGAGCAGCGACGACGTCGAGGACGCAGTCGCCTTCGCCGCCCGCCGCGCGAGCGCGGCGCTTGCCCGGCGGGGCGCGCACGGGCGCTGACTCAGCCCGACGGGCCCTCGAGCCTCCGCAGGATGTAGTCGGCGTACCAGCTCGGCCAGTCCTCGTCGCGGCCTCCGAGCTCGCGCTCGTACTTGCCGTGCGCCTTCTCCGCCTCGCGTAGGAGCCGGGCCAGCTCCTCTCTCGTCAGCTCTTTCTGCAAAGCCGCCTCCTCGTGGTGGTACGTCGTCGCCGTCATTCTGCCGCAGGGGTTGCGTGGTGGGGAGTTGTGGTTTACAGTGGGGCAAAGTGGTGGATCCTTCAGAGGCTGGACGATGCTCCTCGGCGAGTACGAGCACGCGATCGACGACAAGAACCGTCTCACCCTCCCGGCCCGCTTTCGCCAGGCGTTCGCGGACGGGGTGGTGGTCACGCGCGGTATCGACCAGTGCCTGGGCGTCTACACGCGCGAGGACTGGGAGCAGTACGTGTCGGCCCAGCTCGGCGGTCTCAATTCCTTCAACCGCGAGGCGCGGCAGATGCGCCGCTACATCTTCTCGGCCGCCGTCGAGACCGAGCTCGACCGCCAGGGACGGGTGACCTTGCCGGGAGCGCTCATCAAGTACGCGAGGCTGGAACGCGACGTCGTCGTCGCGGGCGTGCAGGACCACGTGGAGATCTGGGACCGCGCCGCCTGGCGCACCCAGCTGGAAGACGTCGAAGGGAGTGCGGAGCTTGTTGCCGAACGCCTTGCAGCGAAGCAGAGCTGACCACGTTCCCGTCCTCGCCGGCGAGATCCGCGAGCTCCTCGCCGTGTGCCCGGGCGAGACCGTCGTCGACGCCACGTTCGGAGCCGGCGGCCACGCCGCCCTCCTCTGTGCCGACCTCCAGGGCGAGGGGCGCTTCGTGGCCGTCGACCGGGACGCGACCGTGCGGCCGTACTTCGAGCGCTTCCAGCGGGACTGCCGCGTGCCCGCGCGCTTCCTGCGCGGCGACTTCGCCGTCGTCCTCGGGCAGCTGGCCGGGAACGGCGTCGAGGCGGATGCGATCCTCCTCGACCTCGGCGTCTCGAGCATGCAGATCGACCGGCCCGAGCGCGGGTTCTCGTACGCGGCGGACGCGCCGCTCGACATGCGCATGGACACCACCGCGCCCCGCTCGGCGGCCGACGTCGTCAACGAGGCCGACGAGCGCGAGCTCGCCGACGCCTTTCGCCGCTACGGCGAGGAGCGCTTCGCCCGCCCCATCGCGCGGGCGATCGTGCGCCGCCGGGGTGAGCGCCCGTTCGAGCGCACGTCGGAGCTCGTGGACGTGATCCGCTCGGCGATCCCGGCGCCGCGCCGCTTCGGCGACGGCCATCCCGCCAAGCGCGTCTTCCAGGCGCTGCGCATCGTCGTCAACGAGGAGCTCGAGTCGCTCGAGCGGGCGCTTCCTGCGGCGCTCTCCATGCTGCGCCCGGGGGGCCGCGTCGCGGTCGTCAGCTTCCACTCGCTCGAGGACCGGATCGTGAAGCGCTTCTTCGCGGCCCAGGCCCGGGGCTGCGTCTGCCCGCCGGAGCTCCCGATCTGCGTCTGCGGCAAGGAGCCGACGCTCCGCCTCGTGACCCGCAAGGCCGTCCGGCCCTCGCCGGGCGAGACGGCCGAGAACCCGCGCGCCGGCTCCGCGCGCCTCCGGGTGGCGGTGACGGCCTGATGGCGACCGCCGCAGCCCGCGCACAGCCGCGTCCGAAGCGCGCTCCCAGGACGCAGCCGCGCCCGGCGCGCCCGAGTCCCCAGACGCGCGCCCGGCGGCCGGCGGCACGGCCCCGCCTCGCCGGAAGCGTCGCCTGGATCGGCCTCGTGGCCGCACTCCTCGCGGGGATCGTGGCCGTGAACGTGACCCTGCTCCGCCTCAACATGGAAGGCGAGCGGCTCGAGGATGAGCGGCAGCGGCTCGTCGCGACGCAGGACGGGCTCGCCGCGGATCTCTCTCGCGCGGCCGCCGCCGGGCGCATCGAGGCGATCGCAACGGGCAAGCTCGGGTTCGTGCGGGCGGACGAGCGGACGTACATCCGGCTGGGCCCCGCCGAGAGGTAGGAACCATGCGCCGGGCGAACAGGCGCATTCGGCTCGTCGTCGCGGTCTTCGCGCTCGTCTTCGCGGTGGCGCTCGCGCGTGTCGCCTGGCTCCAGGCGGTGCGCGCCGAGGCGCTCGACCGGATGGGGACGAGCCAGCACCGGGAGACGCTCGACATGCCGGCGCACCGGGGGACGATCTTCGACCGGCTCGGCGTCCAGCTCGCGCTCGGCGAGCCGGCGACGACGGTCTATGCGAACCCGCGGCAGATCGTGGATCCCCGGGCGGCGGCGCTCGCGGCCGGTCGGGCCCTCGACGTCGAGCCGGAGACGATCTACGAGCTGCTGGCCGACCGTTCCCGCGGCTTCGTCTACGTGGCCCGGAAGGCCGATCCGGAGAAGGCCGACGCGCTCGAGCGCCAGGGCATCGTCGGCTTCGGCTTCTACCCGGAGGAACGGCGCACGTATCCCCAGCGCACCGTCGCCTCCGAGGTCGTCGGGTACGCCGGCGTCGACAACAAGGGACTGTCGGGGATCGAGCTCGAGCTCGACGGCGCCCTCGCAGGCGAGGACGGTTCGAAGACGATAGTCCGGGATCCCTTCGGCCGGACGCTCCAGGTGATCGAATCCGAGCCCGTGCGCGACGGGCACGACGTGTACCTGACGATCGACCACACGATTCAGGGCCAGGTGGAGCGCGTGCTGCGCGAGACGCGCACCAGCTGGGGCGCGAAGGCGGCGACCGCCGTCGTGATGGACGTGGAGACGGGGGGCGTCCTCGCTCTCGGCGTCGAGCCGGGCTTCGACGCCAACGCGTTCCCCACCGTCGCGCGCCGCGACCTCCAGCGGCTGCGCAACCGGGCTGTCACCGACACGTACGAGCCGGGCTCGACCTTCAAGGTCGTGACGATCGCAGGCGTGCTCGAGAGCGGCCTCGTCTCACCGGGGACGGAGTTCAGGCTGCCGTACTCGATTCAGGTTGCCGACCGCGTCATTCACGACGCAGTCGAGCGAGGGACGCAGACGATGACGGTCTCGCAGATCCTCTCGCAGTCCTCGAACGTCGGCGTCATCACGCTCGCCATCGAGCTCCAGCGGCAGGCGCTCTCCGACTGGATCGAGCGCTTCGGGTTCGGGCGGCCGACGGGCCTCGACTACCCGGGGGAGTCGAAGGGCATCGTCCTCCCGCCCGACGACTGGTCGGGCTCGACGATCGGGAACGTCCCGCTCGGGCAGGGCATCGCCGTCACGCCGATGCAGATGGTGGCCGCGTACGGAGCGCTCGCCAACGACGGCGTGTGGCTGCAGCCGCACCTCGTCGAGCGGGTGGAGGGGAAGAAGGCCGTTCGGCCGGAGCGGCGGCGCGTGCTCTCCAAAGGGGTCGCCAAGCAGGTGAAGCGGATGCTGCGCGGGGTCGTCGAGGAGGGCTCGGGGACGTCGGCGCAGGTGCCGGGGTACTCCATCGCGGGGAAGACGGGCACGGCGGCCAAGCCGGAGCCGACGGGCGGGTACTCGACCTCGCGATATGTGGCCTCGTTCGTCGGCTACGTGCCGGCCAACAAGCCGCGCCTCGTCGTGCTCGTGACGGTCGACGAGCCGAGGGGGACCATCTGGGGCGGCGTCGTGGCCGCGCCGGCCTTCGCGGAGATCGCGCAGTTCGCGCTCCAGTACCTCGAGGTCCCGCCGGACGCGCCCCGGGCGGCCGGCAAGTAGCCGCACGGCACGGGGCGCTCGCCCCGGGGGCCGCCGCGGACCTCCCTCCGGTTCCAGCCTATCGCTGGAATTGCCGCACGGGTGTCGCCGACTGAGCCAGAATAGCCAGCAAAGAGGCACATTTTCGCCCGCAGGCGACGAAAGGGACGGGCAAGACCGTTGCTAGAATCCTCCGCCATCGAGCTCGAGACGCTGAGCCACGCCGTGGGCGCCGTGCGGATCGTCAACCCGGCGCCCGCCGAGATCGTCGAGCTCGCCTACGACGCCCGCCGGGTCGAGCCCGGGGCGCTCTTCGCCTGCGTTTCCGGGCTCAAGGCGGACGGGCACGATTTCGCCCCCGACGCCGTCGCTCGAGGTGCGGCCGCGCTCCTCGTCGAGCGCCCGCTCCCCCTCGACGTGCCCCAGCTCCTCGTCGAGGACGCCCGCACGGCGATGGCCCTCGCGGCCGACGCCTTCTTCGGCTACCCGACGCGCGACCTCGACGTGGTCGGCGTCACCGGCACCAACGGCAAGACGACGACGGCCTTCCTGCTGTACGCGATCCTCGCCGCCGCGGGCCGCCGGCCCGGACTCCTCGGCACGGTCGAGAGCCGCATCGGCGGCGAGCGGCGTGCCGTCACGCGCACGACGCCCGAGGCGATCGACCTCCAGCGGACGTTCCGCGAGATGCTCGACGCCGGCGACCGGAGCTGCGCGATGGAGGCCTCGTCGCACGGCGCGGAGCTCAGACGCCTCCTCGGCGTCCGCTTCGCCGCGCTCGTCTTCACGAACCTCTCCCAGGATCATCTCGACCTGCACGGCACGATGGAGGCGTACTTCGACGCCAAGCGCCGGCTCTTTGCCGAGCCGGATCCCGACGGCAACCGCCCGCCCGCGGCAGTCAACGTCGGCGACGCTCACGGCAGCCGCCTGGCCGAAGACCTCCGGGCGCTGGGTGAGCGGCCGCTCACCTTCGGGTTCGCCGACGATGCCGACGTCCGTCCCGACGAGCTCGAGCTGACCCCCACCGGCACCCGCTTCCACGCGGCCGGACTCTCGTTCGCGCCGCGGCTGCTGGGGCGGTTCAACGTCGAGAACGTCCTCGCCGCTGTCGCGGGCGCTCGGCTCCTCGACATCGAGGACGACGCGATCGTTCGCGGTGTCGAGCACGTTGCCGGCGTTCCCGGACGCTTCGAGGGCGTCGACGAAGGCCAGCCCTTCGCAGTCATCGTCGACTACGCGCACACGCCCGAGGCGCTCGAGAACGTGCTCGCCGAGGCCCGCAGGCTCGCCCGCAACCGTGTCACCTGCGTCTTCGGCTGCGGAGGCGACCGCGATCGGACGAAGCGCCCGCTCATGGGCGCCGTCGTGAGCCGTCTCGCCGACCGGGCGATCGTCACCTCGGACAACCCGCGCAGCGAGGAGCCGGGCGCGATCATCGAAGAGATCCTTCGAGGCATGGAGGGCGAGTACGAGGTCGAGCCCGATCGCGCCGAAGCCATCGCGCTCGCCGTCGCCGGCGCGGACGAGGGCGATGTCGTCGTCATCGCCGGCAAGGGCCACGAGCAGGGCCAGGAGTTCGCCGACCGGACGATCCCGTTCGACGACCGCGAGGTCGCGCGCGACGCGCTCCGGCGCAGCCGGGCGGCGGCGTGATCGCGCTCTCGCTCGACGAGGTCGAGGCGCTCGCGCCCGGGCGGCTCGAGCGCGCGCCAGGGGCGGACGAGGCCACCGGCGTCACCATCGACTCTCGCCGCGTGGAGCCCGGCGACCTCTTCGTCGCCGTCGGCCGGGGGGCGGAGTTCGCCGAGGACGCCCTCGGCAACGGCGCCGCCGCGACGCTTCTCCCCGAGGATGCGTTCGGCGCGCTGGCCTCCCTAGGTCACGCCGTCCGCGAGCGCAGCTCGGCGCGGATCGTCGCCGTCACCGGCTCGACCGCGAAGACGTCCACGAAGGACATCCTCGGCGCCCTCTGCGCTCCCCACGCTTCCACTGTGGTGGCCGAGGGAAGCCAGAACAACGAGATCGGCCTCCCGCTTACGCTCTGCCGGCTCGAGCCTGAGACCGAGATCGCCATCCTCGAGATGGGGATGCGCGGGCTCGGCCAGATCGCCGAGCTCTGCGAGGTGGCCCGGCCCGACGTAGGGGTGATCACGAGCGTCGGGCCGGTGCACCTCGAGCTTCTCGGCACCGTCGAGCGCGTCGCGCAGGCCAAGGCCGAGGTCGTCGAGTCGCTCCCGCCTGGTGGAACCGCCGTCGTGCCCGCCGGGGAGCACTCGCTCGACCCCTACTTGACGCGCGAGGACATCAGCGTCTTCCGCTTCGGCGAGGGCGGCGACGTCCGCCTCTCCTACTTCACGGCGCGGGACGGGCGCTCGCGCCTGAAGGTAGAGGCGTTCGGCCGCCCGCTCACGCTCGAATTCTCCTTCGGCGGGCGCCACAACGCGACGAACGCGCTCGCCGCGCTCGCGGCCTTCCACGCCCTCGGGCTCCCGCTCGGCAAGGCGCAGCGCGGCGCCCGTCAGGTTCGACTCTCGCGCTGGCGGGGGGAGGAGGTGCCGCTCCCGGGGGGCGGGACCCTCATCAACGACTGCTACAACGCGAACCCGCTTTCGATGACGGCCGCGCTCGAGCACCTCCGCGAGCGGGCCGGCGGGCGGCGGAAGGTCGCCGTCCTCGGCGACATGGCCGAGCTCGGGCCGGGCGCGTCCTCGTACCACCGCGACGTCGGCGGCGCCGCCGCGCGCGCCGGAGTGGAGGTGCTCGTCGCCGTCGGCCCGCTCGCGCGCGGGTACGTCGAGGGCGCCCGCGGAGTTCCGCTCACGCGCTGGGCCCCAACGGTCGAGGCTGGACTGGTTGCCTTGCGCCAGGTGCTCCGCCAGGGCGACTGCGTGCTCGTGAAGGGATCGAGGGCGATGGGGCTCGAGGCGATCGCTGACGCGGTCGCCGTCGTCCCGGCCTAGTCTTAGCCTCCAGTTATGGTCGAGGTGCTGCTCGCCGGCGTTCTCTCCATGGTCATCTCGATCGTGGCCGGACCCAAGTTCATCGACTTCCTTCGCAGCAACGAGTTCGGCCAGCACATCCGCGAGGAGGGCCCGGAAGGCCACGTGATCAAGCAGGGCACGCCCGCGATGGGAGGGCTCCTGATCATGATCGCCATGGCCATCCCCTTCCTCGTCTTCTCCGGGAGGACGGTGCCGGCCGTCACGGCGTTCTTCGTCACGCTCGGCTGCGCGGCCATCGGGTTCGTGGACGACTGGACGAAGGTCTCCCGCCGCCGCTCGCTCGGGCTCGCGGGCCGCTGGAAGCTCCTCTGGCTCGCTGCCATCACCGTCGTCGTCGGGTTCGTCGCCGCCCGCGGGCTGGACAACCCGCTGAAGACGGACGTCTACATCCCGCTCGTCGACGCGAACGTGCCCCTCTCCTGGGGCTGGTACGTCCTCCTCTTCTTCATCATCGCCGGGGCGGCCAACGGCGTGAACCTCACGGACGGAATCGACGGGCTCGCCGCCGGTACGACGACGATCGCCATCCTCACCTACACGGCGATGAGCCTCGTCGCGGCGCTCGCCAGCCTGCGCATCAGCGGCCAGGCCGACCAGATCGACCTCGACCTCGCCATCCTCGGCGCGAGCCTGATCGGAGCCTCGATCGGGTTCCTCTGGTACAACGCCTTCCCGGCGCAGGTCTTCATGGGCGACACCGGCTCCATGGGCCTCGGAGGCGCGCTCGCCGCCTTCGCGATCATGACGAAGACCGAGGTGCTGCTCATTCTCATCGGCGGCATCTTCCTGATCGAGGCGCTCTCGGTGATGCTCCAGGTGCTCACGTTCAAGTGGCTCGGGCGCCGCGTGCTCCTGATGGCGCCGCTCCACCACCACTTCGAGATGAAGGCGTGGTCGGAGACCCGCATCATGGTGCGCTTCTGGATCGTCACGGCGATCCTCTGCGCCTGCGGCTTCGTCCTCTACTACCGCTACGCGAGCAGGTTTGCTGCGTAGTGCCTCTTTACGTGATGCAGCCGAGCTCTTGGGTCGCGAGCACCAAGCCAGAGTTCGCACTCGCCCGCAGCCAAGGCTTGGCAGCCTTGGTAAGGGCGAGGGTGGGCTCTGGCGCCGCGTGATCGCGGGTCAGGAGCCGGGGGGCATCGCGTGGAGAGGCACTCGGAGAGCGCTCGTGCTCGGCCTCGCGCGCTCGGGCGAGGCCGCGGCGCTCGCGCTCGCCCGGCGGGGGGTGGGGGTCCTGGGCGTCGACCGGAAGGACGACCTCGACGCCGGCAGGCTTCGCGCGGCAGGTGTCGAAGTCGTCCTGGGCGCGGAGGACCCCGCGCTCCTCGAAGGCGTGGACCTGCTCGTGAAAAGCCCC
>JBOHAD010000063.1:0-13511 GCA_050697555.1 Gaiellaceae bacterium | reverse complement strand
GGCGTCAAGCCCCGAGAGGCGAGGGAGGTGTGGCGCTGGGCATGCAAAGCGCTCATCCGTGCCGCCGCATCCGAGGGGAACGAGAAGTCTCGCAGCGGATGTACGTAGCCCAGCAGGCAGACGGGCGTACACCACACGACGTTGGCGACCTCCACGGTGCGGCCGTCCTCGAGTTGCGGCGATCCGTCGTGAACGTCGGTGACCCGAGAAACGCGTTCGACGCCCGCGGCCTTGAGGTCTTTGGGCTTGACTCGGATCAGAGGTTCGCCGCTCGAGATCATCTTCGGACGAACTTTCTTCCCGATGGGAGTCCTGATCGTTAACAGCCGGTGGAAGATGATCCGACCGATGATCGGCATCAGGACACGGGCGACAACGCTTTCGGGCCGGAAGGGGATCGCGCCCGTGCTTGGACCCGACAGCATCACCTTGTGAGTCCGTGCCACCTCGATGGCGATCTCGGCTCCAGAATTGCCTGCTCCCACGACGAGGACGTCTCCCTCTTGGAGCTGGCGCGGGTTCTTGTACTCGGCGACGTGAAGTTGGACGATCCGGCGATCGAGTTCGGACGCGAGATCGGGAACCCGCGGGCGCTGCCAGCTCGACATCGCAACCACGACGTTGTCTGCTTCGAATCGTCGGTCGCCTGAGATGGCGATGAAGCGATCCCCTTCCCGAGTCAGTTTCTCCACCCTGACTCCCGTCTCGACCTGAAGGTCGAACTTCCGGGCATAGGACTCGAGGTGATCGGCCCACTCGTCCTTGCTGGCAAACCCCCAGCGAAATCCGGGGAAGCGCATCCCCGGAAGCCGATTAAGTCGGTTGGGGGTGAACAGCCGGAATGAGTCCCAACGGTTGCGCCACACGTCGCCGATACGTGGGTTGGCATCGACGATCTTGTAGGGCAGATCGCGCCGCGACAGCTGGTACCCCATCGACAGGCCCGCCTGCCCGCCTCCGATCACAAGCGTCTCGACGTACTCACGTCCGCGCTCGGCCGCCATATCGCCACCTCCTCGCCCCCGCCGGGCTCCTTTCGGCATCCCGGCCATCTGGGGTCCATGGCCTATACTCTAATTTGGAGTACGATATACTCGCGTTTGGAGTATGTCAAGAGGAGATATGACCCCGAGACTGACCACGACTTCCTATGCGGTGCTGGCCCAGGTAGCGGTGCGTCCCTGGTCTACGTACGAGCTGGCGCAACAGCGGGTTCGCTACTTCAGATACGTGTGGCCGCGAGCCGAAAGCGCCATCTATCGGGAGGTGAAACGCCTCTCTTCGATGGGCCTGCTCGAAGAGAAGAAGGAACACGTCGGCAAAAGGGCGCGCACCGTCTACTCGATCACCGAGAAGGGGCGAGAGGCGCTACGAGAGTGGCTCGCCACGCCGGTCTCCCCTTTCGCCATGGACTTCGAGGCCATGATCCGTCTCTTCGTAGCACCTCTGGGGACCAAGGACGAGATCATCGCCACCCTCGAGCTGGTGCTCGCCGATGCCCGAGAGATGCTCCGGTTCAGTGGACAGGTCAAGCAGGAGTTCCTCGAGGGCATGGCAGTCACACAGGATCAGGTCTACATCCGCGCGCTCGCGGTTGACTTCTTCATCAGCCTCCTCAACACGGTCGAGGCGTGGGCGCAACGGACGCTGGACGAGATCGAATCGTGGGACGACCTCAGCCCCGATGGAAAGAACGAGCGAGCCCTCGAGAAGCTCCGGGAACTGCCCGTTCCCACGCCGGGATCGATAGAAACGACGCCGGTACCTCCCCGCACTCAGCGTCAAAGGCACCGACGCGCGTGACAAGGTGCTACGTACACAGCGTCGTGCAAGGCCCACGAGGCGGAGCCCGTCGCAGACATCTGGGTCTCGGTGATGCCCAGTCAGGCGGACACTGAAGCCAGTTTGTTGAAGCCGGCGACGCGGACAGGCATCCTCGCCATCTTCATGACCCAGGGCGAGAAGGAGGGCGCCAGCTCCTCCGGCGGTCGATCTCTTGCTTCCTCGACTCGCTGTGCCAGCTTCCCGAGCTCGGTCTGGCTGACGGTCGTGACTGCTCGAGCTGAACAACTGAACGGAGGACACAAGAGGACGACCGTACGCGTTCCGACGCGGCCGACGAAACGGCTACCCAGGCACTACTCAATCTCTCTCACCCCGCCACGTGACCAACGCCCGTCGACATGCAGGTCCGATAGCTGCCGCACAAACAAACTACCGCACCGCCCTGAGAAGGCGTGAGGCGATTTTGCCCAGGGGCGAGGTGTTGTCTGCCATGGCAAGATCGTGGCCCACTCGTGGCCCAAACGTCGTTGGACGATTGGCTCAACCAAGCGGCACCGGGCTGACCCCGGAGCCGAAAAACCCTGCAAATAAGGCCGTTTGGAGGAGTTCGTCGCCAAGCGTCGCGGTGCCTGACTCAGCCTGGCGCTTTCGGGCAGCAAACGGGCAGCAGCTGCACGGTCGCTTACTGACGAGTAAAGAGCGAAAAAAGGCTGCAAATCCGCGTATTGCGTTGTCTGCATGGGAGCGGACGAGCGCGAAAACGCGCAATCCGCGCCTGGACAGACAACAGATGACCTCAGGCCAAGTGTGGCCAGTTGGCCGATGGAGCGAGGTGATACTCGACCAACTGCTGCGTTCCACTGTCGGGCTGACCGGCCCACGGACAGACGACACTTCCGCTTCCCGATGGCGAAGACAGGGGTCTGCTCAGCGGACGTGCGCGCGCTGAGCACCGAGCGCTGAGCACTGTCACAGGCGGCGCCTCTATCTCGTCTGAGAGGGTAAATGAGACGAGAGGAGCAGTCATGAAGGTCTTCGTAGCCGGCGCCACAGGCGTTCTCGGCAGAGCGCTCGTCCCGCAGCTCGTGGCGCGAGGCCACGAGGTGGTCGGGATGACCAGGAGCGCGTCGAAGCAGGATGGGCTGCGGGCGTTGGGGGCGCGCCCGGTCGTGGCCGACGCTCTCGACCCCCACGCGGTCGCCCAGGCGGTGGCGTCCGCCGAGCCCGAGGTGATCGTGCATCAGCTCACGGCGTTGTCCGGGGAGATGAGCGCCCGTGACATGCGGCACCCCGACCGCTCCGTCGCGTTCACCATGACCAACCGACTGCGTACCGAGGGGACGGACCATCTCTTGGCCGCCGGCCGCGCCGTGGGGGCACGGCGCTTCGTGGCGCAGAGCTTTGGGGCTTTTCGATTCGCCCGCACGGGCGGGCCGGTGCAGACCGAGGCCGATCCCCTCGATCCCGACCTGCCGGCGCCGGGGCTGGCGGCGATCCTCCACCTGGAGCAGGCGGTGACGACGATCGAGTGGGGCGAGGGTCTCGTGTTGCGCTATGGCGGCTTCTACGGTCCGGGGACCGGGATCAGCCTGGCTCCGGACGCGGTGATGGCGGCGCCGATCCGCAAGCGTCGGTTCCCGATCGTCGGGGACGGTGGTGGCGTCTGGTCGCACGTCCACATCGAAGACGCCGCGGCGGCGACCGCGGCCGCGGTCGAGCACGGCCAGCCGGGTATCTACAACATTGTCGACGACGACCCCGCGCCCGTGCGGGAGTGGCTGCCGGTGCTGGCGAGCGCGCTGGGTGCCAAGCCACCGAGGCGCATCCCACGCTGGCTGGGGCGGCTGGCGGCCGGCGAGGCGGCGACTGTCATGATGACCGAGGTGCGGGGTGCCTCGAATGAGAAGGCAAAGCGCGAGCTCGGCTGGCAGCTCCGGTATGCGAGCTGGCGGCAGGGCTTCGCGCAGGGACTCGGCTGAGCGATGACCGAGGAGGAGTTCGACGAGCTCCGCCCGCCGGTGTTCGCCATCGCCTACCGGATGCTCGGCAGCGTGAGCGAGGCGGAGGACGTGGTGCAGGAGGGGTTCCTCCGCCTCCACCGGGCGCGCGAGGGCGGCGAGCGGATCGAGTCGCCGCGCGCCTACCTGTCGACGGTGGTCTCGCGGCTCTCGCTCGACCAGCTCCGCTCGGCGCGGGTCCGGCGCGAGACCTACGTGGGCGAGTGGCTGCCGGAGCCGCTCGTGGCGAGCGCCGACGACGATCCCGCCCGCAAGGCCGAGATGGCGGACTCGCTGTCGCTCGCCTTCCTCGTCCTGCTCGAGAGCCTGTCGCCCGAGCAGCGCGCCGCGTTCCTGCTGCACGACGTGTTCGACGAGCCCTACGACCGGATCGCGGAGATCGTCGGCACGAGCGAGCAGAACGCCCGCCAGCTCGTCGCACGGGCCCGCCGCCACGTGGAGGAGCGGCGCCCCCGGTTCGAGGCCTCGCGCGAGCAGCGGGAGAAGCTCGCGACCCGCTTCTTCGCGGCCGCCGAGGAGGGCGATCTCGAAGGGCTGGAGGAGCTGCTGGCCCACGACGTGGTGCTCCGCGGCGACGGCGGCGGCAAGGCACCCGCCCTCAAACGTGCGGTCCACGGCCGCGCCAGGGCGGCGCGCAGGCTGATCGCGGTGCTGCGTGCCGGCACCCGCCTCGGCTTGACCTCGCGCCGCGAGGAGGTGAACGGACAACCAGGTGCGTTGTTCTTCGACCGCGAGGGCAGGCTGATCAAAGTGATGATCCTCGACGTCGCGGAGGGCCAGATCCAGAGCGTGAGCTCGATCATCAACCCGGACAAGCTGCGGCACCTGGGGCCGCTGGCCGACCTGGGCGCGCTTCTGCGCGAGCGGAACTAGATTCTTCAGCTCGCGGGCTCGAGCTGGATAGCGACCACTGCGATCCCCATGCCCTACAAGGATTGAGGGCCGCTTCGGCGGCCCTCAGTCGTCTTTCCGGGCGCCTCCATACAGGCCCGCCCGACCAGCCGGCTCGGGCAGCAAACGGGCAGCAAACGTCTGAAACGGGCTTCGCTCAACCATGCTGTGTAGCGTCGCTTTGGTGTCCGTCTGTCCGATGAGCGGCTGAGAGTGCGAAGCGACGGCGGGATGACCCACAATCATGCTGGCGGGATCTGCTTGCCTTGAAACCGACCTGTCTCCCGCCGTCGCTTCGTTCGACTGGCCGGTGACCTGATAGAAGCCTGCGTCCTTTGCCCGACACAGCCCTGTCCAGGCCGGTCGACCACGTCGACGGCAAGGAGGCTAGGTGATGGAGGGGACGGTGGCAATCGGTGTTGACACGCACAAGGACGTGCACGTGGCGGTCGCTCTCGACGGGTTGGGCGCCGAGCTCGACAGCCAGGAGGTGGAGACGACTGCGGCGGGCTACCGCTCCTTGCTTTCCTGGGCGCTGGCGCTGGGCTCGCCGGTCTTCGCCGTCGAGGGTGCCGGCAGCTACGGGGCCGGGCTCGTCCGCTTCCTCGAGCGCGCGGGGGTCCTCGTCTGGGAGTGTGAGCGGCCGCGCCGGCAGGAGCGTCGTCGTGGCAAGAGCGACCTGATCGACGCGACCTTGGCTGCCCGACGGATTGTCGCCGGCGAGGGGCTGAGCATTCCTCGTGGTGGCGGCTGGCGTGAGGACTTGCGCCTGCTCTTGCTCGAGCGTCGAAGCGCCGTGCGGGCGCGCACCGCCGCCCTCAACCAGCTGAGCTCGCTGCTCGTCACCGCTCCCGACCAGGTGCGCGATCGTCTGGGAGCGCTCTCGGGCGAGCGACTCGCCGCCGCGGCGGCCCGCCTTCGGCCCGGCTCGGATGCCGTCACCGCTGTGCTGCGCCGGCTCGGCCGTCGGGTGGCGCGCCTTTCCGAGGAGATCGCCGAGGTCGAGCGTGGACTCGCCGCCCTTCTCGCCGAGGTCGCGCCCGACCTGCTCGAGGAGTGCGGCGTCGGGCCTGTCTGCGGTGCGCAGCTCCTCGTCTCGAGCGGCGACCCCAGCCGGATGACGAGCGAGGCTTCCTTCGCCGCCCTCGCCGGCACCAGCCCGGTCGAGGCCTCGAGCGGACGACAGCGAAGGCACCGGCTCAACCGCGGTGGCGACCGTCAGCTCAACTGGGCGCTCCACGTCGTCGCCCTCGCCAGGATCCACCACCACGGAGAAACGGCCGCCTACTACCAACGGCTGCTCGCCGCCGGCAAGACCGCTCGGGAAGCACGCCGCTGCGTCAAACGCGCGCTCGCTCGCTATTTCTACCGACGCCTACGCGAGATGCCGACGCTCGCCTTGACAACATAGAAGCGTCGGAGTGGGTTCGGCGAGAACCCAGAAAGCCGCACGAATAGAGCGATTACGCGTACATCGTCGCCAATCGTCGGTACGCCCAAAGCGGCCTGTCACGCCGGAGGTCGCGGGTTCGAGTCCCGTCGCTCCCGCTGAACACATCCTGCAAACCGACATCTTCTGTTGTCTCGTTAGGCGCATACGACCGCCGGCCGCGTTCCATCCCGCGGTTATCCCGCGTGAGATTCAAAAGTGGCGGTTTTGCAGGTATTTTCTCCTTGCTGACGAATTACGTCGAGGCTGTCATCCCGCACGGGCTCTGCTGTGGGATGGCATTGCGGCTCCCGAAGAGCACGCGAAGCTACTCGACGCCGCCCGCTCCGCGCAGACCAGGCGTCGGCGTGGGAGACGCTGGTCGGTCCGGTCCGCCAACCGATCCGCATCCGCCATGCGTGAGTGGATCATGCCCCCTCTCGGGCAGGACCACCGTCTTGTAGCTGCGACCGCGGCGCGATCCCCCAGGCGGTCGTCACCGACGCGCCCGGCTCGAGCCGGATCAGGCCGTCCCCGCTCCGGAAGGCGTTCGGCGCGCAGGTCATGGGCTCGCCGGCAAGGCCACGGCGGCTGACGTCCGGACGGTCGCCCGTGAACACCATGAGGTAGGGATAACCTTCGTCGACCCAGAGGGTGAGGCCGGTCCCACCCTCGCCAGAGCTGAGCTCCACGCGCGCAAGGCCCACGTCGTCGCGCCCGAGATCGGTGTAGCCGTGATCGAGCTTCGTGTCGGCGATTACACGGGCCGAACGGAAGTCAAGCTCCGTCCCCTCGACCGGGACCGTTCCGACCAGAGTGCCGCGCTCGTCCGAGCGAAGTGCCGTACGCGCCGGCACCCGGAGCACCACACCGTCGACCGTCGCCGTTCCGAGGGTGAGGTAAGGATGCGCGCCGCTCCCGTACGGACCAGGCGGTGGCTGGAGGACGTGCCCCAGCGCAACCCGGTGCGGCTCTCGCTCGCGCGACTGCCAGGACACCCAGCGGACGAGCCCGTGGATCGCATTCACATGCTCAGGCTCTGTCAGCGGAAGCTGGGCGGGGCCCAGTCGCGAGCTCAGTCCTCAGCTCACCGCCTTCTTCACGAGCGCGCCGATCCTTGCGTCTTCGGCGGCGGTCAACTCCTTCAGCGCGAAGGACGTCGGCCACATGGCGCCTTCGTCGAGCTTCGCCTCGTCGCTGAAGCCCAACGTCGCGTACCTCGATTTGAACTTCTGCGCGCTTTGGAAGAAGCAGACGACCTTGCCGTCCTTGGCATACGCGGGCATCCCGTACCAGGTCTTCGGCGAGAGGGCTGGCGCGCTGGCCTTGATGATCGCATGGAGCCGCTTGGCCATGGCGCGATCCGGTCCCTGCATCTCGGCGATCTTCGCGAGCAGGGCGCTTTCCCCGTCCGCCTTGTCCGCGCGCGGGCCGCGGCGCGCGGCCGCCCTCAGCTCCTGGGCGCGCTCCTTCATCGCAGCTCGTTCCTCGTCCGTGAATCCCTTGGACGTCTTGCCGCTCGCGGTGGTGCTCTTGGCGGACTTCTGCGTGGCCTTCTTTGCAGGTTCCCTCTCAGCCATTGCGAAGCACCTCCGTGCGCCGAACGAGTCCGAGCCGCTTGACCTCCGGGGAGGATAACGGACGACCGTCGCGAGAAACCGAGCTCGCGAGCGAGCCCCGAAGTGGTCGTCGCACCCCGCCACGACAGGCTCGCTGCTTGCCGTCCCACACGACGCCGCCAAGCCTGGTACCAACAGTACGGCTTCGCGGAGTCGCCAACCCACCCGCAGCACCTGGTGCTGCCCAAAGACGTACGGGCCTTCCTCAAGCGGCAAGGCATCACGTAGCCGCCGGGGGGCGGATCCAGGCTCGTTGCTCTATGAGGCAACAGCGCATCCTGCGCTGATCCCGCAGGAGGCTCCTGGAAGCTCCCGCCCGCAGGGCGACATGCGACGCTCGCCGCGGGCACGCGTTGTCTCGGCAGGTGACGAATGACCGCCGGTCGGTTGTAGGCATGCGGATCCAACCCTCGGCCTACCGCATTTGCTTCGGCCGCATGGTGGATCGCCACGCGCAGGGAACCGCTTGCATCCCTCAGCGCATCGGGATGTCCCCGCATACAACCCCTGAAGGGCGGACTCGGCTGGTGCACGGTGATCGAGAAGCCGCCAGCGCCCAACTCGGCAAGGGACCTGGCGGCTGTGGTTTCGGATGCCGCAGTGCCAACGGCTCCACGAGTAACGTCTCCCGCGATGCACCTCGTGCACCGGACCCGAGCGGCGGTGGATCGCGTCACCGCGCGCGTAACGCTTGTCGGCGCGGATCCCCACGACGACGAGGACCTGCGCGCCCGAAAGGCGCTGCTGGTCCTGATCTCAATGTTGATCCTGCCGGTCGCGGCGCTGTGGGGAGCGCTGTATCTCGCGTTCGGATCGCCGGTCGGTGTGGTGCCGCTCGTGTACTTCGGCGTCCTGCTCGGTGCGATCGCCGTGTTCTCGCGCACGCGCGACTTCCCGTGGCTGCTCCGGGTGGGCCAGGTCGACATCCTGCTCGCGCCGACGCTGTCGATGATCCCGCTCGGCGGATTCCTCGACTCCGGCGGCGTCGGCCTCTGGGGGATTCTCGCCCCGCTCGGGGCGCTCGTGTTCAGCGAGGTCGGGTCGGCGGCCCGCTGGTACGTTGCGTACCTCGTCGTGTTCCTCGGATCGGGGATCGCGGGCGAGGTCAGCGGCCCAATCTGGCCGCCGCTGCCCGGCTGGTTCACGAGCACGATGCTGGCCCTGAACATCGCGGTCGGCGGCACCATCGTGTTCACGCTGCTCGCGGTCTTCGCCAGCCAGCGCCGCGATGCGCTAGCAGCGCTCCGGCTGGAACAGGCTAAGGCCGAAAACCTGCTGCTCAACATCCTGCCGCGCTCGATCGCCGACAAGCTGAAGGCCCGGACCCAGCCGATCGCGGATCAGATCGGGTCGGCCTCGATCCTGTTCGCCGACGTGTGCGACTTCACGCTCTGGTCGGAGCGGCTCCCGCCCGCCGCGGTGGTCGGCTACCTCGATCACCTGTTCAGTCACTTCGACGAGCTCGCGGAGCGGTACGGGCTCGAGAAGATCAAGACCATCGGTGACTGCTACATGGTCGCCGCGGGCGTTCCCACACCACGCCCGGACCATGCTCGCGCGCTCGCGCTCATGGCGCTCGACATGCTTGAGGCGATGCGCTCGGACGACGAAGTCGGGCACCTCGGCCTCGAACTCCGGATCGGCATCAATTCGGGCCCGGTGGTGGCCGGGGTGATCGGCCGGAAGCGCTTCCTCTACGACCTCTGGGGCGACGCCGTGAACACGGCCAGTCGCATGGAGTCCCACGGGACGCCGGGGCGGATCCAGATCACTCGGGCGACGTACGAGCTGCTGGCCGACGAGTTCGAGTGCGAGCCGCGGGGGACGATCGCGCTCAAGGGGAAGGGCGAGGTCGAGGCGTGGTACCTCATCCGTCCACGGGGCGACCGCGCGTCAGCCGGCAACGCCGGGGCTCGCGAGCCCACGCTCGCCGACCGGGGGCACGCCCGGATATCGCCCAATGCCGGACCGCGATCGACGAGGTCTTGACGCCGCACGAGGGGCGCGTCTTCATCGCGCTCGCGCTGAATGGCGTTCCTATCGTCGTCCTGAGGTGCGGGTTCGAGGGCGCCGTACCAGACGTCGAGCACGTCCTCCATCTGGTCGGCGAGGACATCGTGCGGCATCCGCAGGTAGCGGACGTCGTCGTCGTCCCCGAGGAGCACTGTCTCTCAGGTCCTCTGGGCCAAGGGGCTCACGCTGCGCATGATCGCGGTCGGTAGCCGGCCGCAGTTCGAGCAGATGAACCACGCGATCGAGGTCAACCGCCTACGGCCCGTGATTGCCTACACCCGGCGAGCCCGGACTCGCCAAGACCGGCCTGTCACGCCGGAGGTCGCGGGTTCGAGTCCCGTCGCTCCCGTAGAGATACCTGCAACTCGGCATGATCTGTTAGGTCTGCTGCCGGAGAGAGCTGAAGCCGGGCACCCCGGCTATCCCGCCCGCTCGGCGCTGCGGAGGCCCCGGAGCGCCCAGAGCGAGAAGGCGAACGCGAGCCCGCCGGCCACCGCGAAGGCGACGCCCACCTCGGTCGGGCTGCCGTCGAGCAGGCCGCGGCCGGCCTCGAGCACGCGCGTCAAGGGGTTGACCGTGGCGAGGGAGTGGATCCAGCCCTCGAGCAGCGAAAGGGGCACGTAGACCGGGGCGAAGAAGAGCACGAGGAAGACAGGCATCTGCATGACCGGGCCGGCCTGCATCGTCCGCAGCCGCATCGCCACCCCGCTCGCCCAGAGGATGGCCGCGACGTTCACGATCAGCGCGAGCGTGTACAGGCCGAAGAGGTCGACCCCGTCGCCGCCGACCTTCATTCCAGCGATCAGCGCGACCGCGGTGAGGACGGCGGCCGTAAGCAGCCAGCGCACGAGCGCCGCTCCGGCGTAACCGAGCACGATGCCGGTGCGATTCGGCGCCGCGAGCAGGAGCCGCCGCGCGAAACCGGTCTCGAAATCGCGTGCGATCCCAAAGCCGGTGAAGACGCCGCCGAAGGCGGCCGACTGGAGCAGGACGAACACGAACTGGAAAGCCGTGTAGCCGGAGGCAAAGTCGAAGCCGGGCACGTCCTCGACCCGCGACAGCCCACCGGCGAAAGCAACGAAGAAGAAGAGCGGGAAGACGAGCGAGGGGATGAGGAGCGACGGATTCGTGAAGACGTTGTGGAGCGTTCGCCATGCCACTCCTTCTGCCACTGCGACCGCCCTCACGAGCGCGCCAGCCTCGTCCGCAGGGACACTGCCGCGAGCGCGAGCGCGACGACCATGATCGCACCCGCGATCCCGAAGCCGAGCGCGAGCGCCTCGCCGTCCCAGCCGGTGATGATCAGGCTGCGGACGCACTCGATCAGGTACGAGACCGGGTTCGCGGTCGCCGCCGCCCGGAACCAATCGATCTCGATCAGGTCGCGGGGCATGTTCATCGAGGAGAGAAAGAGGAAGACGAAGAACACCGGGAAGAGGCCCTGCACAGCCTCGCCCGAGCCGGTCCGGAGCGCGGCGAACGCGCCCAGCGCGCCGAAGCCGATCGAGACGACGACCGCGAAGGTGAGCAGGACGAGCGCGCCGAGCGGCCCGGACTCGAGGCGGACCCCGACGGCGAGCCCGACGCCGAGGTAGACGAGCGCCTGCACGAGCCCCATCGTCACGACGCCGCCCAGCTGGCCTGCCAGGAGAGCGACGCCGCGCATCGGCGTCAGCGACAGGCGGTTGAGGAAGCCCGTCTGGATGTCTCGCGCGAGGTCGGTGCCTGCATTCATGGTCGCGAAGAGCGCGCCCTGGATGAACGGGATCGCGAGCGCGAAGGCGACGAAGGAGTCGGTGGGGAAGCCGGGCAAGCGCGTGGCGGAGTCGAGCCCGCCGGCATTCACCGCGAGCAGCAGCAGCGGGAAGACGAGAGGGAAGACGACGTTCGCCGGCTGGCGCAGCGTGCGTACCACTGAGCGCTCGGCGAGGAGTAGGACCTGATCGCCGAAGGCTTGGTTCACGCGGCCTCCGGGGCGAACTCCCTGGTCTCGGCCTCTGCTTCTTCGCCGGCGCCCTCGAGCGAGCGGCCGGTCTTGGCGAGAAAGACATCGTCGAGCGAGGGCTGGTGCAGCTGGAGGTGCTCGACCTTCAGGTTCTCCGCGTCGAGCGCGCGGACGATGTCTGCGAGATCCGGCTCGCCGGAGCGGAGCCTCACCGCAGCCCCCTGCGAGGACGCGCAGGGGTCGCCGAAGCGCGTCAGGACGGCTGCGACCTGCTCCGTGTCGGACTCGTCCGCGGGCACGGCCTCGACGGTCGGCCGGCCGATCTGCGCCTTCAGGGCACGCGGCGTCCCTTCGGCGACGATGTGCCCGTGGTCGATGATCCCGATGCGGTCGGCGAGCGCGTCCGCCTCCTCGAGGTACTGCGTCGTGAGGAAGACCGTGACTCCCTCGCTCTTCGCCAGCCGCTCAACCTCCTCCCAGAGGGCCGTTCGGCTCTGGACGTCGAGGCCGGTCGTGGGCTCGTCGAGGAAGAGCACGCGCGGTCGGTGCACGAGCGCGAGAGCGAGGTCAAGCCGGCGCTTCATGCCTCCGGAATAGCCGCGGACCTTGCGATCCGCCGCCTGGGAGAGGCCGACGCGCACGAGCAGCTCGTCGGCGCGCGGCCGGCGCTCCGCCCGCGGCAGCGCCTGGAGGGCCGCCTGGAGGCGCAGATGCTCGCGTCCGGTCAGAAGTGGGTCGAGGGCGGCCTCTTGGAGCGCCGCGCCGATGACCGCCCGCACCTGGGGCCCTTCCTTGGCCACGTCGTAGCCGGCCACGCGCGCAATGCCCGCCGTCGGCGGGAGCAGCGTCGTGAGAATGTGCACCGTGGTCGACTTGCCGGCCCCGTTCGGGCCAAGAAAGCCGTAGATCTCTCCGGAAGCGACCGCGAGGTCAATCCCTTCGACCGCCCGCGGCCCCTTCTTGTACTGCATGACCAGACCCTGAGCTTCGATCGCGCGCTGATGCATGGTCGGTAGCCTAGCGGCGAATAGTTGAAGCCGTCAAGCTTTGACCTTGCAGACTATCCATGCCCTCACGTATCATCACGATGTGCCGACGGTAACCCGTTCGACAGCGACGGCGCGTGAAGCGTGGGAGCTCCTTTTCGAGCTCTCGCTCGCGAATCGGGCGCGTCTCATCGCTTCGCTCGAGGAGGTCGACCTCACGTTTCCGCAGGCCCATGCGCTCCGGCTGCTCGACCCCGACCGACCCCTCTCGATGAGCGAGATTGCCGAGCGCCTCGTCTGCGACGCCTCGAACGTGACCGGCATCGCCGACCGACTCGAGGCCCGTGGCCTTGTCGAACGGCGTGCAGGCGACGACCGTCGGGTCAAGGCACTCGCGCTGACTCCCAAGGGCGTGGAAGTCCGGCGCCACGTCATCGAGAGCATGCGCCGGCCACCCGAGTCCATCGCAGCCCTTTCGCAGGAGGATCAGCGCACCCTCCGCGACATTCTCAGGCGCGCAGTCGAGCTCGCCGGGCGCTAGGCGAGGAAATCGGTACGACGCTCGGCTTCTTCGGCCAGCTCACGCTGCCTCTCACGCGGGAGACCCTCGACGGCTCGAGCGCTGCGCAACTGCGGACGACGCTCGACCATGATCTCGGGCAGCAAACGGGCAGCAAACGTCCGCAATCGGCTTCGCTCAACCATGCTGTGTAGCGTCGCTGGGTGGCCGTCTCTGTCCGATGGGCGGTCGAGAGTGCGAGGCGACGGCGGGATGACCCTCAACCATGCTGGCGGGATTGCTTGCCTTGAAACCGACCTGTCTCC
>JBOHAD010000062.1:0-13769 GCA_050697555.1 Gaiellaceae bacterium | reverse complement strand
CGCTTCATCCGCACCCTGCTCGAGCTCTGGGCCTACGCCTACCCCTACCAACACGAGCACCAGCGGGCAGCCGCCCTAGCACCAGCACTCGACTCCTACAATCGCTTCAGACGACACCGCGCCCTCGCCGGGCTAACACCGCTTCAGCGCGTCAACAACCTCTCTGGGACGAACACCTAGGCTGCCACGAGGGCCGCTTCCGTGCCCTTCAGCGTCGTCGAGGTCGCCTCCTCGATCCGAACGTCCACGAGCTCGCCGGGCGCCGCCGTCCCTCTGAAGTTGACCGTCGTATTCCGGCGGGTGCGGCCTCGGAGGAGCGCCGGGTCCGTTCGGCTCGGCCCCTCGACGAGGACCTCCTCCACCCGGTCCACGCGCTCCGCGTTGCGCGCGTGCGCCACCCGCTGCACGACCTCGACCAGCCTCTCGATCCGGTCGTGCTTCACGGGCTCGGGCACCTGCTCGCCCATCGCGGCCGCCTCCGTCCCCTGTCGGGGGCTGAAGACGAAGGTGAAGGCGCCGTCGAAGCCGACTTCCTCGACGACCTCGAGAGTCTCGCGAAAGTCCGCGTCGGTCTCGCCCGGGAAGCCGACGATCACGTCGGTCGTGAGCGCGAGATCGGGAATCGCCGCCCGCATGCGCTCGACGAGGCCCAGGTAGCGCTCGCGGCTGTACGTCCGCCGCATCGCCTTCAGGATCCGCGTCGAGCCGGACTGGAGCGGCAGGTGGGCGTGCTCGCAGACGGTCGCGCAGTCCGCCATCGCCGCGATCACCGGCTCGCGGAAGTCCTTCGGGTGCGGGCTCGTGAACCGGATCCGCTCGATCCCCTCGACCGCATCGACCGCGCGCAGGAGCTCGCCGAACTCCGTCGCGATCCCCGGCAGAAGATCGCGGCCCCACGAGTTCACGTTCTGGCCCAGGAGCGTGATCTCGCGGACGCCGTCCCCGGCCAGGCCGGCCACCTCCGCGACGACTTCTCCGGGTCGGCGGCTCTGCTCGCGGCCGCGCACGGCCGGCACGATGCAGTACGCGCACCTCGAGTTGCAGCCCATCGAGATCTGCACCCAGGCCTGAAACGGGCGCTCACGTCGTGCGGGCAGGTCGCCGGCGAAGTGACGCCACTCGGCAAAACGGCCGCGTGCGACGCCGAATCCGCCCGCTCCGACCCACTCGGCCAGGTGCGGGATGGAGCCCGGCCCGAAGGCGACGTCGACATAGGGGTAGAGCTCGAAGATCCGCTCCCGCTGGGCCTCCGCGTAGCAGCCGCCGACGGCGATGACCTTGTCCGGGTCGCTCTTCTTGAGCGCGGCGGCCTGCGCGAGATGGGCCGCAAAGCGCGTGTCCGGCTTCTCACGCACGGTGCACGTGTTGAAGACGATGACGTCCGCCTCCTCCTGGGAGACAGCTTCGCCGAGACCGAGCGACTCGAGCATGCCCTTGATCCGCTCGGAGTCGTGCGCGTTCATCTGGCAGCCGAACGTCGTGACGTGGTAGCGCCTCACCGGACACAACTGTAGCGCCGGCCCGGGGCGGCCATGTGGGCCTTTCGGGACAGTGCTACCATCCACCGGTCTTTGAGGTCGACCCCGGGAGTTCACTTGTCTTTTCGCGTGCACACACGCCGTAGGCGGCTGTTCCTGCCGGTCCTGGTCCTCGCCGCCCTCGTTCCGCTCGTCTTCTCGCTCGGCAGCGCCCGGGCGACTCCGACGGAACTCTTCCTCTCCGAGTACATCGAGGGCTCGAGCAACAACAAGGCGCTCGAGATCTACAACGGGACGAGTGCGGACATCGACCTCGCCGCCAACGGCTACTCGGTGCAGATGTGCTTCAACGGGGCGACGTCGTGCATCCTCACGATCAACTTGACCGGCACCGTCGCGGCCGGCGACGTGTACGTGCTCGCGCACTCCTCGGCCGACGGCGCGATTCTCGCCCAGGCCGACCAGACGAACGGCGCAGGCTGGTTCAACGGCAACGACGTAGTCAGGCTCCGGAAGGGCGAGGCGTTGCTCGATGTGATCGGAAGGTTGGGTGAAAATCCAGGGACCGAATGGGGCAGCGGCCTCACGAGCACCGCCGACAACACGCTTCGGCGAAAGGCCGCGATCCAGGCGGGCGATCCGGACGAGACGGACGCCTTCGACCCGGCCCTCGAGTGGGACGGCTTCGCCACCAACGACTTCAGCGGGCTCGGGAGCCACACGATCGTGGACGGCGACGCCGCTCCGGCGGTCACCGCCACCGATCCCGCGGGCGGGGCCGGGGACGTTCCCGTCGACGCGGACGTCACGGTGACTTTCAGCGAGCCGGTCAACGTGGCCGACCCCTGGTTCTCGATCTCCTGCACGACGAGCGGAGCGCACCCGGCGACGGTCAGCGGTGGCCCGCAGACGTTCACCCTCGACCTCGACGCCGACTTCGCCTCCGACGAGTCCTGCACCGTGTCGATCGCAGCCGCCCAGGTGACCGACGTCGACACGGACGACCCGCCGGACACCATGGCCGGCGACTTCAGCTGGTCGTTCGCGACGATCGGGCCGCCGACGCGGATCCACGAGATCCAGGGCGCTGCGCACATCTCGCCGCTCGAGGGCGAGCGGGCCTCCCGCGTGCCGGGCATCGTCACCGCGAAGTCCTCGAACGGCTTCTACTTCCAGGATCCAGCTCCGGACGCGGATCCGGCCACGTCCGACGGCCTGTTCGTCTTCGGCTCGTCCGCAGCGGCGACCGTGGCCGTCGGCGACGCAGTCGAGGTGAGCGGCGACGTGGCCGAGTTCCGGCCCGGCGGCTCGGGCAGCACCAACCTGACGACGACGGAGCTCACGTCGCCGGCGGTGACGGTGCTCTCGAGCGGCAACGCGCTGCCCGCCCCCACCGTGATCGGGGCGGGAGGGCGCGTCCCGCCGACGGAGGTGATCGACAACGACTCGTCCGGAAGCGTCGAGACGAGCGGCGTCTTCGACCCGGCCGAGGACGGAATCGACTTCTACGAGAGCCTCGAGGGCATGCACGTCCAGGTGAACGACGCGGTCGCCGTCGGGCCGAGGAACGCGTTTGGGGAGATCCCGGTGCTCGGCGACGGCGGGTCTCTCGCGGGCATCAGGACCGCTCGCGGAGGGATCGTCATCCGCCCGAACGACTTCAACCCGGAACGGATCATCCTCGACGACACGCTCACGGCGACGCCGGTGGTCGACGTGGCGGACGGCTTCACGACTCCCGCCGTCGGCGTCATGGACTACAGCTTCGGCAACTTCAAGTTCAACATCACGGCTCCGCTCGTCGCGGTCGACGGCGGCCTCGCGCGCGAGGTCACCGCGGCCCCCCGCGACCAGGAGATCGCGATGGCGACCTACAACGTCGAGAATCTCGATCCCGGCGACGGCCCGGCTTTCGCGCGCCACGCCGACTTGATCCTGAACCACCTCCGCGCTCCGGACCTGATCGCGATCGAGGAGGTGCAGGACAACGACGGCCAGACGGACAGCGGCACGACCGACGCCTCGGTCACCTGGAACATGCTCATTGCCGCGATCCAGGCGGCCGGCGGCCCGCTCTACGACTATCGCCAGATCGATCCCCTGGACAACCAGGACGGCGGTGCTCCCGGCAGCAACATCCGCGTCGGTTTCCTCTTTCGGACCGACCGCGGGCTCAGCGTCATCGACCGACCGGGCGGCGACGCGACGACGGCCACGACGGTGATCGACCATCCTTCGGGGCCGCGGCTGTCGGCGAGCCCCGGTCGTATCGAGCCCGGCAGCCCGGCCTTCGAGGAGACGCGCAAGTCGCTCGTCGCCGAGTTCCGTGCCCGCGGGAAGAAGATCTTCGCGATCGTGAACCACTTCAGCTCGAAGGGCGGCGACCAGCCTCTCTTCGGCCGCTTCCAGCCGCCGATGCGCTTCACCGAGGTCGCGCGCCATCAGCAGGCGCAGGTCGTGAACGACTTCGTGGACGAGCTGCTGGCCGCCGACCCGAATGCGAACGTCGTCGTCCTCGGGGACATCAACGACTTCGAGTTCTCGGAGACGGTGGACCTCCTCAAGGGAGGCGTGCTGGTGAACCTGATGGACACGCTCCCGAAGGAGGAGCGCTACTCGTACGTCTTCGAGGGCAACTCGCAGGTGCTCGACCAGACCCTCGTAAGCGGCAACCTGTCCCGCTTCCCGTTCGAGTACGACGTCGTGCACGTGAACTCAGAGTTTGCAGACCAAGCGAGCGACCACGAGCCGCAGGTTGCCCGCTTCGACCTCCGCGGGAGGCCGACGCCGAAGTAGAGACGACTACTTGGCGAACTCGATCGCGCGGCTCTCGCGGATGACGGTCACCTTGATCTGACCCGGGTACTCGAGCTGGGCCTCGATCTCGCGCGCGATCTCGTGCGAGAGGAGGACCGCTGAGTCGTCGTCGATCTCGGTCGGCTTCACGATCACCCGGATCTCGCGGCCGGCCTGGAGGGCGTAGACGCGCTCGACGCCCTTCTTCTCGGCGGCGATCTTCTCGAGCGTCTCCAGCCGCTTGATGTAGTTCTCGAGGTTCTCCCCTCGCGCCCCCGGCCGCGAGGCCGAGATCGCGTCGGCGGCGATGACGAGCACGGCCTCCACCGTTTGCGGCTGCACCTCGTAATGGTGGGCCTCGATCGCGTGCACGACGTGCTGCGACTCGCCGAACTTCTTCGCCTGCTGCGCGGAGATGAGCGCGTGCGAGCCCTCCACCTCGTGCGTCATCGCCTTGCCTGCGTCGTGGAGGAGCGCCGCTCGCTTTGCCGTCTTCACGCTGGCTCCGAGCTCCGCGGCCATGATCCCGGCCAGGTGCGCGCATTCGAGCGAGTGTTTGAGGATGTTCTGGCCGTAGCTCGTCCTGTAGCGGAGCCGCCCGAGCAGCTTCACGAGCTCGTCGTGCATCTTCCCGCAGTTCGCCTCGAAGACCGCCTGCTCGCCAGCCTGGCGGATGTGGTCTTCGATCTCCGCCTTCGAGCGGTAGTACATCTCCTCGATGCGCGACGGGTGAATGCGCCCGTCCTCCACGAGCTTGGCGAGCGTGAGCTTCGCGACTTCGCGGCGCACACCGTCGAACGACGAGAGGACGACCGCCTGCGGCGTGTCGTCGATGATGAAGTCGACACCCGTGAGGTTCTCGAGGGCGCGGATGTTGCGGCCCTCGCGGCCGATGATGCGCCCCTTCATGTCGTCCGACGGCAACTCGACGAGCGAGACGGTCGTCTCGGCGGCGTGGCTTGCAGCCACGCGCTGGAGCGCGTCCGCGACGAGGTTGCGCGCCCGCCGCTTCGCGTCGGTACGGGCCTCCTCCTCCAGCTGCCGCACCATGCGGGCGAGGTCGTGCCGGACGAGCTCTTCGGAGCGCTCGAGCACGTCCCGCTTCGCCTCTTCGACCGTCATGCCGGAGACGCGCTCGAGCTCCCGCAGCTGCGTCTCCTTCGCTTCCTTCGTCTCCTCCTGCAGCTGCCTGAGGTGCGTCTCGCGGTCGAGCAGGCCCTGCTCGCGGCGCTCGAGCTCCGTCAGCTTGCCGTCGATCTCCTCTTCCTTCGTGACGACGCGCTCCTCGATCTTGAGGATCTCGGCCCGCCTGTCCCGCAGCTCCTGCTCGACGTCGGCACGAAGCTTGAGCGCGTGCTCGCGCGTCTCGATCTGCGCCTCTCGCCGCACGGCTCCGGCCGCCCGTTCGGCGTCGGCGAGGAGCCGCTGACGGTCGCGTTCCGCTGCCGAGAGCCGGCGGGAGACGAAGACCCGCGTGCCGAGGAAGGCACCCAGGACAAGGCCGAGCAGGATCCCCAGGATCAGGAGGCCGATGGAAATCCCCATTGCTCGCTCCTACGTGGTCAGGCCCGTAGGAACGGCGCTTCGAAGAATCGGTGCGAGCGGCGCTGGGCGCGCCTCGTCAGCGGGCTACGATCTCGCCCGAGGTCTCCTCCAGGCCGGCTCGCGGGTCGTCATGGTGAGAGTCGCTTCTCTCGCGTAGTCGTCTCGTCGTGATTCCGATTCGGCGAAAAGCCGTTCCAAATGCAGGCACTTTGTGGGTGAATCCGTGCCGCTATCCTAGCCCGTCTTGCCCCTCCTCGTCCAGCGCGCCGAGCGCGGACTCGATGGCGTCCGGGGAGAAACCGCGCCGTGCCAGGTACCTCCACGCCCTACGAGGGTCTTGGGCGCGGGCCGCTGCGTCCCGCGCCCGCACGCTCTCGGGCGGAAGCTCGGCGACGGCGGCACGGACGAGGTCGGCGGAGAAGCCGTCTGCCTCGAGCCGCGCCTCGAGAGCGGCGTCGCCCCAGCCGCGCTCGGCGAGCGCTGCCGCCCGAGCCCGAGCGGCGCGGGCGTCGTCGAGGATGCCCGCCTCCGCGAGCGTCGTCAGCGTCCCTTCTCGCTCGCGCGCGGCGACGCCGCGTTCCTCGAGACGCTCGGCGAGCCGCTGCCGGGAGAGGTCCCGGTGGCCGAGCGTGCGCGCGGCGAGGTCGAGCGCTTCCACCCGGCGAAGCTCCCGACGGATCGCCCGCAGCAACGGCCGCTCCAGCTCCCGCCCGGCGGCCAGCCCGCAGCGGACGACGATCTCGTCCGGGACGACGCGCCACGGCCGCCCGTCGACCTCGAGCGCGACCCGCCCGGGGCGCCTGCGGCGCAGCGCCGTCAGCCTAGGGGGCACTAGGAGCGCGAGGACGCGACCTCGGCAGGCTCCTTGGCCTCCTGTTTCTCCGTTGTCCCGCTGACGGGAAGCAGGCGCGAGGAGGCAACCGCCTCGGGGCCGATCTCGGCCTGGACTGCGCGGAGTATCCCCTCGGTCACGTCCGGGTGCTCGCGCAGGAAGGCCGTCGCATTCTGGCGGCCCTGGCCGAGCCGCTCGTCCCCGTAGCTGAAGTAGGAGCCGGATTTCTGCACGAGCTTCCGCTCGAGGCCGACATCGAGGACCGTGCCCTCCCAGGAGATGCCGTCGCCGTAGATGATGTCGAACTCGGCCTGCTTGAACGGCGGCGCGACCTTGTTCTTCACGACCTTGACGCGCACCCGGTTGCCGATCGCCTCCACGCCCTCCTTGAGGGTCTCGATGCGGCGGATGTCGAGGCGGATGGAGGAGTAGAACTTGAGCGCCCGGCCGCCCGGCGTCGTTTCCGGCGAGCCGAACATTACGCCGATCTTTTCGCGCAGCTGGTTCGTGAAGATCGCCACGGTGCCGGTGCGGTTGAGCGTGCCGGCCAGCTTGCGAAGCGCCTGGCTCATGAGCCGCGCCTGGAGCCCGACGTGGCTGTCCCCCATCTCCCCCTCGATCTCGGCCCTCGGCGTGAGCGCGGCGACCGAGTCGACGGCGACGACGTCGAGCGCGCCGCTGCGGATGAGGAGCTCGGCGATCTCGAGCGCCTGCTCGCCGTTGTCCGGCTGCGAAACGAGGAGGTCGTCGATCGAGACGCCGATCCGGCGCGCGTAGGCCGGATCCATCGCGTGCTCGGCGTCGATGAACGCGCAGATGCCCCCGCGCCGCTGGGCCTCGGCGATCACGTGGTAGACAAGCGTCGTCTTCCCCGAGGACTCGGGGCCGAAGATCTCGATGATGCGCCCGCGCGGCAGGCCTCCGACGCCGACCGCGAGGTCGAGCGAGAGCGACCCCGTCGAGACCGACGGGATGGCGACCTGAGCCTGGTCGCTCATCTTCATGACCGCACCCTTGCCGTACTGGCGATCGATCTGGCTCAGCGCGGCGTCCAGAGCCTGTTCGCGATTGGAGTCGCTCAAGTCGTCAACCTCCTAGGGCAACCGATTCCACGATCTCGTACTGCGCCCCGCTCGGTCGCAGCACCGAATGATAGAGAGCGGCTTCGGACGGACTCACCCGGCCGAGCTCCGGGAGCGGCGGGGAGAGCCGGGGCCTTGCGCGAAAGCGGAGCACGGTGACGTGCGGGAGCCACTCCCGCGCCTCGCGCTCGTAGACGCCCAGGCCCTCGAGCTCCTCCCCCACCTGGGCGGCGAGCCGCGTCGCGTGCCCGTTCTCGTCGGCGAGCACGAGCATGCCGACGCTGCGCGTCTCCCGATAGCGGGACGGCGAGAGCACCGGGGGGACGGACTCGGCGGCGGCGGCCCGCAGGACGCCCAGCACGGGCTCGACGTCGGAGGCCGGCTTCCCGCCCAGGAAGGCGAGCGTGACGTGCAGGTTGTCCGGCGGCACGAGGCGGGTCTCGCGGATGCCGGCGAGCTCGCGGCCCTGCCAGGCGACGAGCTCCTCGACGGCGTCGTCCGGCAGCAGCAGGGCGCAGAAGAGGCGTAGGCGCTCACGTCCCTCGACGCTAGCGCGCTCAGGCATACGCGTCTGGCGCGGATCGTGTCAGAAGCGTCCGCAACATGTGTAGAGCTACTGCCGTGGCGCGAGCGCGGACGGCCTCTCGATCGCCGGGGAGCTGCATTCTCAGTGCCGAGTCTCCGTCAGGAGACTCGGCATGGAAGAAGACGAGTCCGACCGGCTTCTCCGGCGTGCCGCCGGCCGGGCCCGCAACTCCGGTCACCGCCACCGCCACGTCCGCGGCGACCGCCGCCTGCGCGCCGGCCGCCATGGCGGCGGCGACCTCGGCCGAGACGGCGCCGTGCTCGCGCAGGAGCTCTCCTTCGACGCCGAGCTGCCGCCGCTTGGCCTCGTCCGAGTAGGCGACGATCCCGCCCAGGAAGACGTCGCTCGAGCCGGGCACGTCCGTCAGGCGCGCGGCGACAAGGCCCCCCGTGCACGACTCGGCCGCCGCCAGAGTCAGCCCGGCCCTCCGGCAGACATCGAGCACGAGCTCAGCCACGGGCCGGTCGTCCTCGGCGAAGAGCTCGTCGCCGAAGCGCCGGCGCAGCGCCGCCGCCACGCGACGAGCGTCCTCCTCGCCGGGGCCGCGCGCAAAGAGGTCGACACGCAGCTCGAGATCGTGCGCGCACACGGTCACCTCGAGGCCTTCGGTCTCCCCTCCGGTCTCCGCGAGCGCACGGGCGACGGCCGACTCGCTCGGGCCGAAGAAGCGAAGGACCGTGTGCTCGGGCGGGTGCGCGCGCGCGAGGACCCGCGCGAACGCCTCGTGGACGAGGACGCGGGGCCACAGGCGTCGCAGCTCGTTCGGCGGGCCCGGGAGCGCGACCGCTACGCCACGCTCGTGCTCGAGGAGCACCGCCGGGGCGGTGCCCGCGAGCCCGAGCGCGATCCCCCCCTCCGGGACGGACGCCTGCTTGCGGACTCCCGCCTCGAAGTCGCCGTAGGGTCGGCCGAGCCGCGCGGCGATGCCCCGTGAGACAGCCTCGATCTCTCGGCTGAGCTCCTCGACGAGGACGAGCCGCCGGCCGGCCGCGCGCGCGAGCGTCTCGACCGTGCGATCGTCGTGCGTGGGCCCGAGCCCACCCGAGAGGACGAGGACGTCTCCTGCGAGACCTTCCCGGACGGCCGCCTCGAGTTCGGCGGGGTCGTCGCCAACGATCACGAGCCGTGCCGGCTGGAGGCCGAGGCGCGTCAGCTCGCGCCCGAGGAAGCCGCCGTTCGCGTCCGCCCGGTCTCCACGCACGAGCTCGCTGCCCGTGAGGACGACGACGGCGCGAGGGCGCGCGTCCAAGCCGTCTTAGGTGGTCGAGAGCGTGCGGACGCGCTTGGCCGTGACGAGGACGATCGAGTTCGTCGTGGGGAAGTTACGGACGACGCGGCCGTTGAGCCTCACGCGCAGGTTGGCCGGGCTCCCGAGATTGATCCAGAGGCGCTTGCGGGCGAAGCGCTGGGTCTGCCCGAGCTCGAGCGTGCCCTCGTAGAGGGTCTCGCCGTTCACGGAGCCGGCCCGGACCTCCATCCAGGACGGCCCTTCGGTTGCGGTCAGGACGAGCCTTGCCCTTCGAACTTTGGGCGTCGCGGGCGCGGCCGGGGTCGTCTCGGTGGTCTCGGCCACGGACGTCGTGCCAGGCCTCGCGCTGCCGAGCGGATCGGGAGCGGGCTCCTCTCCGTTGCCCAGGCCCGCGAGCCCGACGACCACGAGCACGGTCACGGCGACGATTCCGGCCAGCGCGACGACCACGAAGTTCGACTCCATCCGGCGCCGCGTCGGCCTGTCGGAGCCCCGCGACTCCGGGGCCAGCGGCTCCTCCGCGGTGGTGAAGCGCGAGTTGTACTCGTCGAGATAGAGCTGGCCGTCCAGGCCCAGGTACTCCGCATAGGTGCGAAGGAAGCCCTTGACGTACGTGTCGCCGGGGAGGACGTCGAAGCGCTCCTCCTCGAGCGCTCTCAGGTACTTGCCCCGGATCTTCGTGTCCGTCTCGATCCGGGGAAGCTCGAGGCCTTGCCGCAACCGAGCTTCGCGCAGGCTGTTGCCGATCTCGAACACGACCCCCGATTCTAGCGAGGAGGCTCGTTCAGTCCAGCACGAGCACGAGCACGGCGAAGACCGCGAGCGCCAGCGCCGCAGTCGAGGACACGAGGAGTGCCAGCGTGCCGAGGAAGCGTGCGAGCGCGATGAACCCGCGGCGTCCGCTGCGGCCGAGCGTGCGCTGGTGCTCGATCCGCGCCCGTCGACCCAGGAGCACGGAGGCCAGCGCGAAGGCGAACGCGAGCGGTACCGCCACGACGGCGTCCTGGAGGCGGATCTCGTTGAAGTGGTTGGCCGCCACCGCGGCGCCGCCGAAGACGCCGAACGCGAGCAAAGCGGTGAGAAAGGCCCAGACTGCCTTCGTGTTCGTCACGGCGTGGGAGGTTACTGCTTGACGTAGGGGCGGCCGACGGCAGCGGGCGGCCGCGAGTGCCCGATCACGCCCACGAGGGCGATCAGGGTCAGCACGTACGGAAGCGTCGAGAGCAGGTTCGCGGAGGCGAAGTTGGACGGGAGCAGCGAGGAGCCCTGAAGCCGCAGGGCGAGGGCGCTCGAGAAGCCGAAGAGCAGGCACGCCCCGAAGGCGCCGAAGGGGCGCCAGGAGCCGAAGATGACCGCCGCGAGGGCGATGAACCCGCGGCCCTGGGTCATGTTCTCGTTGAAGGCGTTTCCGAAGCCGATGGAGAGGTACGCGCCTCCCAGGGCGGCGAGCATGCCCGAGAAGACGACCGCGGCGTAGCGGACGCCGTAGACGGAGATGCCCACCGTGTCCGCCGCCCGCGGATGTTCTCCGACCGACCGGATGCGCAGCCCGATGGGCGTCTTGAAGAGGACGATCGCGGCGACGATCACGAGCAGGAGCATCATCCAGATCATCAGGTTGATCCGGCCGAAGATGTCGCCGACGAAGGGGATGTCCCCGATCAGGGGCACCGTGATGTCGGGGATCTCCTCGGCCAGCTCGGGCGTCCCGGATCTCCCGTAGATGGAGCGGAAGAGATAGCCCGTGACCCCGAGCGCGAGGAAGTTGACGGCGAAGCCGCTGATGATCTGGTCCGCCTGCAGGTGGATGGAGAAGAACGCGTGCATCAGCGCGAGGAGGCCTCCGGCGGCCATGGCGGCGAGGATCCCGAGCTCCCACTGCCCCGTCTCGGCGACGGCGACGATCCCGAAGAACGCACCCGCCAGCATCATCCCTTCAAGGCCGATGTTCACGACTCCCGAGCGCTCGGAGAAGATGCCGCCGATCGCGGCGAACGCGAGGGGGGTCGCGAAGCGGAGCGTGGCGGCGACGAGGCCCACGCTGAACACGGATTCGAGCTCGGCCGAGTCCGAGCTCTGGAACCAGGCTGCGGACAGGACCGCGAGGGCGGCGACCCCGATCGCCCACCAGCCGAGCTTCCGCTCTCCTCTCGTCAGGCTCCAGAGCCCTGCTGCGGCGCCGGCGATTGCGACGGCCAGCGGTACGACGATGGAGCGGAGGGTGAACGGCGGGAGCGAGAGCCAGAGGGCGAGGATCCCCACCGCGATGCCGAAGATGGCGATCGAACGCGGCTCCGTGGCCCGGCGCAGGCGTGCCTGGACGTCGTCGGCGGCCGGCTGCTGGACCACGCTCACGCTAGGCCTTGAGCTCCGGCTCGATGCGTTTCGGCCCGCTGAAGCCCACCCGTCGCCGGGCGCGCCAGAGGTACAGGATCAGGAGCTCGGCCCCGACGAAGGCGATGATGAGCGCCTGGATGATCAGGGCGAGGTTCGTGGCCAGCTCGGGGTTGAAGACCTCGGGATCGAGTTGGCGCGGGGACGTCCCCACGTCGAGCGCGGCGAAGAACAGCGCCGCGAAGAGGATGCCGACGGCCTTGTTCCGCCCCAGGAGCGCGACCGCGATGCCCGTGAAGCCGAGCAGGTTTGCCGGGAACTCGGTGCTCGTCAGGCGGAACTTCCAGCCGAGCAGGTCGAGGCCCCCCGCCAGGCCGGCGAAGGCGCCAGCGATGGCGAGGGCGAGGAAGTAGTTCTTCTTCACGGAGATGCCGCCGTAGGCGGCCGCGTCGGGGTTGAAGCCCACGGCGCGCACCTCGTAGCCGAGCGTCGTGCGGTTGAGCAGCAGGTGGTAGACGACGAGCGCGACCAGCGCGATGAAGATGCCCGCGTGCAGCGGCTGGAGGCGGCCCCAGATCTCCGGCAGCTTGGCCGAGTCCAAGACGTCGCTCGAGCGCGGCAGGCTGGGATCAGCCCCCTGGAGGTACCCGTCCGGCGCCTCGAGGAGCCAGGTACCCACCCAGATGGCGATCCAGTTCAGCATGATGGTCGAGATGACCTCGTGGGCGCCGGTGGTCGCCTTGAGGAGGCCGGCGATCCCACCCCAGAGGGCCCCGGCGAGGATTGCGGCGAGGATGGCGAGGAAGACGTGGAGCGGCCGCGCGAGCCCCTGGAAGTGCGTGCCGAACCAGATGGCCGTGAGGAGTCCGACCCAGTACTGGCCCTGACCGCCGATGTTGAACATCCCGCAGCGGAAGGCGAAGGCAACGGCGAGCGCGGCGAGGATGAGGGGCGTCATGACGATCAGCGTCTGCTGGAGGTCGCGCGCCTCCTCCGCCGTGTCCCCCACGCCCGGAATGAACCATGTGAGGCCGGAGCCCTCGAAGATCGCCTTGTAGGCCTGGAAAGGCGCCGAGGCGCTCTTCTCCGTGACCAGCATGACGAGCCCGCCGATGATGAAGGCGAGCAGCGCCGCGGCGATGGGGACGAGGAGGCCGCCCGCCCTCTCGTAGAAGGCGCCGAGGCCGGTGACGGCCCCCTCCGGCTGCTCGGGCGGGTGCTGCTGCACGGGCGGCGCGCCCGCGCTCATAGGCCAGCCTCTGGCCTCTGAGCGTGTGGAGGGGGTGTGGGGGAAGCGGGAGGTTCCTCCACGGCATCAAAGAAGGGGGCCCGTGGGGGAAACATGGTTTCCCCCACGGGAGCGAGCCGAAGGCGAGCGACGCTCAAGCGACCACCTCTTCCCGCTCCTCCTTGCGGCCGCCCAGCATGGCGATGCCGAGCTCCTCCTCGGAGACGTCCGGTAGGTACTCGCCCGCGATACGGCCTTCATAGATCACGAGGATGCGGTCGGAGAGCGACAGGATCTCGTCGAGCTCCAGGGAGACCAGCAGGATGGCTCGCCCTTCGTCGCGCTCCTGAACCAGGCGGCCGTGCACGAACTCGATCGCGCCGACGTCGAGCCCGCGCGTCGGCTGCGCCGCCACGAGTACACGCGGGTTGCGAGAGACCTCGCGGGCGACGACGACCTTCTGCTGGTTCCCTCCGGAGAGCGACGACGCCTTCGTCTGCGGGCCGCCGCCGCGCACGTCGAACTCGCTGAGGATCCGCTTCGCGCGCGCAACGAGCCGCTTCGGATAGAGCCAGCCCCACTTCGAGTCCGGCTCCAGCCGGTAGTCGTGCAGGGCGAGGTTCTCGGCGAGGGAGAAGT
>JBOHAD010000061.1:0-13804 GCA_050697555.1 Gaiellaceae bacterium | reverse complement strand
GCGAAATTGGGACTGAGCGCGACGGTGTGGGCGGAGGCGCTTCGAACCGTCCTCGTCCTCGTCCATATCGGCGTGACCGCGGCCTGGCTCGGCGCCATGCTCTACAGCATCGTCGTCGTTCAGCCCCGGCTCGCGGAGTTCTTCACCGAGGCGGGTGACCGGGAGGACTTCGCGACCGTTCTGGCCGCGGGAGCACGGTGGAAGGTGCTCGGCCTCGCCGCGGCTCTCGCGGTCTCGGGTGCCGGGCTGACGGCGATCGAGCTCGGCGAAGCGGAAAGCCCGAGCGACGCCTGGACGGCGCTCGTCGTGGCGAAGACCGTCCTGCTGACGGCAGCGACCGCCCTCTTTGCCTATGTCTCGTGGCGCCTGTGGCCGGCCCGGCTCCTGGCGCACATGTCCGGCTCGCCGGACCTCGCGAGGATCCGAGGCCGTTTCCGCGTAATCGCCGTGGCGCTCACCGCGCTGATCGCGGGGGGTCTCGTCGCCGGCGTCATCTCCGACGCCGTCCGCTGAGGCCGGCTCCAGATGGGATTCGCGGAGACCCGGGGACTCCTCTCAGATCCAGCCCAGCGTGTCGTGCAGGAGCGGAATGGTGAAGTAGAGCGCGAAGGCGAGCGCGGCCGCGTACATGAGCGGGTGCACGCGGCGCCACTCGCCCTGGGCCACGCGGATGACGGCGTACGCGAGGAAGCCGAACGCGATCCCGTTCGTGATCGAGAACGTGAACGGCATGATGATGATCGCGAGGAGCGCCGAGAGCCCGAGGGCGAAGTTGTGGAAGTCGATGCCCGCCAGCCGACGCTCGGGGCGCGCCGCCTCCGCCGCTTCGGCCTCCTCCTCGAGCTCGGTGAGCGCCGAGGCCATCAGCCACGCCACGATGAGAAGGGCGGGTGCGGTCGCCTGCGGCGGCACCATCCCGATGAGGGGCGCGAAGAAGAGGAAGGGGAAGAAGAGCGCTCCGGTGACGACGGCGACCCAGCCCGTGCGCCCGCCCACGCCCACGCCCGCGCCGGACTCGATGTAGGTCGTGGCCGACGAAGCCGACGCGGCGCCGCCCGCCATCGCGGCGACGGAGTCGACGAGCAGGGGCTTGCGAATCTCCGGCAGCTCGCCCTCCCTCGTCAGGTAGCCCGCCTGCTTGCCGACCCCGACGAGCGTTCCCATCGTGTCGAAGAAGTCGGCGAGGAAGAGCGAGAAGACGAGCGCGATCGTCGTGACGATGCCGACCGTGGCGAAGGAGTCGAAGCTGATCTCTCCCACGAGGCTGAAGTTGGGCGAGTCGACCACGTCGCCGGGCCAGCGCGCGTACCGCTCGGAGCCGGGCCCCGTGTAGGCGGTGTAGTCCGTCGCCGCGTTGACGATCGTGGCGAAGACGGTTGTCGCGACGATGCCGACGAGAAGGTCGCCCGGGAAGCCTCGCGCCCGGAGCACGATCGTGACGACGATCCCGAAGAGCGCGATCAGGACGGGCCAGGACGTGAACTCCGCGAGCTGCACCGGTGTGCCTTCGCCGGGGAGAACCAGTCCGGCGTTGACGAGCCCGATGAAGGCGATGAACAGGCCGATGCCGATGGCGATCGCCTTCTTCAGCTCGAGCGGGATCGCGGCCATCACCTTCTCGCGCATGCCGAGCAGGACGAGCGCGGTCACGAGTGCGCCCTCCATGACGACGATCCCCATCGCCTCCGGGAAGCCGAGCCCCTCCGTCGCCACGAGCGTGAAGGCGACGACCGCGTTCAGCCCCAGGCCCGGCGCGATCGCATAGGCGCGATTCGTGACGAGGCCCATGACGATGCTCATCACGCCGGCCACGAGGCACGTGGAGGCGAGCACGCCGTCGAACGGCAACCCGATCTCCTCGAGCCCCTCGACCCCGGCGAAGCTGAGGATCGCCGGGTTCACGAAGATGATGTACGACATGACGATGAAGGTCGTCACGCCGGCGACCGTGTCGCGCGCGAGCGTCGTCCCGTTCTCGCCGAAGCGGAAGAAGCGCTCCAGCCCCGAACTCTGACGTCTGCCCACCAGCTCCGCCACTGGATCTCCCTTGTCGCGGAAGTCCGCAGGACTTTCCGCGACTATAAACGGCGTCCGGGCCGGTGCTACCGCGCCGCGAACGCCGTTTGCGGCATCCTAGCCGGGGTCGCCGCGGCGGGCAAGGAACGCGTCCCCCTCGCCCACCGCCACCTCCTCGAAGGAGCCGAAACCGACCTTGCCGAGCTCACGGCGCAGCGTCTCCCAGGGCGTGTAGATGGGCGTCTCGGCGCCGAAGGAAGCGGAGACGACGAGGGTTCCGCCCGGCGCCGTCACGCGCGCGAGCTCGCCGAAGAAGGGGATCATGTTCAGCAGGACGACGAGGTCGAAGACGCCAGCCTCGTAGGGGAGCGCGGACGCGTCGGCGACCTCGAAGCGCACGCGGGCGGCGAGCTCCGGCGGCAGGTGCCGGCGCGCCTCCGCGACCATCGCGGGCGAGAGGTCCACGCCGGTGACGTCCGCCTGCGCGAAACGGCTCGCCAGAAACTCGGCCGCCTTGCCCGTGCCGGTGCCCAGGTCGAGGGCACGGCGGGGCGGGCGCTCGAGCCGGTCGAGAGCCGCCGCCAGCGACGCGAGCGCGTCCTCGGCGCGCCGCTCGGCCCAGACGGGCGCGAGCCGGTCGAACTGGGCCCGAAGAGGCCCGCGGAAAAGTCGCCAGAGCCCCGGCCGCGCCACCACAGCCCGCGTGGCGAAGCGGGCGAAGCGCCGCCCGAGGGCTTCCACGCGCTCGCTCACGCGTCGGCGGCGGCGAGGCGGAGCTCCTCGCCCACCTGCGCCGTGAACATCTGGGCGGCGTTCCCCTGGTTGATGGCGAGCGCGATGTTCCGGTAGGCGTCCTCGTAGAGGACGATGTCGCCGCGTCGCACCTCCGCAAACGTCCGCGCCGCGACCGCGTAGTAGCGCTCGAACCCGACCTCGATCTCGACGGTCGCGCCGGGGGCGATCCCCACCTGCTCGAGATCGGCGCTCGTCAGGTTGAGCTGCACGTTGCCGAAGCGGTCGACGTAGAGCACGGTCGCCCCGATCCGGCGAGCGCCGATGTGCGGCTTGGGGACCTCGAGCCGGCGCAGCTCGTCCTGGGCGACCTCGGGCCCGAACTCGGCGAGGGGGACGCCGCGCGCGAGGTGCGCCGCCGCCGGCGCGAACACGTCCCGCCCGTGGAAGGTGGCCGAGACGGGCTGGAGCATGTACTGCTCGTTCGTGAGCTCCACCGCCGCCCGCACCCCGCCGAGCCGCTCGGCGGCGACGAGCAGGAGGCCGTTGTCGGGGCCGACGTAGTGGCGACCGTCCGTTCCCTCGAGGGCGACGGGCTTCCGCACCCCGCCCACCCCGGGGTCGATGACGGCGAGGTGCACCCCTTCCGGCATGTACGGAAGGGTGTTGGCGAGCACGAGAGCTCCCTGGAGGACCTGCTGCGGCGGGATCCCGTGCGTGATGTCGATCACCTCCGCCTCCGGCGCGATCCGCTTGATGACGCCGCGGCAGGTCCCGACGAAGTCGTCCGCCAGCCCGAAGTCCGTCAGGAGGGTGATGAAGCGGCTCTGGATGCGGCGAGCTTAACCGCTCGCACGAGCCCGTCCCGGTCGTGGCTCTCCGCCTCGGCGACGACCTCGAGGCCGCGCCTCCTCGCCTCCTCGGTCGTGACGGGACCGATGGAGACGCACGAGAGGTCGCGGCGCACACGCGAGAGCGCGCGGGCGGCGGAGGCGGACGCGAGCACGACCAGGTCGGCGCCCGGAACGTCCTCCGGCGCCGCCTCCACCGTCCGGTAGAGCGGCACGAAGTCGGCGTCCAGCTCCCGGGCGAGCACGTCGCGCGCTGCTTCGGCGCCGGCGAAGAGCGCTCGTCCCACGGGTCGGGGCAACTCCGCGGCCAGTCCCTCCTGCGTGGAGACGCCGGCGACGAGCACCGGCTCGACTCCGTGCTCGCGGAGCGCCTCGGCCGTCCCGGGACCGACTGCGGCCACCTTCGGCAGCGGCCCCTCGAGCCGCCGGAAGAGCGCTTCGACTCCCTGCCGGCTCGTCAGGAGAAGCCAGTCGTACCCGTCCAAGCGGAGCGGCGGGCCCTCGAGAACCTCGATGCGGACGAGCGGGCAGACGAGCGTCTCGAAGCCCTCCCGCCGTAGCCCCTCGGCGAGCCGTCTCCCCGCCTCCTCGGTCCCGGTGAGGAGGACTCTCATCCTCAGTGTGCCGCGGCGGCGCCGAGGAGGGTGTCGGCGATCTCGACTGGATCGACCCCGATGCGCCGCTCGATCCAGCTTCCGTCCTCGGCGGCGACGAGCGCTGTGAGCCTCTCGCCGTCGTGGTGCGCGGCGACCGGAGCCAGGCAGCCGCCGCCGATTCGAGAGACGCAGGCGCGCTCGGCCTCCACGCGACGCCGCGTCTCGGCGTCGTCGGCCGACTCGACCAGGCCTTCGTCGCCCGCACGCACCTGGAGGGCGACCGCTCCTTGTCCCGCCTCCGGCACGAGCTCCTCGGCGTCGAAGCGGTACCCCACCTCGGCCCCGAGCCCCAGGCGGTCGAGCCCGGCGGCCGCAAGCACGATCGCGTCGAGCCCGCGCTCCCGCATCTTGCGGAGGCGCGTGTCCACGTTGCCGCGCAGCGGCTCGACGGCGACCTCCGGCTCGAGAGCGAGAAGCTGCGCGCGCCGGCGCACCGATGCCGTCCCGATGCGCATCCCCGGCCGCACGCCTTCCGCACCACAGAGGGCATCTCGAGCGTCCTCGCGGGGCAGGAAAGCCCCCACGACCAGGCCGTCGGTGTCCGTCGAGGTCATGTCCTTGGCCGAGTGGACGGCGACGTCGATCCGCCCGGCCAGGAGGGCCTCCTCGATCTCCTTGACGAAGACCCCGCGCGCTCCGATCTCGCCGAACGGCTTCGAGCGGTCGCGGTCGCCGGCGGTCGTGATCGGGAGGATGGCCACGTCGACGTCGCCCTCGGCGGCCCGCAGCACAGCGGCCACCAGCTCGGCCTGCGTGAGCGCGAGCCTACTGCCGCGGGAGCCGATCCGAAGGAGCATCCGGGTCCTCGAGCGCGAACAGGTGGCGCACCGCGTCGGCGTAGAGGACGCCGTCGGCCGCCGCGGCCGCCTCCTTCATGCGCACGGTGGGCTGATGCAGCAGCTTATTCACGATCTGCGCGGTGAGCGACTCGACCGCCCGGCGTTGGCTGGGAGAGAGCGAGCCGAGGCGTCCGGCCGCCCGCTCGAGCTCCGTCCGCCGAATCGCCTCGGCGCGCTCGCGCAGCGAGGCGATCGCCGGCACGACGTCCAGCGAGAGCTGCCACGCGCGGAAGTCGTCCGCCTCGACGCTCACGATCGCCTCGGCGCGCACGGCCTCCTCGCGGCGCCCGGCGACGCTCTCGGCGACGACGCGCTCGAGGTCGTCGATGTCGTAGAGGTAGCAGCCGTCGAGCTCGTTCACGGCGGGATCGATGTCGCGGGGAACCGCGATGTCGATGAAGAAGACCGGGCGTCCCCGTCGCGCGCGCATGGCACGCGCCACCTGCTCCGCAGAGATCAGATGACCTTGCGCGCTCGTCGAGGCGACGACGACGTCGGCGTGCTCGAGCTCCTCCTCGACGCGCTCGAGCCCGACGCCGCGGCCGTTGAAGCGGCGCGCGAGCGCCTGCGCCCGCTCCGCCGAGCGGTTGGCCACGACAATCTCGCCGACCCCGCGCGAGATCAGGTTCGCCGCCGTCAGGTCGCTCGTCTTGCCCGCCCCGAGCAGGAGGATGCGGCGGCCCACGAGGTCTTCGAAGACGCGCTCGGCGAGCTCGGCCGCGGCCGCGGAGACCGAGGCCGGGTTCTCCCCGATGGCCGTCTCCGTGCGCACGCGCTTCCCCACGCGAAGGGCCTGTCGGAAGAGGCGGTGGAGGACGGGGCCGGCCGCGCCGCTCTCCCGGGCGGCGCCGTAGGCCTCGCGCACCTGGCCGAGAATCTGCGCCTCGCCCGGAACCATCGAGTCGAGGCCTGCGGCGACGCGGAAGAGGTGCAGAGCGGCCGCCTGGTCGGTGAGCGTGTAGAGGGCGGGCGCGAGCTCGGTCCCCGAGAGGCCGGAGAGGCTCGCGAGCTCGGCGTGCACGCGCTCCTCGGTCGCCTCGGCGTCGGGGGCGGCAAGGTAGGCCTCCGTGCGGTTGCAGGTCGAGAGCACGGCCGATTCGCTCCCGTCGGAGGAGAGGCGCTCCAGCGCCCCTCGGCGGAGCTCCCGATCGTACGCGAGGAGCTCCCGGAGCTCGACGGGAGCGCGCTGGTACGAGGTGCCGACGAGGACGAGGTGCATCAGAAGTGGGCGAACGGGGTGATTACGAGCCGGACGAGGACGACGAGCGAGAAGCCCGCGAGCGCGACATAGGCGGCGCGGCGGCCGCGCCAGCCGAGCTCGAAGCGAAGGATGAGGTAGGCCGCGTAGACGATCCAGGCGAGGAGCGTGACGGCCATGGTCGCGTCGAAGCTGCCGCCCTCGGTCCCGAGCCGCGCCAAGCCGATCCCGATCGCTACCGTCAGCGCCGGCAGGGCGCACGCGATCGTCCGCCCGGCGAGCGCGTCGAGCGTCTCGAGTGAGGGCGCGCGCAGGCGGAGGACATGCGGCGTGTGCCGCTTGAGCCGCCGGTCCTGCCAGAGGTAGAGAAGCGCGAGCGCGGCCGCGATCGTGAAGCCCGCGAACGCCGCCAGGGCGAGACCGACGTGGAAGGCGAGAAAGACATCCCCGAACTGGCTCCGCCCGGGCTCACCGACGCCGCCCGCCGCCCGGGCCAACACCAGGAGGAGCACGGCGAGGGGCATGACCGCGAGACCGAGCAGGCGGAAAGGCGCCCGGCAGCCCCAGATGAGGTAGGTGCCGACGCACATCCAGACGAAGAGGTTGAGCGAGCCGGCCCAGCTTCCCCACGGGAAGCCGTCGGCGTCCGCGGCCTGCGCGACGAGGAGCGCGGTCTGGGCGAGCCAGCCGAGCCGGACGCCCCAGATCGCCCAGCGCACGAGCCGTCCCGGCCGCAGCGTGTCTCCTGCATAGGCAACAGCCGCCTCGGCATAGCCGGCGAGCGCGGGCCAGAAGAGGATGACGGCGAGCTCGCCCATCAGGCGGCTTTGCGCTCGTTCCGCTCGCGGGCCAGGTCCGCCAGCTCCCTCACCTCGCGCTCGAGCCGCGAGAGCTTGAAGGCGTAGACGACGACGTAGAGGAGGACGACCGCCAGGAGGACGAGGTAGGCGGCCGCCACGAAGGTCTCCGCCCTCGTCATTCGAGCGACTCCCTGAGCTCCCGGAGGCTCGAGTCGAGCCGCTTCCCGGTCAGCTCGTTCGTGTAGAGCGCGCCCGCCAGGCCGAGCATCCCGGCGAAGGAGACGCAGAAGACGAAGAAGAGGTCGCCGGTCATCTGCGGGCCCTCGCGGGAGACGACCACCGGGCCAGGGTGGATGACGTCCTCGGCGAGGCGGATGGCGAGGAAGCTCACCGGGACGAGCACGGCGCCGAAAAGCGCGTAGACGGCGGACATGCGCGCACGCCGCGGGCCGGGATCGGTCGAGTAGCGGAGCATGAAGTACGCGGAGTAGAAGAGGAAGAGGACGAGGAAGAGGACGAGCTGCCGCGAGCTCCAGACCCACCATTGGCCCCAGGTGAACTTGGCCCAGATCGAGCCGGTCACGAGCGTGAGGACGCCGAAGATGACTCCCATGTGGATCGCCGTATAGCTCTCGAGGTCGTACCGGTGCTCGTCGAGCCACAGGAGCCGCAGCGCCTTCCACGCCCCCCAGCCGAAGCAGGCGTAGGCCGTGAGCGCGACCGGAACGTGGAGATAGAAGATCGGGAAGGCGGGGTCGCCCTCAACCTCGGGAATCCAGAGCAGCGCCAGACCGAGCCCAGCGAGGAGCAGGGACCCGGCCGCGAAGGCCAGGACCACGGCGCGGTTATTCCGTAACGACGTATTCAAAGCTCGCCCAGGACAGGATCGCAAAAACGAGGTCGTAGAGGACGAGGAAGCCGAGGTAGCGAGCGGGATCAGCGGCGATCGAGGCGCCCACTCCGCCGACGACGATCGGGATCACGAGCGGGAGGAAGAGGAGCGGCAGGAGGAGCTCCCGGGCGCGGCTCGCGGCCGCCATCGCCGCGAGAAGCGTGCCGACAGCGGCGAGGCCCACGTCCGCCAGGAGGACCGCCGCGACCACCTCCGCCGTCACCGGCGCGAAGAAGAGGTGGAAGGCGGGCAGGGCAACCGCCTCGGCGAGCACGAGGAACGCGAGGACTGCGAGCACCTTGCCGAGCCAGATCGCGCTTCGGTCGCACGGCGTCAGGACGAGGGCGTCGAGGATCCGCTGCTCTCGCTCGGCGAGGAAGGCGCGCGTCAGCCCGAGCAGGGCCGTGAAGACCAGCGCGATCCAGAGGAGCCCGTAGGCGGCCTCCGTCCCGGCGTCGGCGGGCAGGGCGAAGTTGAAGACGACGAGCGTCGAGACGACGAAGAGGAGCATCGCGGGGACCGTGTCGCGCGAGCGCAGCTCCAGAAGCAGGTCCTTGCGGGCAAGGGTGGCGACGTCGCCCAGATAGGTCATGCGAGGGCGAGGCGCTGCGTCGCAAGCTCGGCGACGCGTTGCGGGTCGTGGGTCGCGAGGACGAGCGTCCGCTCGCCGGCGAGACCGGCGAGCAGTCCGTCGAGCAACTCGGCGCCCGCCTCGTCGAGGCCCGAGTAGGGCTCGTCCGCCAGCACGAGCTCCGGCTCGTGCAGGAGCGCGCGGCACAGGGCGAGCCGCTGCGACATTCCCCGCGAGAGCGCGGCCACCCGCTCGTGCCGCGCGTCCCAGAGGTCGAAGCGCTCGAGGAGCATCCCAATCCGCTCGCGCCGCTCCGCGATGCGGTAGAGGCTCCCGAACAGGTCGAGGTTTTCGAGTGCCGTGAGCTCCCGGTAGACGAGCGGCTCGTGCGCCAGGTAGCCGATCAGCTGCCGCGGCACGCGCACTTCGAGCTCGCCTTTGGTGGGCGCGAGAAGACCTGCGCAAAGAGCGAGGAGCGTCGACTTCCCGGAGCCGTTCGGACCCGTGACGAGCAGGAAGTCGCGCTCGGCCACGTCGAGGTCGAGTGCGCGAAAGACGCGCTTCTCGCCGAAACGCCGTTCCAGCCCGCGGGCGCGAATCACAGAACCACGTCCGCGAGCACGAATGCGAAGAAGGCGAGGCTGATGACTCCGTTCATCGTGAAGAAGGCCGCGTCGAGCCGGCGGGTGTCCGCCGGCGACACGAGAGCGTGCTCGTAGACCAAGAGACCGGCGACCACCGCCACGCCGAGCCAGTAGACCGCGCCTACAGGCAGTCCGAGCCCGGCGAGCACGAGGAAGCCGACGGTGGCGACATGACAGGCCCGTGCGGCTGCGAACGCCGCGCGCGCGCCAAAGCGAGAGGGGAACGAGTGGAGGCCCTGCGCGCGGTCGATGTCGAGATCGAAGAGGGAGTAGAGGAGGTCGAAGCCGGCCACCCAGGCCGCCACGGCGCCGCCCAGAGCCCACGCCTCCCACGGGAGCTCGTTCGTCAGCGCCGCCCAGGCGCCGACCGGTGCGAGCCCGTCCGCCGCGCCGAGCCAGAGGTGCGAGAGCCATGTGACCCGCTTGAGGTAGGGGTAGACGACGAAGGCCGCCACCGGGATCGGCCAGAGCCAGTGGACGATCGGGGCGAGCTGGTAGACGGCGGCGAGGAAGACGGCGAGCGAGGCGAGGGCGAACGCGACGACCTGCCAGGGTTGCAGCGCCCCGCGCGGAAGCTCCCGTCCGGCAGTGCGGGGATTGCGCGCGTCGATCCCGGCGTCGATGAGGCGGTTCAGCGCCATGGCGAAGCTGCGGGCACCGACCATCGCCACCGTGACCCAGAAGAGATCGGCCGCATCGGGGACGCCGCCGACGGCCAGGAACGCGCCGATGTACGCGAACGGGAGAGCGAAGACCGTGTGCTCGACCTTGACGAGCGACGCGAAGAGACGCGGGTAGCGAAGCGCCTCGGTCACGTCTGCCGGTGCGCGCTCGACTGCCCGCGCAGGAGCTCGACCGCGTGAGCGAGCGCCGGGCGCAGGACCTCGAAGCCGTCGCGGCAACCGCCCCGGGAGCCGGGCAGGTTGACGACGAGCGTCGAGCCGATCAGGCCCGCGACCCCACGCGAGAGAAGCCCATGCGGCGTCCGCGACATGGAGTCGGCACGGAGCGCTTCGGCGATGCCCGGGGCGATGCGGTCGACCACGTCGAGGGTCGCTTCGGGCGTCACGTCTCGGGGCGCGAGGCCGGTGCCGCCGGTCGTGAGGACGACGTCGGCGCGCCTGGCGAGGTCGCGCAGCGCGGCGGCGATCGTGTCGCGCTCGTCCGGCACGACCTGCCGCTCGACGTCGTAGTCCTCTCCGGCGAGAAGCTCCGCCAGCACGTCGCCGCTCTTGTCCTCGCGCTCGCCGGCGGAGACGCCGTCGGAGACGGTGAGCACGGCGGCCCTCACTCGAGCGGCTCCTTCGTCTTCTCGACGAGCCGCACCTCGGTCACGACGAGCTCGCGGTCGACCGCCTTCGCCATGTCGTACACCGTCAGCGCCGCGACGGAGGCCGCCGTGAGCGCCTCCATCTCGACGCCCGTCGGGGCAGTCGTCTCCGCGCTTGCGAGGATCGCGACGCCGCCCTCCTCCACCTCGAGCTCGACCTCGACGACCGTCAGCGGGAGCGGGTGGCAGAGAGGGATCAGCTCGGCGGTGCGCTTCGCGGCCATGATCCCGGCCACCTGCGCCGCGGCGAGCGCGTCCCCCTTGGGGAGCGAGCGAAGCGCCGCGGCCGTCTCTGGGCGCATGCGCACGAACGCGCTCGCGCTCGCGCGCCGCCGTTCCAGCGGCTTCCCGCCCACGTCCACCATGCGGATCCCACCCGCCTCGTCGACGTGGCTGAACCGGTCGCTCTCCGCGCCCAAACCTGGTGCCTAGGCCGAAAGTGTACTTCCGGTGCGCTCGCGGGCCTCGTCGAGGTCCTGGAGCTGGGCGTCGATCCAGGAGCCGATGTCGTGCTCGCGCACGTGCCGCTTGATGGCGTCGAGGCGGCTCCGCCGCTCCCCGGCCGCCATGGTGAGCGCCTCGTGAATCGCCTCGGCCTGACCCGCCACGTCGAACGGGTTCACTGTCAGCGCCCAGTCGCCGAGCTCCTCGTGGGCACCTGCGTTCTCCGAGAGGATGAGGACGCCGTCTCGCGTGTTCACGAGCGGCGCCTCCTTCGCGATCAGGTTCATGCCGTCGAAGATCGCGTTCACGAGCAGGACGTCGAACTGCTTGTACGCGGCCACCGCCTGCAGGAAGTTGTCCTGGATCTCGAAGGCCAGCGGAAGCCAGCCCTCCTGCTGGAAGCGGTCGTTCACGACCCGTGCCGCCCGCTGGATCGCGCCCAGGTACTCGGCGTACTCGGGGATGTCCTGCCGCGAGGGGTCGAGCAGCGCGAGCATCTGCACGCGGCGGTGCATCTCGGGATGAGCCTCGAGGTAGAGCTCGTACGCCCGGAACCCGCGCACGACGTTCTTGGAGGGATCGGTGCGGTCGACCCGGAGGATGAGGAACTCGGGCCGGCGACCCTGCAGGTCCCACTCCTCCGCACGCACCTCCGGGCTCTCGGCGAGGGTGTCGAACTCCTCGGGGTCGACCGAGATCGCATGCGCCCGCACGGCCGCGACCTGCCCTTCGAGCCGCACCTCGCCCGCCTCCCAGTCGACCTCGACGTCGTCGAGGATGTCCTCGCAGCTCCGGAGGAAGTTCCGGCGCCAGCGCGGCGTGTGGAAGGAGACCACGTCGTTGGCGAGGATCCCCTCGTGCACCGCGCGCCGGATCGGCTCCGGGAGGACGCGCCAGTACTCGGGCATCGCCCAGGGGATGTGGACGAAGTGTGCGAGAGTCGCGTCGGGAGCGCGCTCCCGCACCATGCGGGGCGCGACGTAGAGGTGGTAGTCGTGGAAGAAGACGGCCGCGTCCGGCTCTCGCTCGAGCTCCGCGAGCGCGGCGTCGGCGAAGCTCCGATTGACGGTCACGTAGCCCTCGGTCCAGGCGTGGTGGAGCCCGTGATCGACGTCGGGAGCGCTCGCCAGGCCCCAGAGGTAGTGCTGGATGAACCACAGCACCGGGTTGGCGACGACGTTGTAGTACCAGTCGTACGCGTTCGGGTCGTGCGCGACCAGGTGCAGGCGGTAGGGCGACCCGTCGCGGGCGGTCTCCTCGATCGCCTCGCCGCCCGCCTCCTCAGCGACGGCCCGGTCCTCGTCCGACATCGCGCTCGCGATCCAGGTGACGTCGTGGTGGCTGACGAGGCTCCGGAGCGCGGTGACGAGCCCGCCGCCGCCGCGGCGGGCGATCCGCTCGCCGGCGGCGTCGCGGCTGAAGGCGACGGGAGCCCGGTTCGAGACGACGATCAGCTTGCGCCGGGAGGGCATCCTCGACACCCTACCCGCGCCTGTGCGGTCAGACGGCGCGCAGGACCGTGACCAGCTCGGCTTCGGCGGCGTCGTTGCCCGAGAGCTGGTTCATGAGCGCGAGCCAGTCGCGCAGGAGGCGAGGGCTCAGGAAGTGGCGGCGCACGAACTCCTTGCCGCGCAGGGCCATCTCTCGCGCGCGGTGCGGGTCGTCGAGGATGACGCCGAGGGCGTCCGCGCACATGGGCACCGAGTCGACGAGGAAGCCCGTGTCTCCGTCCTGGATCTGGTCGACGATGCCGCCGACCCGCCCCGCCACGATCGGGCGCGCCTTCCAGAGCGCCTCCGTCACGGTCAGCCCGAAGCCTTCGCGCACCGACTTCTGGAGGAGCGCGGACGAGTGCACCTGGAAGGCGTTCACCTCGACCGAGCCGACGTTGTTCAGGTTCGAGAGGATGAAGATGTCGGGGTCGCCGTCGGCCGCGTTGACGGTGCGGTTGTAGTAGTCCCAGCCTTCCGGGTCGTCGTGCGCCATCGAGCCGACGAGCGCGAGCTGGATCTCGGGCCGCGTGCTCCGCACGAGGCGCCAGGCCTCGATGACGCCGAGCGGGTCCTTCCAGGGGTCGAAGCGCGACACCTGCGTGACGAGCGGACGGCCCACGTCGATCCCGAACTGGTCGAGGATGTACGCGCCGTCCTCGGGCGAGAGCGCCATGTTCTTCGGCGTGAACGGGTCGATCGCCGGCGGCCAGATGTACGCGGGCGGGAGGTCGCTCGAGTTCGGCACGTACTGGCGCCTGTGGAAGACGGTCGCGTCGTAGCGGGCGAGCCACGGAAGGAGGAACTCGAGCACGCCCCTGTTCGGCTCCGAGAGGTCGATGTGGCAGCGCCAGATCCAGCGACCGGCCGCCTCGCGGGCGTGCTCGATCATCCCGGCAGGCTGCGGGTCGTGGACGATCACGAAGTCGAATGAGTCCTCGAGCGCCTCCGCGTTCAGGCGGTTGAAGCGGCGAAAGGTCTCCCGCTGCTCGTCGGACAGCCCGGTCGGGTCACCCTGAAGCGCGTTGTGGATGGTCTTCGTGACGTCGAAGAACTCGTCCTGTCCGTAGATCACGCGCCACTCGGCGTCGAGCCCCGCGTCGCGCATGAGGGGGACCAGCGTGTAGAGGATCTCCGCCACCCCGCCGCCGAACGCCGTCGCCGAGAGGTGAAGGACGCGCTTGCCCGCGAGCGGCTCGGCCAGACTGCGGATCTGGTCCATGAGGCCGCGACTCGCGATCGTCGCGTAGTCGGCGAGGAGCTTCGTCCCCACGTTGACGTGCTGGAGCTGCACCGGCGGCGCAGGATACAGAGGCGGATTCAGTTCAGGAGCTTGGTGAA
>JBOHAD010000060.1:0-14088 GCA_050697555.1 Gaiellaceae bacterium | reverse complement strand
GAACGCTCGAGAGACTCGGACTCACGCGGCCGCGAAACGTCGCCCGCCCCAGCATCCGTGGAACGAAGCGAGTGGCACGCGTCCTCGAGGCGCGCAAGGGAACCTGGGCCGGCAAACCCACCCGCTTCTCCTACCGCTGGCTGCGCTGCAACACCGCCGGGCGAGCGTGCACCACGATCCGAGACGCCAGAGGGCCGAAATACCGGCTGAGAGCAGCCGACCTGCGCTCGAGAATTCGCGTCCGCGTCCGCGCCAAGAACGCCCACGGCGGCACAACCGCCACCTCCACCCCAACACGCACGATCATGCGCGCCGCCACCACCCGAACACGAGCCGCGACGACAGCCGCAACAGCCGCCAAGAGTGCGCCCCCGCCCACGACTGAAGCGAGCCAACCGCCAACGGCCGCCACGACCCCGACCGCTGCCCCGCCCGGAGGTGGCGACAGCTCGCCCTCCCCATCCCCCACGCCGTCCCCGCCCCCTGAGATACTGGCGCCCGACGTAGACACAATCATCGAACAAATCGGGCAGATCGCCGAAACCGCCAGCGAAGCGATCCCCGGCGCTCCCTAGCAGCCCCCGCGCCTACTCAGGACAATCGACCGAGGCGCATGCGGAAACGCTCCGGATCCCGAAGTGAGGTTGTCAGCTCCTGGTGCACGGGGAAGACGTTGGCGTCCACGACGGGGGTCGCCGACTAAGCTCATGTCCGAGCCCTTGCAACCCACGCGTCGACGCTTTGCTCCTTTCCGCGTAGCTCCAGCGTGCGTCGTTCGAGCCCCGTCGTCTCGAGGCCGTTCGCGGTGGCCGCCTCGGCGCTGATCAGGATCTCGCCCGCCCCGGCGAGGCCAGCAAGCCGCGCGGCCGTATTGACCGCGTCGCCCAGCGCCGTGAAGTCTCGAGCATCGCCTTCCCCGACCGTGCCCACGAAGCACCTGCCGGTGTGCACCCCGGCGCCGACCGGAATCCACGGCTCGGGCCCGTCGTTACCGGTCCGCTCGAGTAGGCCCCGTGCGGCTGCAGTCGCGCGTGCCGCATGGTCGCTCCCGGCGAAGCCGGGGATGAAGAGCGCCACGGCGCCGTCGCCGACGAACTTGTCGACGATGCCGTCCCATTCGTCGACAACCCCCGCCGCCGCCCCGTAGAAGCGTGCCATCAAGCGCGAGAACTCCTCCGGCAGCATGCGCTCGGCAATTGCCGTCGACCCGCGGACGTCCGCAAACAGCACCGAGATCTCGACCTCAGCGCCTCCGGGATGCTTGTGAACCGCGCGTATGCACCACTTGCAGAGCCGTCGGTTCAGTGGCGACGGGCCGTAGGCGATGGCCCGCATCAGCACGCCGCCGGGCCCACGGAAAGGGGCGTTGCAGAGCTTGCAGCGCGGCGGGGACGGCAGCGCGCCCCACATTCGCCGCATGCGCTGGAGGCCGGGGAAAGTCGCCGGTCAGCATCCTTTCCCACATTTCCTCGGGCGTCAGCTTCGCCATACGGCCCGGACGCTACATGCGACGCTACAACTGACGCCGTTCGCACCGACGAGGCGCTCTCGGCCCGCCTGCGTTCGTGGATCAGCGCGGCAGCGGCAGCTCGGCGCGGACGACTGTCCCCCAGCCAGGGGGGCTCTCGATCGAGAGACGCCCGTCGAGCGCCTCCACCCTGCCTTCCAGGCCCTGAAGGCCGGAGCCCCGGGCGGCGTCGGCGCCACCGCGCCCGTCGTCGGCGATCTGAACCACCACGCGGCCGTCCTCGCGCCTCACGGCTGCGGTCACCGAACGCGCACGAGCGTGCTTCGCGGCGTTCGCAAGCGCCTCGGAGACGACGAAGTAGATGGCCGCCTCGATCTGCCCCGGCAAGCGCTCGGAAGGGATCGCAACGACGTCGACCGGGAAGGGAGCCCGGGCCGCGAGCGTCTCGAGCGCCGGACCAAGGCCGCGCTCGGTCAGCACCGCCGGGTGAAGGCCCCGCGCAAGCTCACGGAGCTCCTCGAGCGCGTTCCGGAGCTCCTCGGTCGCCCGCTCGAGGAGCAGGACCGCAGCGGCAGCGTCGTCGTCACCGAGCCTCGGGCGCTCGGCATCTCCGGCTTCGACGAGGCGAGCTCGAGAGGCGGCGAGCTTCTCGCGCGCGTCGGCGCTCGCGAGCGCCAGGGAGACGAGCTCGGCGAAGTCGGCCATGCGGCTCTCAGTCTCAGCAGCCACCGTGTCGCCTTCTCGCAGCGCCGCCACGAGCGCCCCCCAGGTCGCCCCGGCGAGGCTGATCGGCACGGCCACGGTGGAGTGGAAGCCGACTTCCCGCACGGCGCGGGCGAGCTCCCCCGGGATGCGCTCGTAGCCCTCCGCGCGCGCGGTCGCTCCGGTCCGGAGCACCGACGTCATCGCGAGCCCCTCCTCCAGCCTGACGAGGGAGCCGATCTCGAACCCGTCCACCGGGGCTGCGCTCCAGCGTCCCACGATGACCGCGCTCTCGGCGTTCTCGAAGCGGACTGTGATGGCCGAGGCGATCCCGAACAGGCGGCAGACCTCCTCGGTCACCGTCTGGAAGACCTCCTCCGGCTCGGCCTCGCCCGCGACCAGGGTCGCCACTCGCCTGAGCACTCCCTGCTCCTCTGCGAGCCTGCGGAGCTTGGCCGCTTTCAGCTCTCGCTCGGTGATGTCCAGGCCCGTCGTGACGAGAAACTCGACCTCGCCGTTCGCCCCCAGGACCGGCTCGTTCGCCCACGCGACCAGGCGGCGTCCGCCGTCGGCCGTCAGCCACTCCCCCTCCTTGGGGCAGGGGCGGCGCGTTTCCCACACCTCGGCGAGGAACTCGCCGAAGATCCTCCTGTCCTCGGGCGGAATCACGATGTCACGCGCGTCGCACCCGAGGACGTCGTCGCGCGAAAGGCCGGTCGCCTGCTCGCAGGCGCGGTTGAAACGGACGATCTTGCCCTCGCGGTCGAACACGCAGACGAGGCACTGCGACGTCTCCGCGAGCGCGGCGGCGAGCGCCCGGTCGGTCGCCTCGGGAGAGTCGGCTAGCCCGGACCTCGCGGCGCCGCCCTCGGCTCCCTCTTCGTCCCGCATGACCATGGAAACCAACGCTAGCGGAGCCGTGCTCGTCAGACCGGCGCGGGGGCTTCCTCGAGCTGCGCGGTCCTTCGCAGCTCGTCCAGCCTGTCGCCGAGATGCCGCAAGACTGGCAAGAGAGCGAGTGCGGGCACGATCGGGAGCCAGAATGTGAAGAGGCGGTAGGCGAGCACGCCCAGGAGCGCGGGGGCGAGGGCGACGCCGACGGCGTGGAGCGCGTAGGTCATCGCGGCCTCGATGCCACCCGTGCCGCCGGCCGGCAGAGGCAGGCTCGTGGCGACGTAGCCGGTCGCAAAGGCAAGGATCAGAGAAGCGAGCCCAATCTGCACACCGAAGGCCCGGAGACCGCCGTAGAGACAGACAAGATGTCCTCCCCAGTAGACCGGGTAGCCGAGGATTCCGCTGGGATAGCGCCGCGGCGAGGTCACCAGGCGGCGGACGTAGAGAACGCCTCCGAGGGCGTCGGCGAGGGTCTCGCGAAGGGCGAAGCTCGTCCAGCCTGGGAGTGCGCGTATGCCGCGACGCCCGGCGGGCCTTTCGGGCTCCGCAGTCAGCCGGGGCGCCAGGCGAGGCGAGGTCAGGTAGGCGGCAGCCGCGATGCAGAGCGGCACGGCCGAGAGCCAGGCCAGGCTCATGGCCGCCGGAGCTCGACCCACTCCGGCAAGCGAGACCGCCCCGGCGAGCGCTGCGGCAACGCCGAGGGCGAGCCACTGCATCGTGTTCAGGCCGAGCACGCGCCGTACCGCTTCGCGCCGGGACGCGCCTGCACGGTGGAGGGCCCAGTAGTTGAGCGCCAGCGCGCCGGCAGCCGAGCCGACGACGAAGGCGCCGAAGCCGACGGTCACGACCCCGCCTGCGACGCGGTAGGGGAGGTCGGGCCCATCGGCCACGCGCGCCGCGTCACGGTAGGCCGCGATGTAACCCGCGTACGCGGCGATCACGCCGGGCGCGCAGAGGGCGAGCCAGGCCCAGTCGGCCGTGTGGAGGGCGTCGAGCAGGTGAGAGAAGTTCGCCGTCTTCCCGACGAGACCGACCACCCCCGTCACGAGGACGACCCCAACGCCGAGGACCAGGAGCGCATGCAGCCTCGAGCTCGTACGCCGCTCCCCGCAGCACTCGCGCCGCCGCTCCCCCGGCGTCATGTGACGTCCGCCCCGGACTGGCGGCGCGCCGACGGTCACGCTCGATCGCCCGAGGCCGGCAACACCGGAAGATCGTAGTAACGCCGGACGCTGGAGCCGATCCGGGAGACGTCGGTCCCGTAGATGTGGACCGAGATCGCGGTCCGGTCGCCCACGTTGTGGACGCGGTGGATGTCTCCGGGCGGGGCGAACCCGCTCACGTCGCCCGTCCTGTTCTCGTTGGTCCCCGCCTCGACGAGGCAGCCGCGCTCGTCGTCGAGCGTGAAGAGCTCTTCGTACTCGGCGCCCTGGATGACCCCGAACACGCACCAGGTCACGTGATCGTGGATCGGCGTCACCTGCCCTGGGCGCCAGACGAGGCCGACGACGGAGAACGCCCCGTCAGGCTCGGTGTAGAGCAGATGGCTGCGGTAGCTCTCCGGGTTGCCGATCCGCTGCGCGAGCGGGAGGATGTCGGGCGAAGGCAGGTGCCGCCGCAACTCGCCGGCCACGAGGTCGGCGGTCCGCCGCCAATCGGCGTGACCGTCGACGGCGGCGCGGACCGCGGTCAGGAGCTCCCCCAACCCGGGCGCGACGGGCGGCGGACCCACCTTCCGTTCGCCTGGGAGCCTGATCGCTTGGCGGTTGCTCATCGGGATTCCTTCCCTTCGGTCTCGGTCGAGCACTCGTTGGTATGACCGCCGGACTCACACAAATCCATCGGTGACGTCCCCGTCCCGCGTCAGGCGGCTTCCTCGCAGGGCTGGGCGGGCACGGGGCGCCCAGCGGCGAGCAACTCGGCTCGGCGCCGCTCCGCGGCTTCGCTGCGTCTGGCGGAGCGGGAGTACGCCTCGTCGTTGGAGCGCGCGCGCTCGGCGGCGCGGAGGCGGTCGGCGAGCTTCTCCCGTGCGAACATCTCGATCTGGTGCGGGTGCATGCGCACCTCCAATCGACCCCTGTGCATCGAATGCGGTCAGCGTCGCCAGCGTGACGGCGGCGTGCGAGGAGCGGAATACGGCTCTCAGGTCTTCGCGGGTGCGGCTACCCGAACTCGCGCAGCTGTACGGGTAGCCAAGCCCTGGGCTTCCCTGGCGAAATGGTATTGACCTTTCAGCGCCGCGAACTCAGGCTCACGACCGATGATGCGCGCGCCCGGTGGTCCGGCTCCCCCCACGTCTCCTTCCGGTATTCCTGGACTGTATTTCGTCTCTGGATAACACAGTCCCGTAGAGAGTGGCAATAGAGGTCGACTCTGCAGCGGCCACGGCGACGGCGCGTCGACCGCTTCGACCCGTCCTTCAGGCCTTTCCACCTTCCCCGCGCGGAACCAGCGTCGGCATGAGGAGCGCGAGCACGAGGGCTGACGGTAGGCTCCCGACCATGTGCCGCAGCATTCACACCCTCTACAACTTCGAGCCGCCGGCGACGGAGGAGGACGTGCGCGCCGCCGCGCTGCAGTACGTCCGCAAGATCAGCGGCTTCACGAAGCCGTCCCGGGCGAACGCGGAAGCGTTCGAGCGGGCAGTCGACGCCGTCGCAGCCGCCTCGGAGCGGCTCCTCGGGGAGCTGGTGACCTCCGCGCCGTCGAAGGACCGCGAGCTCGAGGCAGCAAGAAAGCGCGCCCGCTGGGCGGAACGGCAGGCCGTCTAGCCCCCTCGGGGCTCAGGCGGAAGTCGGCGACGGCTGTCGCCGGAGTGCGCATTGCGCGCTGCCCGTTGGTGAAAGCCGTGAGGCTGACGACTGGTGCGACCGCGTGTACGCCCTCGTTAAGTCCTTTCGGCCATGACTAGGGACGCTGCGATCGAAGCCGAGGCCTGCAGAAGTCCTACGGAGACGTGCGCGCGCTCGCGGGGATCGACCTGCGCGCGCCTGCGGGCACGGTTCTCGCGCTCCTGGTCCGAACGGCGCGGGGAAGACGACCGCCGTCCGCATCCTCACGACCCTGCTTCCGCCCGACGGAGGGGCGGCGCGCGTGGCGGGCCTCGACGTCGTGCGCGAGGCTGCAGCGCTCCGGGCCCGGATCGGATTGGCAGGGCAGTACGCAGCCGTGGACGAGAACCTCACCGGCTTCGAGAACCTCGAGATGGTCGGTCGGCTCTATCACCTCGGCCGCCGCCCGTCCCGCGAGCGAGCCCACGAGCTGCTCGCGGGCTTCGATCTCACCGATGCCGGAGACCGCCTCGTTCGCACCTACTCCGGCGGGATGCGCCGCCGCCTCGACCTCGCGGCGGCGCTGGTCGCCCGCCCTCCAGTGCTCTTCCTCGACGAACCGACGACGGGGCTCGACATCCGCAGCCGGATCGGCTTGTGGGACGCGATCGAAGCGCTCGTGTCCGAGGGCACGACTGTGCTCCTCACGACGCAGTATCTGGACGAGGCCGATCACCTCGCGGACCGGATCGCCGTGATCGACCACGGGCGTGTGATCGCCGAGGGCACCTCCGACGAGCTCAAGACGCAGGTCGGCGGCGACCGTCTCGAGATCCAGCTCGACGACGGTCACCGCGACGAGGACGCGATCGCCGCCCTCGAGCCGATCGCCGACGCGCGCCCTTCTGCGAGAACGGCTCGCTGCGCGTGCCGCTGCTTCGGCGCCGCGGCGCGATCGCCGATGCGGTCCGGCGGCTGGACGAGGCCGGGATCGGCATCGACGACATTGCCGTGCGCCGGCCGACGCTCGACGACGTTTTCCTGAAGCTGACCGGGCACGCGGCCGAGGCGGAGGGCGAGGGCGAAGAGGCCGCCGTCGGAGAGGAGGCCGTTCGTCAGTGACCGCGCTTCAGCACGGGCTCTCCGACACGCTCGTGCTGGGGAAGCGCAGCCTGCTGCGCATCCGGCGCCAGCCCGATCTCCTGATCGGCTTCACCGTGCAGCCGGTCATGTTCGTGCTGCTCTTCGTCTACGTCTTCGGCGGCGCGATCGAGACGCCGGGCCTCGACTACGTCGACTTTCTCATGCCGGGAATCATCGTCCAGTCGATGGTCTTCGGAGGATTCGTCACCGCGCTCGGGCTCGCCGAGGACCTGAAGAAGGGTCTGATCGACCGCTTCCGCTCGCTCCCGATGTGGGGTCCGGCGGTCGTCACCGGGCGGGATATCGGCTGACGTCGGGACGAACGTGATCCAACTCGTCGTCATGTTCCCGGTCGGGATCGCGGTCGGGTTCCGATTCGCGAACGGCGTTCCGGGAGGTGGTCGCCGGCATCGCGCTGCTACTCCTGGTCGGCTATGCCTTCTCGTGGGTGTTCGCCTTCATCGGCCTAGCCGCCTCGTCGCCCGAGGCGTCCAACGCGTACGGGTTCACGATCCTCTTCCCGGTCACGTTCGTCTCCTCCGCCTTCGTGCCCGTTGCGTCGATGCCGGGATGGCTCGAGCCCATCGCGGAGAACAACCCGTTCACGACCATGGTCGACGCGGCGCGCGCGCTCTTCCTGGACACGCCGGCCGGCAACGACATCTGGCTCGCGGTCGTCTGGTCGCTCGCCATCATCGCCGTCTTCGGAGCGCTCTCGGTCTGGCGCTACCGCCGCGCGGTCACCCGCTGAGGGCCCGTCCCAGCCGTCCTGTGCGGAGGCTCAGCGTCTCCCCGGCTTTCGTCCGCCGCTTCCCCCGTGAGGATGCCGGTGACCAAGCTCCCCACGGGGCGGTTCGGGATCCCTGAGGCAAGAGCGCCCGAAGGCGCCTGCTCTCAGGACGTGCTCGGAACCACGTCGTAGGCGTCGGCCGCGACTCGGGCGCGGAGCTGCTCGTCGCTTCGCTCCATGTCCGGATGGTGCTCCTCGACGTGCTGACGGGCGAGTCGGAACAGCTCCTCGTCGTCGGCACCCTCGAGATGGTGCCCGCAGGGACACTCGATCGCACGCATGTCTACCTCCTCAATTCGTTGGCCGGCACCGTCTCGTGGAACCATGAGCGGGTGCGGGTCTCGGCGGACGTCGCCGGTCGAGAGCGGCTCGGGCGGGCCCATGCCGGGCAGCCCGCGATCTTCCTCGACCTGCGAAGCAGCACGCACGGGAAGCCCCGCTTCGTTCCATGCGTTGAACCCGCCGACCAGGTCGGTGGCGCGCCGCCATCCCAGCTCGCGAAGCGAAGCGGCAGCCAGGCTCGACGAGAAGCCGTCGGCGCACATGAGCACGAGCTCGCGCTCGAGGTCGGAGAAGGCGGGGTTCCGGTACTCGCAGTCGGGGTCGGCACGCCACTCGAGAACCGACCGCGGAATGTGAATCGAGCCTGGGATCACGCCGCTCGCCTGTCGCTCGTCGCGGGAGCGCAGGTCGACGATGAGCGCGCCTCGGGCCTGAGCCTCGTGCGCCTGGTCGGGCTCGAGCCGAGGCGCGATCCGTCTGCGAGCGTCGGCGAGCAGGTCCTCGACGTCTCGCCGACCCGCGCGGCGGTCGGCCGAGCGATCGCGCTCGGTCCAACGTGTCAGCGATACCCAGAGGCCGCTCCCGGCGGTCAGGGCGGCGACGATCGCGATCGCGGCGCCTGCTCCAGCGGCGTCGGCGACGAGCCCGGCGACCAGCGCCCCGACCACGAAACCGAAGTCGCGCCAGAAGCGGTAGACGCCTACGGCCGGCGCGCGCTCGACCGGCTGGACGCCGTCGGATACGGCCGCGATCAGCGTCGGGTAGACGAGCGCCGTACCGATGCCCAGGAAGATCGCCGCGACGAGCGCCGAGGCGAACGCACCGCCGCCCGCGACCAGGAGCGCCAGCGCCCCAGCTTGCACGAGCATGCCGCCCGTGATCAGCGGCTTTCGCCCGGCGTGGTCCGAGAGCCAACCGGTGAGCAGCTGGCCGGCGCCCCAAACGGCCGGGTAGACGCCCGCGACGATCCCTATCTCGGTCGCGCTCGCGCCGTCCGCTGCGAGGTAGAGGGGCACGAGCCCCCAAGCGAGCGCGTCGTTCAGGTTGTTGACGAGGCCGGCCTGGGAGCAGGCGCGAAGCATCGGCTCGCGCACCGTCGCGCCCGCAAAAGCGGCCCACAGCGTCTTGCCCTCGGCGTGCCCGTGGGCCCGCTGCTCGCGCGCGACGTGCGCGCTCGTGTCGCGGACGAAGAGGAGCGAGAGCGCCGTGCCCAGAGCCGCGATCGCGGCTCCACCGACCCAAACCAGCGTCCGTGGAGCGAAGCTGGCGGCGAGCGCCCCGGTTGCGAAGGCGGTGATCGCGACGCCGAGGTAGCCCGCCGACTCGTTGAGGCCGAGTGCGAGCCCCCGACGAAGGGGGCCGACGAGGTCGATCTTCATCACCACCGTCATCGACCAGGCGAGACCCTGGTTCGCGCCCAGGAGCAGGTTCGCCGCGACGATCCAGCCCCAGTTCGGCGCGAACGCGATCAGGAGCGGGACCGGCAGCGCCAGCGCCCAACCGAGCACGAGCAAGCGCTTGCGCCCGACACGGTCGGCCAGCCCGCCAGCCGCGAGGTTCGCGAGCGCCTTGGCGATACCGAAGGCGACGACGAAGGACAGAATCGCCGCCTTCGATTGGAGGCCGAAGTCACGCTCGCCTACCAGCGGGAGGACGCTCCGCTCCAGCCCGACCATCGCGCCGACGAACGCGTTCAGGCCGACGAGCAGGAAGAACTGGGCGGCATTCGCCCGCAGTCCGAGCCGAACCGGTTCGGCGCTCACGCCGTCGCCGGCGCGGTCCCTCGACGGTTGGCGGCCACGATCGCGGCCTGGTCGGCCGGCGCCGGCGGCAGCTCGACCAAGAGAGCGTCGGCAAAGCTCACCTCGTCGGGAAATGCGAGCGCCGGGTTGTGGCGGCGCTCGAAGCCGATGCTCGAGAATGGATTTCCGGACAGGCCTCGCCCGCACACCGAGCCCCCGTAGTGGCTCGGATAGACGACGACGTGGTCGGGCAGCTCGAGCAGACGGCGGAGCGAGCGATACAGCTCCCAGGCCGCCGGCTGGGGATCGCCCCCGGCGTGCAGGTCGGGGCGGCCCACGTCTCCGACGAGGAGCGAGTCGCCCGTGAACACGAGCCACGGCTCATCGGTGCCACGCCGCCTGTCTGCGACGACGTAGGCGTCGTGCGCCGGGGCGTGGCCGGGCGTCTCGACCGCGCGCACGAGCGTGTTGCCGAGCTCGACCACCTCGCCGTCCGCGAGCGCGACGTGGTCGAAGTCGACCTCCGCCCCGGCCGGCAGGTACGCCGTCGCCCCCGTGGCCTCGACCAGCGCGGGAAGCCCGGAGACGTGGTCTGCCTGAACGTGCGTCTCGAAGACGGCGCCGAGGGGCGTGCCGAGGCGCTCGGCCTCCTCGAGATAGGCATCGACGAGCTCGACGTGCGGGTCGAGCACGGCCAGCCGACCGTGCGTCAGGCAGCCGAACAGGTAGCTGGCGCAGGCCGTCGGCTCGAAGAGAAACGGTCGAAAGACCATCGCTTGCCGAAAAGCTACGAGGTTTCATATCATTGGACAAGGCGAAGGTTCCGATACCAATTATCGCTGTGCCCGATACGACGCTTGCGCTCCTATGGGACTCGACACGCCTGCGCCTGCTCGTCGAGCTCGAGCGGCAGGGGAGCGTCTCGGCCGCGGCCAGGGCCGTCGGAATCGGCCAGCCGACCGCCAGCGAGCACCTGCGCCTGCTCGAGACGGCCGCGGGCCAGCGGCTGGTGGAGCGAAGCGGACGGGGGAGCCGACTCACCGAGGCGGGCCGCCTGCTCGCGTCGCGCGCGCGCGAGGCGCTCGCGGCGCTCGCTGCCGGCGAGGAGGAGCTGAGCGCGCTCGCAGGGCTCGAAGCCGGCACGATCCACATCGGAGCCTCAACGACACCGGGCGTCTACCTCCTGCCCGATACGCTCGGCTGCTTCAGGCGCGACCACCCGAACGTCGCGGTCGAGGTCGAGATCGCTTCGACCGGGGAGATGATCGAACGGCTGTTGGCCGGGCGCGTGCAGCTTGCCCTCGTCGGCGAGACGCACGTCGACGACCGCATCGAGCTCACGCCGTTCCTCTCGGACGAGATCGTCGGCATCGTCAGGCCGGGCCTGCTCAGAATCCGAAACGGTCGACTCGAGCCGAACGCCATCCGTGAGCAAACCCTGCTCGTTCGCGAGGCCAGCTCGAGCACGCGTCAAATCGCCGAGCGCGTGCTCGCCGAGCTGAGAGCAACCCCCGCCCGGGTCTGGGAGCTCGATTCGAGCGAGGCGATCAAACGGGCCGCGCGCGAAGGGCTCGGGATCGCCTTCCTCTCGAGGTACGCCGTCGCCGAGGAGCTCGACCGCGGAGAGCTTGCGAGCTTTCGCCTGGCCGGGCAGCCGAAGATCGCGCGCCATCTCTACGTCGCGCGCCTCTCTCGCCGACCTCTGACCCCAAGCGAGCACGGCTTCATCGCAACGCTCGTCCGCTGCTGCGCCAAGAGCGCCGATTTTGCCGCCGCCTGCGTCACTGGTAACGCCCGGGCGGCGGGCGCACGCCTTGCGCAGGCTCCGGCTCGGTGAAACAGGAGGGAGCGCCCGGCGGGCGCTCCCTCCACTAACGGTCGGACCCGGTCAGCTAGAGCGAGTCGGCGAGCTCCAGGATGCTCTCGGCGAGTGCCTGCTGCCCGGGCGAGTCGTCGAGCTGGCCGGCGATCGCCCTGAGCTGGGCGATGGCGGCCTGCCGCTTCCCGTCGTCCGCGAACCGCTCGGCCCGTGCGAGGAACTTGTCCACGCGGGCCGCATCCTTTGCGCTGATGCCGTCCGCGCGGACGAGCTGGTCGAAGGTCGCACGCGCGACCGCGAAGCTCGGGTCCCAGGTGATCCGCGGCTGGTGCTGCGGGTTGAACTCGTCGAGCTGCACCTCGGACGCGGCCGCTGTCTCGGCCTCCGACATGTGCTCGCTCGGCGTCAGCCCGAGCACGTCGATGCCGCGGGCGATCTCGGTGCCGTAGATCTGGCCGTTCTACCAGTAGGCCGACCCATCGGCGCTCTCCGCCGCTCACTCGCGGCTCTGGCCAGGCTCGGACGGATTCGCCGCGAGCGGCTAGGGCGAGGGGAGCGGCCCGCCTGACGGCGACCGCTCCCCTCCATTTCGAGACAGTCGATCTCAGCCGATAGTGAACTCCTGCGTCTGTGGGTTCGAGTGACTCTGGCGCAGAGCGCCGGCCGTCTCTCGCCCACTGAAGCGGAAGACGTTCAGACCCTCGGTGATGTTCGTCTCGTAGATGAAGTTGTTGTACCAGTACGAGGACCACGCCCCGCCGAGATCTGGAGGAACAATCGGGGGCGGGTCGCTCCACCCGAGCTCCCTCGCGTTCGAGGGATCGGTGAAGTCGACGACGCTCGTCCCGGACTGGTAACTGCCGTGCACCAAGACGTCTCTGCCGCTCCTCAGCGGTACCACGTTGAGGTTGTGGAGCGAGCAGTTCTCAGTCGAGGACTGCGGGCGCGGGAGCGTCCACTTTCCGAGGAAGGCGCCGGTTCGCGACTCGTAGAAGAAGTAGCTCTTCTCCTCGTCTGGGTCGGTCTCTTCGCACTCCGAAGCGACGCCGCCGCCCGGCTCGTGACCGAAGATGAGGACGTCACCGTCCCAGCTGAACGCGGCCGAGTGCCCGATCGTGACCGTGGGCACGGGCATCGAGTACAGCATCATCGGATCCTCGAGCGAGCCCCCGGTCGGGCTACCAAGACTCCACACCGTGAATCCGTCGCCCCCAGCACACGCGGCCAACAAGGCGTCGCCGAGGATCACGCCGGTGTCGTGGCAGCTCCGTCCCGAAGGCTCGAAGCGCAGGTAGCTCGCGCCTGCCGGGTCGTCGAGCGGAATCTCGACGATGTCGAGGCCGGGGCAGGCCCCGCTCGACGGGCTGTTGTAGATGAGCAGCCTGTCATTCTCCAGATCCGGCACGCCGGACGCGGTGTGCGAACCGCACTCGGTCTCGACCGAGGCGACGAGCTGGGGATCGTCGAGGTCGCTGATGTCGAAGACGTGTAGGCCCTCGAACCCCGGCGGCACGGGCTGACCATCACACATCCTCCCGGCCGGGGCGGGCGAGTTCCACGAACGGACGACGATGTCCTCCCAGACCACCACGTCGCCCTGATCTCCGTCGCAGAACGTGCGCGAGATCTGCTTCGGATTCCCCGGGGCCGAGATGTCTCGAATGTTGAAACCGTCCCAGTTTCCCTGGATCGCGAGCTTGCCCCAGAACGCGATATCCGTGTGGACATCCGGATTTCCGACGGCGGGGTTGAGGAGACTCGCCGGCTCGAGGATGTGACCCAGAGGATGGAGGTTGCTCGTATGCGGATCGCTGCTATGGCCCGCTCCCGCAGCAAGCGGGAACGCGAGGAACGCCAGCACAGCGACCGCCACCCCGAGGGCGTGTCGGAATTTCAGCATCAGACCTCCTTCGGACATTTGGCAAGAAACGGCGGGCTGCCCCCAGCCGAATCGTGGAATCTACCCCGTCCGCACCAATCGGGTCGATCGGCTTCGGCTTCGCTGCCGCGGCGCGATTCTCCTCCGCGGGCCGGCTTGGAGTCAAGGCCCGAGAACTCCGGGGGAACGAGCGCGGCGGCCGGAAGGGTGCGCCAGCTCTCGGAACGTTACGGCGCCGAGTTCGACGGCCTCTTCCTCGAGCTTATGATCCAGCACCACGAGGGCGCCCTAGTCATGGTGGGGGAGCTGCACGCCGGCGGCGGAGGCGTGGAGCCCGAGAGCTTCTCCTTCTCCGCGCACATCGAGGCCGATCAGGAGATCGAGATTCGCCGCATGCGGGAGCTGCTGGCCGAGCTCGACGCCGGCTAGCCCGCGAGCCAAGCGGGCCGGGCGTCCCGCTGCTACGCTGGGGAGCGAAATCAGAGCGAGTTCGGTTCGCGCACTGCGCCTTCCTTTCCCGTTCGTGAAAGTGGTGAGGGAGGTGTTTTTATGGCAACCGGAACCGTCAAGTGGTTCAACGACAGCAAGGGGTACGGCT
>JBOHAD010000059.1:0-14730 GCA_050697555.1 Gaiellaceae bacterium | reverse complement strand
ACGGCTGCTGGCCAGGGGCAGGACCGCGCGAGAAGCACGCCGCTGCGTCAAACGCGCCCTCGCCCGCCACTTCTACCGACGCCTACGCGAGATACCCGCGCTCGCCTTGACACCATAGAAGCGTCGGAATCGAGTCGCAAAAACCCCGAAAAGCCCCATGAATAGAGCCATAGCGGGGCCATCGTCGCCAACCGTCGCGATGCCTGAAGTGGCCTGTCGCGCCGGAGGTCGCGGGTCGCGTCCCGTCGCTCCCGTCAACTTCCTGCAAATCGGCATGTTCTGTTGTCCCGGCCGACGGAGGACGCGATCGTCACCGAGATCGAAGAGCGGCGACGAGCGGTGCAGGCGCGGATCGAGGAGCTCGAGGTCGTCATCGCGGGGGACGATCGCGAGTTCTTCCCCTACCTCGCGCCTCGCGGTGGGGCTCGAGCGCAACAAGGCACTGCTTCGCTGGGCCGATGAGACGCTGCGCATGCTTGCCCACCGCCGCTCCGATCGAATCGCATCGGTGCTGGCCGGCCTTCGACCAGTCGATCCAGGAGCAGACCGATGAGGAACACCGTCGTTGGGAGTCTTCTAACCGGAACAGCGCCGCTCACCCCTCCGGCACGACACTGGAACCCGAAACGATCCACAAACCACCTGAAGAGCAGACTCAGATGAGGAGAGTGGTTCTCAAGATGGACATGTCGCTCGACGGCTACGTGGGCCCGTTGGACGAAGACGCTGAGTGGATCATGCGCGACTTCGACGGCGAGCTCAGCCAGTGGGTCGTCGACGAGGTCCTCTGGCAGGCCGGCACACACGTCATGGGTCGCGCGACCTACGAGGAGATGGCCGACCACTCACGCGAGTTCGCCACCGGTGCCGTCGCCCCCACCTACCAACCCGTCCAGAGCTGAGTCCTCGACAGACCACGAGGCAGAGACAGAAGGAGACACGAAATGGGAACGAGCCATCACCTGATCGCAGCGGGGGGCTTCATGGCCTCCCACGCCCGCCTCCTCGATCGGCGGCGCTTCGAGCTCCTCTTCGAGGGCGTGGACGCCGAGCCCGTCCTCGCCGCCCTGCGCGCCTACCGCAACCCCGACGGTGGCTACGGGCATGGCCTCGAGCCCGACCTGCGCGCGCCGGAGAGCCAACCTGCCGCGGCGTGGCACGCCTTCGAGGTCTTTGCCGACGTCGCCCCCGTCACGGCTCCGGAGGCCGCGGAGCTGTGCGACTGGCTGGACGCCATCGCACTCCCCGACGGCGGGCTGCCGTTCGCGCTCCCGATCGAGGACCCCAGTGGCTGCGCGCCCTTCTGGGCGCAGGCCGACTCGCAGGCCTTCTCGCTCCAGATCACCGCGATCGTCGCGGCGCACGCCAATCGCGTCGCCGCGCACGACCCGGCGGTCAACGGCCATCCCTGGCTCGCCCGGGCGACGAGCTGGTGTCTCGCAGCGATCGACGCGCTCGAGGCCGCTCCGGCCGCGTACGAGCTCGCTTTCGCCATACAGCTCCTCGACGCCGTGCATGACCGTAACGGCGCCGCGCCAGGACTGCTGGCGCGCCTCGGCGAGTACGTCCCCAGGGACGGCCGGCTGCGCGTCACAGGCGGTCTCGCCGACGAGGCATTGCGGCCAGTCGACCTCGCTCCCGAGCCCGGTCGGCCCGCCCGGACCCTGCTCGATGAAGCCGCGGTCGCAGCCGATCTCGAGCGGCTCGCCGGCGAGCAGGAGGAAGACGGGGGCTGGTCGGTCGACTTCCAGAGCTACTCACCAGCCGCGGCGCTGGAATGGCGCGGCTACGCGACGGTGCGCGCGCTCTCCGTCCTGCGGCACAACGCGACGATCGACGTTCGGGCTCAACGCCCCGCGAGGCCGTAGTAGACCGGGGCCGAGCTGCGCTTCAGCGCTCCGCGGTGTGGTCGAGGATGGCGGTAACGACCTGATCCCAGACTGGGCGTGGCGGCACCTCGTGGCCCATTCCTTCGAGCGGCAGGAGGCGGGCGCCGGGGATCTCGGCGGCTAGCGCTTCGGCGTGGCCATAGGGCAACAGCGGATCCTCTGTGCCGTGGAGCACCAGGGTCGGCGCTCGTATCTCGCCGAGTCGCGGCCGCACCGGCTCGCCGCCCTCGAGGATCCAGTGGTTCGTCATGCTGGACGCGATGTTGACCGTCCGATCGACGATCCTTCCGGCGAGCGCTCGCATCTCCACCTCGTCGAACGGGAGAGTTCCGGCGTACGGGCGCAGATCCTCGACGATGTAGTCGACGACCGCTTGCCGGTCCGACCAGTCCGGCTCGGGGAGCGGCTCTTCGAACCGCGCTCGGAGCTCGTCGGACATCGGCGGGAGGTCGGGCCCGCCGGGACTGGTCGAGATCAGCGTCAGGGAAGCAACCCGATCGGCGTGGTCGAGCGCCAGCTGTTGCGCGATCCCGCCGCCCATGGAGATTCCTACGACGTGCGCCCGTGCGACCCGAAGCGCGTCGAGCACGCCGACGGCGTCCGCGACCAGGTCCGGCCCACCGTACTGCGGCGCGCCCGGCTCGTAGCTGACCGACTGCCCCGTGTCGCGGAGGTCGTACCGAATCACGAATCGCGGCCCGGCCGCGAGGCGCTCGCAGAACTCGTCTTCCCACCAGTCCATCGAGCTCGCCGCCCCGCCGATCAGCAGGATCGCCGGGCTCGCGAGATCACCGAAGGTCTGGACGCAGAGCTCGACACCGTTGGCCAGAACCTTCGTCGGCTGCGCGGATCCCCGACGCGCGGCTGCACGTCCGGCAACGTCGGGGTCTCTCACGTCGTGGTGCGGTAGCGGAGGTAGACCATGCCGCTGCCGAACCGGCGTTCGTCCAGCAGCTCGAGCCTCAGGCGGACATGGTCGGGGAGGGACTGTTTCCCGCCTCCCACCACGATGGGCGCGAGGAACAGGTGCACCTCGTCGACCAACCCGGCCTCGAACGCCTGGGCGGCGAGATCGGGACCGCCCACCGCGATGTCATGTCCCGCTGCCGCCTTCATCTGCCGGACCGCTTCAGGGTCGAAGTCTCGCTCGATCCGCGTCCTGGCGGTCGATACCGCCTCCAGCGTCTTGGAGTACACGATCTTGTCGGCCGCCCGCCAGATCTCAGCGAAGTCCCGCATGACGGGCGACTGATCGGCGAGGGTGTCCGCGGTCTCCCAGGCGAGCATCACTTCGTACAGCCGGCGCCCGTAGAGGTAGGTGCCGACCGGCCGCTCGAGGTCGTTGACGAATGTGTGCACCTCCGCGTCCGGCTCGGCCCAGTCGAACTTGCCGTCCTCGTCCTCGATGTAGCCGTCGAGCGATGTGATCGCCGAGTAGATCAGCTTGGCCATGGTAAGCGTCCCCTCAATCGCGAGCCGGGAAGGAGTGATGCTCGTGCGAGACGACCCAGCGGCCGCCCTCCTTGCGCAGCCCGATGGTCAAGCGTAGGCGGTTGTCGGGGTCCTTCCTCAGCTCCTCTTCGGTCCCGCAACGGAGCAGGGCGGTGGCGAAGGCGACATCGGCACCCGCGGTGACGTCGAGCGAGACGATCTCGAACGCGGCCCCCCTCCTCTGCCACTCGAAGAAGGGAGGCCACGTCTCGCGGTAGGCCGCGATGCCGCGCACCTCGTTCGGCGGCGGCACGTCGAACATCTGGATGTCGTCGGAGTGATCGGCGAGCACGCCGTCGAGATCCCCGGCGCGGACGGCCGTTGCCCATCTCTCGATCAGCGCGCGAATCGCCGACTCGGATGCTCGCTGCTCGGTGGTCATCGACATCTCCTGGTCAGCAGGAACACCACCCTCAACCGCCACGTCGCCCTCCCTGCCGTGATCCGTTAGTCCTGTGGGATCGCGGACATGTCCATGTAGATGAACGACCACTGATGCCCGTCGAGGTCGCGGAAGCCCCGCATGTACATGAAGCCCTGGTCCTCCGGCTCGCCCAAGGCCTGACCACCGGCGGCGAGAGCCTTGTCGGCGAGGTCGTCGACCTGCTCCCTGCTCTCGGTCGACAGGCCCACGATCACCTCCCTACTCCTCGACGTGTCGGCGATGTCCTGGGGCTCGATGAAGCCTTTGAAGAACGGCTCCACCGCCAGCATGACCAAGGTGTCGTCGCTGATGATCATGCGTGTCGCGTTCTCGTCGGTGAACTGTGGATCGAACGAGAATCCGATCGTAGTGAAGAACTCGGTCGCCTTGGTCAGATCCTTCACCGGCAGGTTGACGAACGTCTGCATAGCCATCGTGAGCTCCCTTCTCCGCGGGGATTGTCACTCTTACTGACCGACGATGGCACCGAAACTCATCGCTCATCGACCTCAGGTGGTCGCCTTGGATCTGCGCTGGCGAGAGCCGTCAGATCGTGCCGCATGCCGTCGGCCTCTCAGGTCGCTCGCCGAGCGCGACCCCTGCGACGCAACCGTCAGGCGCTCACGCGAGCTCGACTTGCGATGAGTCTTCGCGATTGCGGCGGTCTGTATCGCCGAGAACGGGGCAACGGATGGTGACATACCGCCTCTAGCCCTAATGAGATTCGGTACCCGCGGCAGTCGTAGGAGCAAGTCGCACACAACTAGGAGGCAACCGATGACGGATCACAAGATCGGCAGCCGCGAGGAATGGCAGGCGGCTCGGGAGGAGCTGCTGCGACGCGAGAAAGAACACACCCGGATGGGCGACGAGCTCGCACGGCAGCGCCGCGAGCTGCCGTGGGTCCCGGTCGAGAAGGAGTACCGGTTCGAGACCGACGAGGGCACGCGGACCCTGGCGGAGCTCTTCGACGGTCGCTCCCAGCTCCTCGTCTACCACTTCATGTTCGGCCCGAGCTACCAGGCCGGCTGCCCGACCTGCTCGTCGAGCGCCGACGCCGTCAACGGCGTCCTGCCGCATCTCCACGCGCGCGACCTGACGATGCTCTACGTCTCGCGCGCACCGTTGGAGAAGCTCCAGGCCTACAAGCAGAGGATGGGCTGGAGCTTTCCCTGGGCGTCGTCGGCCGATAGCGACTTCAACTTCGACTTCGGCGTCTCGTACACCGACGAGCAGGTGCGCGAGCACCTGGGACCGCTCCTCGAGGGCGAGCCCCCGCCTGTATTGCGTCAGATGGCGGCCGCAACCGGGACCGACGTCGCCGGATACGTCTCGGAGGGACCGGGTATGAGCGCCTTTGCCCTGGCTGATGCCGCCGTCTACCACGCCTACTCGACCTACGCCCGCGGACTGGAGTTCCTGATGGGCTACTACCCGATCCTCGACCGGGCGCCGAAGGGGCGCGACGAGGGCGATTCGTCCGAGTTCTGGATCCGGCGACACAACGAGTACGACTTGGGAAGAGGAGCGATATGAACCGGAGCCCACAAGTGGACCAGTGGCTCGATTAGGCCAACCACCCTCTCGACTCGACGATCCGCCGCGCCCGAGACATCATCCTCGGGGCAGACGGCCGAGTCACCGAGTCCGTCAAATGGCGGACGCCCACCTTCGCGTACAAGGGCAACATCGCCAGCTTCAACCCGTCGAAGAACCTCGTCAGCATCATGTTCCACCGGGGCTCCGAGATCCCAGGCGACCATCCTCGCCTCGAGGGTGACGGCAAGCTCGTCCGCACGATGCGCTTCACCGGCTTCGATCAGCTGGAGGCCGGCCGAGCTGACCTCGAGGCCGCCATCCGCGCCTGGTGCGACTGGAAGGCAGGCTCATCCACTCTCTGAGCAGGGTGCAACGTGAAACAACGAGGGCTGCGCCATGTCTCACCCGTCAAGCTCCTTGTGGAGAGGCGTCGGGAATCGAGGGACGACACGGGCCGCCTTGAGCCACTCGGTCAGGCGCGCAGCCTCGGCGTCGACCGACAGCGACGCCTCGCGCCCGACGTCCTCGAGCAGCTTCGTGACGACCTCACCGTCGGCGCGCATCGCCCAGCCGCCGACGATTCGCCCGTCGACCCAGATGGTCGGTCCCGCGTTGCCGCTCGTGTCGAAGAGGGCGTCCTTGTGGCCGCCCAGGTACCAGTCGCGCGCCTGCCATCCCATCGTCGTCGGGTCGAGGGAGGGAAGGAGGGCGACCCAGGGCTCGCGAGCCGGCGTCGGCTCCAGGTCGTCGGGGAGGACGAAGGCCGCGAGCCCGTCCAGGTCGACCTCGAGGGCTCGAACGGTCGCGAGGGCGGTGCGAACCGCCCTCGCCGTCCAGCCGGTCCACCACCGAACGTCCGCCTCGGTCCCGGGACCGAAGCGTGACAGCCAGCGCCGGACGACCTCGGCTTGGGCCTCTGTCGCAGGCAGCTCGGGCATCGCGCGTCCGAGCCAGCGGGCCATCGGCGCCCAGCGGTACTGGCTGCTGATCCACGTCCCACGCGGCCGCCCTCGCACGACCTTCCCTTCGAGGGCAAGCAGCAGCAGGACCCGGCTCGACATCCCGATGTCACCCTCGTACCGCTTGCCCACGTTGACTCGCACCTTCTGCCGCAGCGCGGGGACATCCGCGGCGAGCTCCTGGGCCGTCGCCTCACCGCGCCGCTCCAGCGCCGCCAGGGTCGCTGCCTCAGCCTCTTTGATCCAGGCCTCGGCGTCGTCGACGCCGAGCATGTCGACCAGCTTCTCGTTGCGTTTCCGCTCCGCGCCGGCGATCGCGACCGACGCCGCGGCGTGGAGGATCGGCGCGTCCTCGAGCGGCACGACGAACATCGTCCGACGCATCGCGAGCATCCGGACGAGCAGGCGCTCCTCGTAGAGCGCGCGATCCACGGCTTCGATCGTCGGAGCGGTCATCCGTGCCCATGCGGACAGGTAGACCGTGGACGGGTCCGAGGCGTGGAGGCAGACGACGTCGCGGGCCGCTTCGACGACCGACCCGACTCGCTCGTCTGGCGCGATGTGGTGGCGCACGGCAAGACGGGCACGGCGCTCTTCCACCCCGATCCGATGCATGTACGCAGTATCAGGTCAAGGAGGTCGCGCGGTCACGGTCGCGACCGTCGATGGAGCACCTCGTCGACGAAGCCGAGCACGGCTGGGGGCGGGTCGATGAGACGGCCGCCCTCGACCCACTCGACGTTGGCCGAGGGCATGGCTCTCGCCACGAGGTCGTCACCTCCGCGAACGCCGGCGGGGGTCTTGCCGGCGACGAGCACCGTTGGCGACCCTGGAGATCACGGCGTCCGTCCGGAACGCTCGTTCACTCCGAGGATGAGCTGGCTGTCGCCGAATTCGTGCCAGCGGTAGCCGTGCGCGACGGCCTCCTGGTAGCTCCGGGCGAGCAGCTCCTCGCCGGCGGCCGCGCGCAGGAGGTCGAGGTGTGACGACTCCGCCTCGTGCAGGCCGGTGAGCAGACCGTCGATCGTCCACAAGCCCCGCTCGGGCGTCACGACAAGGTTCGTCCAGCCCTCGCCGGCGGCCACAGCACCGTCCAGCCGAGCGACCGTCTCGAGGGCGCGAACGACGGTCGTCCCGGTGGCGATCACCCGTCCGCCCCAGGTGTGGACGGCGTTGATCAGCCTGGCCGTGTGCTCGGGGACCCGGTAGCGCTCGGGGTAGGGGTGCTCGTGGCGCTCCTGCGAGGAGACGCCGCTGTGCAGCGTGAGCGGCGCGACGAGGACGCCGCCTGTGACGAGCCGGGTGATCAGCTCGGCCGTGAACGGGCGGCCGGCGCTCGCCATCTCGGCGCTGCCGGGTTCGGCGGCGTACACGTTCTGGTAGGTCGACAGGGGCCAGCGACGCGGCACGTAGCCGTAGCGGATCGGTTGCCCGTGCTCGCCGAGGTAGGCCCCGAGCGGCTGGGGCAGCTCGAGCCGCACGAGCCAGAGCCGCACGCCTGCGTAGGGCGCGAGAATCCGGGCCGACGCGCCGGCGGGAAGCGCCAGCCGCTCATCGACCTCGACCGCGCCGAAGGGCTCGTCGCCGGAGCGCAGCTCCACGATCCAGAAGCGGTCGTGGTCTCGTCCTCTCGCCGGCGTCGAGAGCCGAAGCTCGAGTGCGGCCCCGTCCGCCCGCGTCGCAGGGAGGGAAGCGGGCAGAGTGGCGGACGTGTTGAGGACGATCAGGTCGCCCGGAGCGAGGAACCGGGGCAGGTCGGAGAAGCGGCCGTGGACGATGGTGCCGTCGGCGCGGCCGGTGACCAGCAGACGGACGCCGTCGCGGCTTCGTCCCCGGGCCTCGGGCGGCTCATGCGCCTCGAGGCGGGCCGGCAGGTCGAAGGCGAGCGCGCTCACGCCGGGGTCTCGACGAGCTCGCGAGCGCGGTAGAGCCCGCTCGGCAGCTCGCCCTCGATCAGGGCCAGCAGGCCGGGGACGCTCTCCTCTGGCGGCGGCCGGTCGGAGATGTCCTCGCCCGGGAACGCCTCCTGCTGCATCTGCGTGCGCATGTCGCCGGGGTCGACCACGTAGGCATGGAGGTCTGGGTTCTCGGCGCCGAGCACGGCAGTCATCTGCGCGAGCGCTGCCTTCGAAGACCCGTAGCCGCCCCAGCCTTCGTAGGCTTCGACCGCGGCGTCGGAGCTGACGCTCACGATCCGCGCGCCGACGCCGAAGTGAGGGAGTGCGAGCTGGAGGAGAGCGAGCGGGGCGAAGACGTTGACCTCGTAGACCCGGCGCAGCTCCTCGAGCGGATAGTCGGCCAGCGCCGGAAGCGGAGCCGGACCAAGCAAGCTCGCGTTGTTGACGAGCAGATCGATCGGCTCGCCGGCGGCTTCGACCAGGCGGCGGCGGTGCTCGGAATCGGCGACATCGCCCTCGAGCGCCACGACGCCGTCGAGGCCGGCGACGGCGCGCTCGAGCGCGTGGGCGTCGCGCGCGTCCACGACCACCCGCCAGCCCCGCTCGACGAGGACACGCGTCAGCGCAAGCCCGAGGCCGCGCGACCCGCCGGTGACGATCCCTTGCACGCCTCAAGCCTCTGCCGGCACGCCGTGGCGGGCGACCACCCGGTCGTAGTTGAGCCGCAGCAGCTCGATTACGTCGTGGACGTCTGTCTCGTTCTCGATCCTGCGCGCCGCGAAGCCCGGCCTGCCGGGGAAGACGGGGTGGTAGTCGATCCGGCCCTGGTCGAACAGGTCGGCCCAAACGTCCTTGGGGAAGCCGAAGTGGGCGACGTGGTCCCCGTGCAGGTGGCCGAGCTCCCTACGGCCGACCGCGAAGGCGAACTCGCTGCGGTCGCCGAGGCCCGCCTCCACTCCCGGCCACGAAGTGACCTCCGCCGTGATCTGCTCGCTCGCTGTCCGTGGCTCGCCCATGAGAGCCCTCCTTGGTCGATGTACGTTCCACCGTAGGAGCGGCCGAGTCCCGGCCACCAGCGGCAATTGGTCCTAGGACCCTGGGCCGACGAGCCCGGCGCGAACCGCAAGGACAGCCGCTTGAGTGCGGTCGTCGACGCCGAGCTTGGCGAGCACATGGCCGACGTGAGTCTTGACCGTCTTCTCGGACAGCCCGAGCTCCTGCGCGATGCGCTTGTTAGGGAACCCGTTCCCAATCAGCACCAGTACCTCGTGCTCCCGGGCCGTGAGCCGGTCGAGCGGCTCCTCGTAGCCGTCTGCCGCTAGCGTCTCGACGAGCCGCGCGGCGACCACCGGGTCGAGCAGCGCCTCGCCGGCGTGCGCCGCCCGCACGGCCCGAGCGAGCTCCTGCGGCCGGGCGTTCTTGAGCAGGTAGCCGGCTGCGCCCGCCCGCAGGGCCGGCAGGAGCTTGTCGTCGTCGAGGAAGCTCGTCAGAACGATCACGCGCGCCTCCGGAACGTGCTCGTGCAGCATGCGCATGGCCGCGACTCCGTCCAACCGAGGCATCACCAGGTCCATCAGGATCACATCCGGGCCCAGACGCGTCGCCTGCTCCAGCGCCTCCTGGCCGTCCTCGGCCTCGCCCGCTACCTCGATCCCCTCCTGCAGCTCGAGGAACGCTCGCAACCCCTCCCGGACCATCGCGTGGTCGTCGACGACGAGCACGCGGATCGGCTCAGCCACGGCGGATCTCCAGCCGCACGGTCGTACCCGCGCCGGGCGCCGAGGTGAGCTCGAGCGTGCCACCCAGCCGTTGGGCTCGCTCCTCCATGGACGTCAGCCCGAGCCGGCGTGACCGGATCCCACGCGCGGTCGGGTCGAAGCCAACGCCGTCGTCCGCGACCTCGAGCAGCAGCCCACCGTCTTCGGTGCGGAGCGTCACCGCCACGCGCCGCGCCTGTGCGTGCTTGAGCGCGTTCTGGAGGGCCTCCTGGGCGATGCGAAGAACCTCGCGGTCACGCACCGCGTCGGCAGGAAGGTCGTCACCGACGACGAGCTCGATCTCGAGCTGGCCGACCCGGCGCAGCAGCTCGACATGCTTGCGCAGCGCGCCGCCCAGGCCGTCCTTCTCGAGGTCGGCCGGGCGCAGCTCGAAGACGAGCGAGCGCAGCTCCTCGAGCGCCTCCTGCGCCAGCGCCTGCAGCTTCGTCACCCGGCCGCGCGCCGCGGCGGGATCGCGCTCCAGCAGCGTCCCCGCGGCCTCGGCGTTCAGCACGAGCCCGAACAGCTTTTGGCTGACGGCGTCGTGGAGGTCGAGAGCCAACCGGTTTCGCTCGGCGACGATCGAGAGCTCGCGGGTCTGCTCGTGCAGGCGTGCGTTCGCGATCGCGATCGCCGCGTGGGCGGCGAGCAGCCCGATCAGCTCCTCGTCCTCATCGCTGAAGTCGGGCGCGTCGAGCTTCTCGGTGAGGTAGAACGCCCCGATCACGCCCGACGGCGCCACGATCGGGACACCGAGGAAAGAGCGCATGTCCGGGTGCGCGGCCGGCCACCAACCGCGGAAGCGTGGGTGATCGTGGATGTCGCCTGTGCGGTAGGGCGACCGGGTGTCGAGCATGGCGCCGAGCACGCCGTGCTGGCGCGGCAGCGGACCGAGCGAGGCGATCAACCGGTCGTTCATCCCCGAGGTGAGGAACCTGCGGAACCCACCGTCCCCGTCAGGCAACCCGAGTGCCGCATACCGCGCTCCGGCGAGCTCGCGCGCGCTGTCGACGAGCCGCTGCAGAACCTCGTCGACCGACAGCTCTGCCGCGACCGCGAGGACCGCGTCGCTCACCGCCTTGAGAGTGGGGCTCAGTCGCTCCTTCATCTTCTGCGGACGATAGCCCCAGCCCCGTGGCTCGCCGCCCACGGCCGCCCGAGGAGCGCCGCGACGCGAGCGCCTGACTCGCAAGACCGGGTTCGGGAAACCGCACCCCGATACGCCTGGCCGCCCCACTGCGCTCGAGCGGCGCCGCTGCCAGCCTCGGGCCTGCAAGTCACGAACCGTCCGAAGGAGAAACCCGGTGTCACCACTGAAGCGCTCGAAGGCGTCGGCCCCGCTTGGCGCCTCCCGCGGTGGGAGGCCGATGAGTTTTGGGACCTCACCTGGTCTGCAGTGGAAACCGGCTGCGAAGAAGGGAAGCACGCATGACTGAGCACAACGTAGGACGCGACGACGATCGTGCGAGCGCTCGCTCTGACGGGGAGTCTGTGTTGGAGCGGCGCGCAGCCCACGAACGCCTTTCGACCGGGGCGCTGTCGCGCTGGACGCGAGCATGCGCCACGCATCCGTGGCGCGTCGTCTTCGGCTGGATCGGCATCGTCGCCCTGCTGGTCGTCCTGGTCGGCACGGTCGGCGGCGATCTGAAGGACGAGTTCGAGATTCCGGGATCGGACACGCAGAGGGCGACCGACCTGATCGAGTCCGAGTTTGCGGCCGAGCAGGGCGGCGTCCTCAACCTCGTGTTCGCCGCCCCCGAAGGGGAGACACTCGACACACCCGAGCGCACGGCGGCGATCGAGGAGGCGATCGCGAAGCTGCAGACCGCCGAGTTCGAGCCGACGGAGGACGAGGCAGGCATCGAGAGCGTCGGCGATCCGTTCAGCGAGGACACGGTCTCCGACGACGGGCGCATCGCGTACGCGGAGGCGCAGTTCGACCGAATCATCTACGAGGAGGATCGCGAGGCCGTCGTCGCCGTACAGGACACTGTCCGCGACACGGTCGAGCCGGCCGGCGTGACCGCCGAGTTCAACGGCGACGCCGAGTTTCCGCCCATCGAGCAGGGGACGCAGGAGCTGCTCGGCCTGGTCGCTGCGCTCCTCGTGCTGCTAGTCGTCTTCCGCACCTTCTCGGCGGCGGCGATCCCGATCGCCCTCGCCCTGACAGCGGTCGCAACCGCGTTCTTCCTACTGTTCATCCTCGCCGGCCTAACGGACATCAACACGATCACGCCGCTGCTCGTTTCGATGATCGGCATCGGAGTCGGCATCGACTACTCGCTGTTCATCGTGACGCGCTTCCGCCAGCTATTGCACGAAGGGCTCTCTCCCGCGGACGCCGCCGCCGAGGCCGGTGCCTCCGCCGGCAGGGCCGTGCTCTTCGCCGGCGTGACGGTCGCGATCTCGGTGACCGGCCTGGCCTTTTTCGGCCTCGACTTCATCACCAAGCTCGGCATCGGCTCGGCGCTCGGCGTCCTGACCACGGTGCTGATCGCGAACTCGCTGCTCATCGCGGTGCTTCGCCTGCTCGGGCACAAGGTCGACCGGTTGAAGGTGCCCTTCCTGCGCCCGATCGACGACGCCGAGGCAGCCCGCGAACGGACGCCCATCGCCCGCTGGGGGCGGTTCGTGACGCGTCACGCCCGCGCGGTGTTCGTGGTCACGCTCCTGGTCGTCGTCGCGCTCGCCTCGACCTCCCTGCTCGTCCGCCTCGGCGCGTCGGACCAGGGCACGCAGCCGACGGAGCAGACTGCCCGGCGGGCCTACGACCTGCTCGCCGAGGGCTTCGGAGCCGGCTTCAACAGCCCCATCCCGATTGTCGTCGACGTGAACTCGGACCCGGAGGCGCCGCAGCGAATCTACGACGGCGTCCAGGGTCTCGAGGAGGTGGCTTCCGCGCGGGAGCCGCAGCTCAACGACGAGGAGACGGTCGCGATCGTCTTCGTGACGCCGGACTCGGCGCCGCAGGCCGAGGAGACGAGCGAGCTCGTCGACCGGCTGCGGGACGACGTCGTTCCGGCGGCGACCCAGGGCGGCGACTCGGTTGCCTACGTCTCGGGCCTGACGGCTGCGTTCGCGGACATCGCCGACCGGATCATGGAGCGGTTGCCGCTCTTCCTGCTCTACGTCATCGGCGTCACGTTCATCTTGCTCGCCATGGCCTTCAGATCGATCGTCATCTCGCTGACGGCGGCGGTCACGACCATCCTGTCGGCGTTCGTCGGGTTCGGCGTCCTCACGCTGGTGGTGCAGGAGGGCCATCTGCTCGGGCTCACCGGCCTCGACCGAACGGGGCCGATCGAGACCTTCGTGCCCCCGATCGCGTTTGCGATCCTCTTCGGGCTCTCGATGGACTACATGGTCTTCCTGATGAGCCGCATCCGGGAGGAGCACGTCCACGGTCTCAGGACCCGAGCGGCGGTCGAGCATGGTATCGCGGCCATCGGGCGGGTTGTCGTCGCCGCGGCGCTCATCATGGGCACCGTGTTCGCGGCCTTCATCCTCACGCCCGAGCGCATCTCGAAGGAGTTCGGGATCCTGCTCGCGATCGCGATCCTCACGGATGCACTGATCGTGCGGATGACGCTCGTCCCGGCGTTCCTGACGATCCTGGGCGAGAAGGCCTGGTACATCCCGCGCTGGCTCGACCGCATCCTCCCGAACCTCACCGTCGAGTCGCCACACGACGGCGAGGCGCAGCGCCCCGTCGGCGTCGAGCGCCCAGCCGCGACGGCCGGCCGGCCCTGACGAGTGGCCCGGGCGGCGGAGCTCACCGGCTCCGCCGCCCGGCTACGCGGTGGGAAACGCGAGACGATCTCCCACGAGGACCTCCTGCTCCGGGTCACGTTCGTCGTCTCCGATCCCGGTGACGCCGGGCCGTGCCCGGTGCCCGTCGGCGCCCATGAGGTCTTCGTCTACGTTCGGAAGGGTGTCCTCGGAGTCACGGTCGACGAGGAGGCCCACGAGCTTCGCACGGGCGACTCCCTCGACGCCAACTCCGCCGAGACGATCCAGTATCGGGCTCTCGGTCGCGGTCGGGCAGTCGCGCTCTGGGCCTCCGTCGCCGAGCTCGACGGCCGCCGCAGACGGGCGGCCCGTTGAACCTCCGCGCGTTTCGCTAGGCGATGTAGAGCGGGGTGTGGAGCGGGGCGCGCTCGTACAGGTCGATCACGTCGCGGACGGTCATGCGGATGCAGCCGTGCGAGGCGGCCGTGCCGATCGAGGCTTCGTCGGCCGTGCCGTGGATGCCGATTCCGACCGCCCGCGAGAAGCCCATCCAGCGCGCCTTGATCGGGTTCTCGGGATCGTCCGGCGCGATGACCTTGCCCGCGAGATCGCCGGCCCACGGCTTGTTCGGCACGTACCAGGCGGGGTTCGCCGCCTTGGTCTCGATCTCGTAGAGGCCGGCGTCGGTCTCGAAGCCCGCCCGGCCGATCCCGACCCGGTACGTCTTCGCCAGCTCGAGGTCGACGAAGAGGCGCAGCACCCTGCGGTTTCGGCTGACGGAGATGAAATAGCGGTACCGGGAGGTGAGCTCCTTCGTCGTCACCTTCGGCCTCAGGGACTCCGTGGGCACGACGAAGGCCCGGCTCGTCTGCGGACGGACGAGGCGATTGACGATGGCGGAGCGGAGCGCACGAGGGCGGACGGCGACGCCGGTCTGCGAGGGCGTGATGCGAACGCCGTCGAGCGAGACGGAGCTCTTCGCCTCGCGCTTGGGGCTGTCGACCGCGCGGCTGATGCCGGCGACGACCCTTCCGACGGCCTCGC
>JBOHAD010000058.1:0-14919 GCA_050697555.1 Gaiellaceae bacterium | reverse complement strand
GCCGCGCCGCAGTTCCCGGCCAGCTGCTCCATCGCGACGCGCTGAGCGCCAACGTCGAGCGTCGTGACGACGTCGTTGCCCTCCTGCGTGAGCCCCCTGAGCTTGTCGAGCGTCCTGTCGACGATCGTGCTCAGGTTCGCGTTCGAGCCGGTGAGGAAGTCGTTCATCCTCTCCTCGACGCCCGTGCGCGCGCGCTCGAGGGTCGAGTAGCCGATCACCTGCGCGGTGAGCTCGTCCTGCGGATAGCGCCGCAGCCACCAGACGCGGCCGTCCCGGAGCGTCCTCTGGCGCCGCCCCGCGAGCACCGTCCTGCCGTTCGAGGCGTAGATGAAGCCGCGCTTGATCGTCAGCTGCTTGACGATCTCGTTCGGGTTCCCCTGGCGCGCCTCGAGCTCGGGGGCCCGCCAGAGCCAGTACGTCGACGTGGCGACGAGCGCGCTGAAGAGGAAGGCGAAGACGAAGAAGAGGCGGCGGATCTGGGGGTTCAATCGCGCTCCCGGTTCACGTGATTCGAGACGACCAGCAGGAGCGCGAGCAGGCCGAAGTTGGCGACGATGCTCGAGCCGCCGTACGAGACGAAGGGCAGCGTGATCCCCGTGAGCGGGATCAGCCCGCTGACGCCGGCGATGATGATGAACGCCTGGATGGCGAGCGCGGCCGTGAGCCCCGCGGCGAGCAGCTTCGAGAAGCCGTCGTCGGCGAGCATGGCGATCTTGAAGCCCCGGTAGAGGAAGATGAGGTAGAGGAGGACCACGGCGCCCGCGCCCGCGAGCCCGAGCTCCTGCGCGATGGCCGAGTAGATGAAGTCCGTCTCGAGATAGGGGATGTACGTATTCCCCTCGGGCGTCAGGAGGACGCCGCGCCCGAGGCCTTCGCCGAAGAGGCCGCCGCTGGCGATCGCGTAGATCGACTGGACGAGCTGGTAGCTGCTTCCCTCGGGATCCTCCCAGGGGTCGAGCCAACCGCCCACCCGATCCTGCACGTGCGGAATCACCTGGTAGAGCGCGAAGGCGCCCAGGGAGAAGAGGCCCAGCCCCACGACGACGAATGGCCAGCGTGCCGTCGCCATGTACAGCATGGCGAGGAAGATGGCGAAGAGGAGGAGCGCGCCGCCCAGGTCGTTGGTCTGGAAGAGAACGAGCATCGCGCCGCCCCAGATGAGGAGGAGCGGCCCGAAGTGCTTGGGCGACGGAAGTCCGAGCGACCCGACGCCCATGGAGAGCATCTCCCGGTTGTCCCGTAGGTACCCGGCCACGAAGACGACGAGGAGCACCTTGGCGAACTCCCCGGGCTGGAAGACGAGGTCGCCCACGCCGACCCACAGCGTGGCGCCGTTGATCGTCCGCCCCAACCCCGGCACGGCGGGCAAAGCGAGCAGCCCGATCGCCGTGAGGCCGAGGACGTACTTCACCCCGTCGAGCGCTCGATGGTCGCGGAGGAAGAGGACGAGCGCGGCGAAGGCGGCGAGGCCGACGACGATCCAGAGGCCCTGCCGGAACGCCTTGTCCGGCTCGATCCGGTAGATCATCGTCACGCCGATCGCCGAGAGGAGCCCGGCGAGGGGGAGCAGAAACGGATCGGCGTTCCGGAGCGAGAAGCGCACGACCAGATGCCCCGCCACGAACAGGGCTACGAAGAACGCGGCGTAGGAGAGCGAGGCCGTGGAGACGACTTCCTGGCGCGCGATGTAGACGCTTGCGAAGCCGGCTGCGGTCAGGAGCCCGACGACGAAGATGTTGAGGAGCTCGCGCGTCCGGAGGCTCACGTGACGCCCCCGTGACCCTTCCCTGACGGGGTCTGACCCCGGACCGCGGGGTCGCTCGGCCGTGAGAGGCTCGTGAAGTCCCTGCAACGGAGCCGATCCGGCGTTCGTGGAGTACGCGCGCGGGCGCCCAGAGCGGGGTCAGACCCCGTCAAGAGAGTGCGACGGAGAGTCCGCCGGTCCATCACGGGAGGGCCCTCACGGCCCTGCCTCCGCCTCGTACCCGGCGATGCGCGCGCGCGCCTCGTCGTACGACAGGAGATCGTGGTCGAAGAGGTCGGCCCGCTCGCCTGTCGAGAGCTGCGACGCGTGCAGTCCGCTCACGTAGCGCGCGCGGTAGAGGCTCACGCTCTCGGTGAGGTCGTAGGGGAGGCCCTGGAAGACGGTCAGGTTCCCCTCGCCGTCGGCGCCGACGAAGTACGCCCGTGAGAGCCCCCAGAGCGCGCCGGCGAGGACGATCGCAACGAAGGCGAGCGCCAGCGCCGTCCAGGCGAGCCTTCGCCGCCAGCGGCGCCGCCGCCGACGCGGCGGCCGCGCAGGTCTCTCCTCCTCGGGCTCCTCGACCGGCCAGCCGGCGGGCTCGGGAGGCGCAAGGACAGTCGTCTCGGTCGCCCGGAGCGAGGACGGAACCTCGAGCCCCGAGAGGGTGTCCTCGAGATCGTCGTCCGAGCCGCGTCCGTCCGCCGCCACGAGCGTCTCCTCCAGCGCAGCCGCGTCGCCTTCGAGTGTGAACAGGACGACCGTGACGTTGTCCTCGCCGCCGCCCTTGTTGGCTGCCTTCACGAGCGCCTTGGCCGCTTCCTCAAGCGAGCTCGCGCCGGCGAGCAACTCGAGGATCTGCTCGTCGGCGACCATGGTCGTGAGTCCGTCGGAGCAGAGGAGGAAGACGTCCCCGGGGCTGGCCTCGACCGACATGGTGTCGACGTCCACCTCGGGATCCGTCCCGAGCGCGCGCGTGATCACCGACCGCTGCGGATGCGTCTCGGCCTCCTCGGGCGTGAGCCGGCCGCTCCGCATGAGGTCGGCGACGAGCGAATGGTCCTCGGTGAGCTGCTCGAGCTCCGCTTCCCGAAGGCGGTATGCGCGCGAGTCCCCGACGTGGCCGATCGTCACCTGCTCGCCCTCGAGGAGCGCAGCCGTGATCGTCGTCCCCATCCCCGTCGCTCCGGTGTCCGAGCGGGCGCGGTCGTAGATGCGCCGGTTGGCCTCCTGCACGAGCGCGCGGACACGCTCGTCCGGCGCCAGCTCGTCCACCTCGTGGAACTCTCGGAAGGCCGCGGCGGCGAGCCGCGACGCAACCTCGCCCGCCTGCGCTCCCCCCATGCCGTCGGCGACGGCGAAGAGGGGCGGCTCGAGAACGAAGGCGTCCTCGTTCCGACGCCGCTTGCGCCCCGGGTCGGTCCTCCCCGCACTGTCCGCCAGCCTCATCGCTCCAGCCTCAGCTCGGTGTCGCCGATCTTGAGGACGTCGCCCTCCCGCAGGCGGTGCCGCCCGTCGATGCGCTCGCCGTTCACCAAGGTGCCGTTCGTCGACCCCAGATCGATCACCCATACCCCGTCGCGGGCGCTTTCCACCCGGGCATGGTGCCCGGAGGCGAAGTCGTCGCCGGCAAGTGCGATGCGGTTGTCGCCCGAGCGTCCGATCGTGGCCGGGACGGGGCCCGCCTCGAAGGCCTGGCCCAGCTTGAGCGCCTTGCTCCGCGTGACCACGAGACGGGCGGGCGGCGGAGGCGCCTCGCCTCGCGCTCGGGCCGCCTGGGCCGGCGCCATCACGAAGCTCTCCTGCGGCGGCGCGGCGCGCAGGTCGCGCGAGGCCGAACGGATCACGCGCCAGATGAAGAGGTAGAGCAGGATGAGGAAGGCGGCTTGAAGCGCGAGGAGGATCGGCTCGACGGACACCCCTAGAAGCCGCGTTCGAAGCGGAGCTCGGTCGTGCCCACGACGATCGCGTCGTCGGGCTCGAGCCGGGCCCTCTCGACGCGCTCGCCGTTCACCTCGATCCCGTTCGTCGAGCCGAGGTCGACGATCCACCAGGCGCCGTTCTCCTGGCGCACCTCGGCGTGGCGGCGGGAGACGTTCGGGTCGTCGACGGTGACGTCGCACTCGCGCGAGCGGCCGATGAGGATGGCCTCCTTGGCGAGCTCGTGGCGCTCGCCGGCGAGGGTGAGAACGGGCGGCGTGCGCGCGAGACCGAGCGCCGCGGCGTCCTCCGCCGAGACCGCCTCGGTCGACGCGGCCGGCGGCCTGTAGATCCTGGTCTCTCCCGGCTCGTCCTGCGGCATCACCTCGGGCGGCGCCCCGGCTCGGCCGCGCCCGGGCTGCGCCATACGGGTGGCGATGCCGAACTCGCCCACGTGGAGGTCGTCGTCCTCCTCCATGAGCACGCGTGGAGTCGAGAGAAGCGCGTACCCCTCGCGGCGGGCGTGCTCGGAGAGGTAGTCCGCGAGCTCGGTGAGGAGCGAGTCCTCGTAGGTCGCGAACCGCTCGCGGTCGCTCGGCGCGAGGTAGAGCGTGTACTCGTTCGGCACGTAGACCCTCGAGACCGAGATCGACTTGTGCTCGTCCATCTCCTTGGCGAGCTTGCGCGCGAGCTCGACCGGCTGGACGTGCGAGCGGAAGGCGCGACCGAAGACTCCCTCGACGAGGGACTCGATGCGGTGCTCGATGCTCCTGAGGACGCTCATCGGGCGACGGGCATTGTGCCCGCCGCCATGCTAACTACGCGCCCTGATGAGCGGATACGCCACGAACGCGGTCCCGGCGCAGGCTCCGAGAGCGAGAGCGAGCGTCTCGACGCTGCCGCCGACGGCGAGCGGCGTGAGCAGGAGCGCGGCGAGGAAGAGAGCGCCCCAGGCCGCCATCCAGGGAAGGCCGCGAGTTCGCGCAAGAGGCGCGGTCGCCGCGGCGACGGCGAGGACGAGCGCCTCCACCGGCAGGGCGGGGTGCTCGCCGAGTGCCTGGACGACGGCGTCCAGGACGGCGCGCGGGCTCTCGGTCCCCGCCAGCCCGACGACGAACGGCGGCTCTCCCGTCAGCGGCACGGGAGAGCGTGTGAGCGCCGAGGCCGCGAGCGCGCAGAGCACCGAGGCGACGGCGAGGGCCGCGCGCCGAACGGCGCCGCGGGCGCGGAGCGCGACGACGGGGAGGAGCGCGAGCGCGTGGAGCGGCGCGAGCAGGGGGCCGGCGAGGAAGAAGAGTCCCGTGCGAGCGTCGCGGGCGAAGAGCAGAAACCAGGCGAGCGCGACCGGAAGGTAGACGAGGGAGGCGCCGAGGGCCAGGTTCCCCAGGGGGAGGACGGGCACGGCGAGCGCGAAGGCGAGCCCGCCCGCCGGGCTCACGAGCGCCGCGAGCGCGGCGAGCGCGCCCAGGAGGAACGGCCAGCCGGCTGGGAAGAAGGGAAGGACGAGCGTCGTTCCCGCGACCACCACGGCCGCAAGCGTCGCGGGAAGTGCCCGCTCGCGGAGGGTGTGGCGCGACGTCACTCCTCGGGTGCGCTGCGTTCGCTCGTCCGCGGCCGTGCGCAGCCAATGGGCCGCCGCCTTCGGGCGGGGACGGCGCCTAGGATCGAGATCGAGCATGCGGTCGACGGCGCGCGAGAGCTTCCGGGGCAGGTCGGGGCGCACGGAGCCGAGAGGCGGCGCGCCCCCCTCGACGCGCCGCGCCGTCTCGAGCGGCGAGATGGCCCAGAACGGATGGCGGCCGGCAAGGGCCTCCCAGAGGAGGACTCCCACGGCCCAGACGTCCGCGGCGCCGGTTGCCTCGCGTCCCTCGAGCCGCTCGGGCGCGATGTAGCCGAGCGTGCCCGGCACGTCGCCGACCGCGGTCAACGTGTCGGCGTGGTCGATGCGCGCGAGCCCGAAGTCGAGCAGGCGGACGGAGACGGCGTCCCCCTCCTCGAGCATGATGTTGGCGGGCTTGACGTCGCGGTGGACGATCCCCTTCCCGTGGGCGTGCGTGAGCGCCTCGAGCACCTGGGCCCCAGCCTCGACCGCCGTCGCGTCGTCGAGGCCGCCCCCGCGGAGGAGCTCGCGGAGCGTGTGCCCGCGGATGTAGGGGTAGGCGACGTAGACGTGGCGATCGTCCCGGTCGAGCGCGAGCGCCCGCAGGCAGTGCGGGTGGCGCAGCCGGGTCGCGGCCTCCACCTCGCGCTCCGCGCGCGACCCGGCCTTGCCCTCGCGGGGGACGATCTTGAGCGCGACGTCGCGGGCGGCGTGCTCGTCCCGCACGAGCCAGACCGACCCGGAGCCTCCGCTGCCAAGCGGACGCAGGGGCCGGTAGCGGCCGAGGACGAGATCGCGCGGGTGGAGGGCGACGGCGTGCTCCATCGGCTTCGCGCTCTTTGCGTTTCGGCTGCAAACTCCTGCAATCGCCGAGAGTGCTGGTAGACTCGGCCACTTCTTCGACCCCCTGAGGGACGTGTTCGAGCGCGAAACCGAACCGCGAACCGATCCGCAGACGGACATCGAGTTCGATTTCTTCGACGAGTCGCCCACCGCCGAGGCGGCGACGCGCGAGGGTGGGCCGCCGCGACGGCGCCGCCGTCTCCCCACGCGGCCGCCCACGCCCCCCGGAGGCCCGCAGCTCTACCGCCTCGGGATCCTCATCGCGGGGGCGATCGTCCTCGCCGTCGTCCTCATTCTCGCCGTGAACAGCTGCCGGTCGAACCAGAAGCAGGCGGAGTACCGCGACTACATGACGGCGGTCGGCGAGGTCGCCACGCAGTCGGGGAACCTCGGCAGGCAGCTGAACAACCGGTTGACGACGCCGGGGATCCAGCTCGACGACCTACGCGGCGACGTCGAGGGCCTCGCCCGGCAGCAGGAGCAGATCCTCCGGCGTGCCCAGGAGCTGACGCCGCCCGGGCCGCTCGTCGAGCAGCAGCAGAGCCTGATCGAGGCGTTCCAGTTCCGCGTCAGCGGCCTGGAGGGCCTCGCCGATGCCTTCGCGCAGATGGCTCAGACGGAGAATGTCCAGGAGTCGGCCACCCGACTCGCGCAGGTGTCGAGCCGGCTCGTGTCGAGCGACGTCGTCTACGACGACCTCTTCAAGGTGCCCTCCGAGGAGGCGCTCGACGAGCAGGGCGTCACCGACGTGCCCGTGCCGGACTCGGACTTCATCGCCAGCCTCGACCTCGTCAGCCCGAGCTCCTGGGAGCTCGCCGCGCGGCGGCTGACGCAGGGCCCCCAGTCCGGCGGCCCGCGTGGGAACGGGATCGCGGGCGTGCGTGTCCAGCCGGGCGGCGAGATGCTCTCGGCGACCGAGGACAACACCGTCCTCGCGTCCGAGCGTCTCACGTTCCAGGTGCTCGTGGAGAACTCGGGCGAGAGCCAGGAGACGCAGGTGCCGGTGACCCTGACGATCCAGCAGGATCCCGTGATCCGCAAGCGCCAGGTGATCCAGGTCATCAACCCCGGCCAGACCCGGGTCGTTTCCTTCCGCGACCTCGGCGCGATCCAGTTCACCGCTCGGACGACGATGAGGGTGATCGTCGAGCCGGTGTCGGGCGAGGCCAACACGGGGAACAACACCGCCGAGTACTCGGTGATCTTCACGCTAGATTAGCGCCGTGGGCTCGGAGCTCTCCGACGCCGCACCCTGGATCGCCATCGGAGCCGCCGCGGCGGCCGCAGTCGCCCTCGTTCTCGCGTTCGCGTTCTACCTCAAGCTCCGGGCCGTGCGGAAGGCGCAGCAGGTCCTTCTCGGGACGGGCAAGGACGACCTCGTCAACTTCGCGGTCTCCCTGCAGACTCGGATCGACGACCTCCACCGGGTCGTCGACGAGGTCGCGGCCGGGCTCTCGCGGATCGACCGGCGGGTCGACGCGTGCCTCTCTCACACGTCCCTCGTGCGCTACGACGCCTACGAGGACGCGGGCGGACACCAGTCGGCCTCGCTCGCGTTCCTCGACGCCGCCCGCTCGGGCCTCGTGATGACCGCGATCCAGGGCCGCGACTACGCGCGCATCTACGTGAAGCAGCTCGACCGCGGGCGCGCCACCATCGCTCTCTCGCCGGAGGAGCAGGAGGCGGTCGAGCGGGCGATGACCCACTAGACAGTAGGCTTCCGGGGGGTGACGTACCGCAAGGCCGAGATCCGCCCCTTCCGCTCGGAGGACGAGGCGCTCCTCTTCGGGCTGGCGAGCCTGGCCCGCGGCGCCGACGAGCGGACGCTCGCGGTGCTCGAGGAGGAGACCGTCTTCGTCGCCGAGGTGGAGGGCGCGGCCGCCGGCTACGTCGCGCTCGACCTCGGCGAGGAAGGCTGCCGCGTCGACCAGCTCTTCGTCAGCCCCGAGCACGAGGCGGAGGGTGTCGGGAGGCAGCTGATCGAGTTCGCAGAGGGATACGCGATCTTCCGCGGCGCGCGGGCCCTCCGAGTCGTCGTGGAAGGTGGAAACGAGCGGGCGGAGAGCTTCTACCGCGGCCGCGGCTTCGTCCCGGTCGGAGAGGGCCTGTTCGAGCTCGTGCTGCCGCAGAGGTAGCTTTGTGCGTGCCGGCCTTCCGGCTACGATTTGGCGCGATGCAGCAGGTTCTCGTCCTGAACGCGAGCTTCGAGCCGCTGAACGTGTGCACGGTTCGGCGTGCGCACGTCCTCGTCTTCAAGGGCAGGGCGGAGGTCATCGAGGAGCTGAACCAGCCGCTCCGGTCGGCCACGAGCACGTTCCCCTGGCCGCACGTGATCCGGCTCCTCCAGTTCGTGCGCGTTCCCCGCGCCGTCAAGCGGAAGATCTCTCGGCGTGCGCTCTTCGCGCGCGACAATCACCAGTGCGTCTACTGCGGGTCGACAGGCCGGCTGACGCTCGACCACGTCGTTCCGCGCAGCCGTGGGGGCGATTCCGTATGGGAGAACGTCGTCACGTCCTGCGCACCGTGCAACCTGCGCAAGGGCAACCGCCTACCCCACGAGGTCGAGATGCGGATGCTCGTCAAGCCGCGCGCCCCCACGCCGGCGCTCTTCGTCACCCTGTCCGCCCCTCGCGTCCCCGACGGCTGGCAGCCCTACCTGGCCGCGTTCGCGTAGATGATTGATCGAAAATTGACCGGAAACCGTGGCACCGCCGGATGACGCCCGTGACGCGTCGCCTGACACCACGCTCGTTCCTCACCCGTACCTTCCAGGTACGGGCTGTGGATGATCGCGGCGTCAGGCTCGGTCACGGACGCCCCCGCCGGCACCACACTTTCCGATCAACCATCTAGCCCGCCCTACGCAGAGCGAACCGGGTGGTGACCGGCGGGCGCACCACGCGCTCGACGATCCGCCCTGAGGCGCGCTCGAGGTAGACGCGTGAGACGCTGACGGAGACGGACTTCCCTCGAGGCGGCCGGAAGCCGAACCGGACGACGAGCCCTGCCTGCCGAGGCTGGGCTCCGAGGAAGAAGAACCCGAGCTGGCGCGCCCGCTCGCGGCCCTCCCACGTCTCGGCGTCGATCAGCTCGAGCCGGTGCGCCTCGACTCTGAGCGGCGAGCGCCACTCGACCACGACGAGCGCGCCGCAGGCGACCACGCTGAAGCCACCGGACGCGTGCAAGGGGCAGGCCGGGGCCGCCGCGGTCGTCCCGAAGCGCAGCGTGCCGAGCTGCTCGCCGGCCTGGAGAACGTCGAGCTCGCGCTCGGTCGTCGCCGGGTAGTAGGCGTAGTTGAACGCCTGCCCGTCCGCCTGCGTATACGCGCCTCCCACCGGCTCCAGCCGGCGTCCGCCGGCGACCAGCGCCGGGATTTCCCTTGGCACGTCCCCAGCGGTCGTGCAGAAGCCCACGATCGTCGTGCTCCCGTCCCTCAGCCCCAGCCCGAGCCGCAGTCCCTGCGCCCCAGTCCTCCTCGTCTCGACTGTCGCTCGCGACATCACCGTCGGAGCGTCCTCGGGGGCCGGCGGCTCGCAGGTCGGCCCGGGCTCGACGGCGGGCACGGCTGCGCCGCCGCCGCCGCACCCGCCGAGGAGCGCGGCGGCCGTCACGGCGCCGACGGCCCCCGCGGCTACTCGGAGGAGGCGCAGCCGACCGTGCCGATCCAGTCGACCTGCGTGCAGATGTGGCCGAGGACCGTCCCGTTCCGCTTCGTGACGCGACCGCGGATCGACGTCGCGATGTGGACGAACGGCGGCTGGCCGTTGTTGAGCACGTACGGCCAGCCGAGGTGGAAGCCGAGGGCCTCCGTCGTGTTCCGGCCGCAGCGCCCGCCGCAGCCGAAGCGAGGATGGACGTCGCCGGTCTTCCTCTTCTGGATGACCTTGGACGTGTCGGGACACCTGCGGCCGCTCTCGGCCGCCCGGATGTGCGCCTCCGCCACCTTCCGCTTGCGGATCTCGCGGCGATACTTGACGAAGATCGCGTTGAGCTTGATCACCTGTGTCTGCCTGCAGGTGGCCAGGCTGTAGTAGACGGTGTGGGTCTGGGTCACGCGAAAGCGCTCGTGCCGGTCGATGGCCTCACGGGCCGTCGCCGCCTGTGTCGCCGCGAGGATCGCGGCGAGGAGGCCGAGCGTGGTGAGGATCCGCTTCATCGTCCACCCTCTGTTCGTGCCGAACGTGGACGGAACGTACGCCGAACGCGTAAGGAAGCCGTCACCCCGGCGTAAAGAAACGATGAAGGCCGGTGCCGACCCCGCGGGCCACGTCCCGGGGTCTGACCCCTTGTCCACATGGTCCAGACGAGACAGGTCCCGGTGCCAGGCACCGGGACCTGTCGGACGCGGGCTACGCGTCGTAGTAGAGGGCGAACTCGGCCGGGTGGGGCCGGAGGGCGACGACGTCGACCTCGTTCTCACGCTTGTAGTCGATCCAAGTGCGGACGAGGTCCTCGCTGAAGACGCCGCCGCGGAGGAGGAACTCGTGGTCGTGCTCGAGCGCGTCGAGCGCCTCGGCGAGCGAGCCCGGCACCTGTGCCACCGGCGCTTCGCGCTCGAAGAGGTCGAAGTCGGCCGGCTCGCCCGGGTCGAGCCCCTTCTCGATCCCGTCGAGGCCCGCCATCAGCATCGCGGCGAACGCCAGATACGGATTCGCCGCCGCGTCCGGACACCGGAACTCGATCCGCTTCGCCTTCGCCGAGTCCGAGTACATCGGGATGCGGATCGCGGCCGAGCGGTTGCGCTTCGAGTAGACGAGGTTCACCGGAGCCTCGTAGCCGGGGACGAGCCGCCGGTACGAGTTCGTCGTCGGCGCGCAGAAGGCGAGAAGCGCCGGCGCGTGCATGAGGAGCCCGCCCACGTAGGCGCGCGCGAGCTGCGAGAGCCCCGCGTAGCCGGACCTGTCCGCGAAGAGCGGAGTTCCTTCCTTCCAGAGGGACTGGTGCGTGTGCATGCCCGAGCCGTTGTCGCCGAAGATCGGCTTCGGCATGAACGTGACGGTCTTCCCGCCCGCCCGGGCCACGTTCCGCACCACGTACTTGTAGGCCATGATCCCGTCGGCCATGCGGGTGAGAGTTCCGTAGCGCAGGTCGACCTCGCACTGGCCGCCAGAGGCGACCTCGTGGTGGTGGAACTCGCACGGGATCCCGACCCGCTCCAGCGTGAGGACGATCTCCGTGCGCAGGTCGTGCAGCGTGTCGTGGGGTGCGGGCGGGAAGTAGCCGCCCTTCTCCCTCACCGTGTAACCCAGCCCTGGGCGACCCGAGTTCCAGTGACCTTCCGCCGAATCGACCGCGTAGTGAGCGCGGTTCGAAGCGAGCTCGTACGAGACCTCGTCGAAGACGAAGAACTCGCATTCCGGCCCGAAGTTGGCCGTGTCGGCGATCCCCGTCTTGCGCAGGTGCTCCTCGGCCCGCCGAGCCACGCGCCGGGGGTCGCGCCCGTATGCCTCGCCGGTCGTCGGGTCGACGATCTCGCAGACGAGCGAGAGCGTCGGCGCGGCCGCGAACGGATCGAGGACGGCCGAGGCGGGATCCGGCACGAGCAGCATGTCGCTCTCGGCGATGCCCTGCCAGCCCCGGATGGACGAGCCGTCGAAGCCGAGCCCCTCGGTGAAGGCGTCCGTCCCGAAGGCGGTCACGGGGAGCGTCATGTGCTGCCACGCGCCGAGGAGGTCGCAGAACTTGAGGTCGACCATCTGCGCCTTCTTCTCGAAGGCCCACGCGACGGCCTCTTCCGCCTCGGGCTTCGTCCCGTTCGACAGATACTCCTTGGCCTCGATCTCCTGCATTCGTGCCTCCCTTCCGGTCCAAACAAAAAGCCCCGGCGGTCATAGAGACCTCCGAGGCGCCGTCGCCTGCCGCGCGCGCCGTCCTCGACGCTCGCACCTTCGACCTTAGCGCGGACGGTGGACGGACTCCACCCCCGAAGGTATGGTTCCTCCCGTCATGCTCGCCAGAGTCTGAGACACCAGGTGCCGGGGCCCTCCGAGGGCCCTCTTTCACCCTGCCGTTCGACTCGACTCTGATCCTTCGATCTTCCGGGAGCACGCATGACCACCGCTGTTGAAGTCCGCGACCTGCGCAAGGAGTTCCTCCGCCGGGACGGCCGCGCCCTGCGCCGCCGCCGCGTGCCCGCGCTCAGGGACGTCTCCTTCACGGTCGAGCGGGGCGAGTGCGTCGCCGTCCTGGGCCAGAACGGCTCCGGAAAGTCGACACTCATCCGCCTGCTCTCGACGCTTCTCCTCGCCGACGGCGGCAGCGCGCGTGTCTTCGGCCACGACGTCATGAGCGACTCGCGCGCCGTGCGCCGGCTGGTCAACCGCGTCTCCGTGGAGGCTTCGTTCTTCAAGAAGATGTCGTCGACCGAAAACCTGGCGTATGCCGCGCAGTTCTACGGCATGACGCCGCGCGAGACCGGCGACCGCATCCCCGAGATCCTCGAGCGGGTCGGCTTCCCCGTCGACCGCAGACGCGAGTCGATGGAGAACCTCTCGCGGGGGATGCAGCAGAAGGTCGCGCTCGCGCGGGCGCTCCTCACCGCCCCCGTGCTGCTGCTCCTCGACGAGCCGACGACGGGACTCGATCCGCGCTCGAAGCTCGAGGTGCAGGAGTTCATCCGCGAGGTGCGCCGCGTCCACGACGCGACCATCCTCCTCTGCACGCACGACCTCGACGAGGCCGAGACGCTCGCAGACCGCGTCGGCATCCTCGACCGTGGCGAGCTGCTCTGCCTCGAGACGGCAGAGGAGCTCAAGCGCCGCTACGGCGCCGCCACGCTCGAGGAGGCGTTCTTCGCCGCCACGGGCCGCTCGCTCGAGGACGACGCCGAGGACGGAGAGGAGGACTGATGCCCGGCGCCGCCTCGACGCTGCGCTCGGAGCTCGTCGCCCTCGGAGGCGTCGTGGAGCGGAACGTCTACCTCGTCAAGCGCTACATCTGGTGGGATCTCGCCTTCTTCGTCTGGACGATCGCGAACACGCTCACGATCGTCTTCATCGCCGAGGGCATCGAGGCGGCCGGGGGGCAGATCGACGTCAACCGCGTGACGACGGTGCTCCTGATCGGCGCGGTCATCTGGGCCTACCTCGGGATCATCTTCGAGGTGCTGACCGAGACTGTCGCGTGGGAGCGCTGGGAGGGCACGATCGAGTACACCTTCATGGCGCCGCTCGCGCGGCCGGTGCACCTGGCCGGCATGGGCCTCTTCGCCATCGCCTACGGGCTCGTCCGCGCCGTCCTCCTCTTCGGCGTGGTCGCGTTCTTCTTCGAGCTCGAGATGCCGCAGGCGGACTTCGTCGCGGCGCTCGTCGTGCTCGGCGTCGCCTCGGTCTCCTTCGTCGGGATCGGGATGATGACGGCCGTCCTGCCTCTCATCTCGCCCGAGAAGGGGACGCAGCTCGGCTTCATCGCACAGGGCGTCCTCCTCGTCGTCTCCGGGGTGTACTACGACGTCTCCGTGCTTCCCGGCTGGATGCAGGCCGTCTCGGTGATCTCGCCCGCGACCTACGCGCTCGACGGAATCCGGGACTCGATCCTCGAGGGAGCGGGAGTCGGCGCCGTCTGGGGCAACGTCTGGCCGCTTCTCGTGATCGGAGCCGTCTCCGTGCCCGCCGGCCTGCTCGTCTTCCGGGCCGGGGAGCGGTACGCCAAGCAGCACGGCAAGCTCAAGAGGTCGGGATGATTCACGTCCGCCGCGCATCCTCCGCTTCGCGATCCGCGACGTCAGCCTGACGATGGCGGCGCCGCTCCGCTGAGGATCTGATTCCTCGTGCGGCGGCTCGACCCGTACCGGACCTGGCTCCTGTACGTGGGCGCCTGGTCGCTCGCGCGGTCGCTCGGCTGGACGGTTGCGGCCGTCTACTTCGTCCGCGACGTCGGCATGAGCCCGCTCGAGCTCGTGCTCGTCGGCACGGCGCTCGAGGTCGCGTACTTCCTCTTCGAGGTTCCCACCGGGGTCGTGGCGGACACCTACAGTCGCCGCGCCTCCATCGTCCTCGGCCAGGTGCTGATGGGCGCGGGCTTCGTCCTCACCGGCGTCTTCGCCGATGTCGGCGTGATCCTTGCGGCGGCTGCCCTCCAGGGCTTCGGCTGGACGTTCAAGAGCGGAGCCGAGGATGCGTGGCTCGCCGACGAGGTCGGGCCGGATGGCCTTGCACGCCCCTACCAGCGGGGCGCCCAGGTGGGACGGGCCCTCTCCCTCGCCGGGATCGGCGGCGCCGTGGCTCTCGGCCTCGTCGACCTGCGCCTGCCGATCGTCGCGGCCGGGGCGGTACTCGGCGCCCTCGGACTCGTCCTGGCGGCGGCCATGCCCGAGACGGGCTTTCGCCCGCCGCAGCGCCGCGACGTTCGGGCTGTGCGCTCGATGGTCGAGAACGCGCGCGGCGGCGGGCGTCTCATTCGCGCCCGGCCGGTGCTGCTGCTCATCGTCGGGATCACGTTCTTCGGCGGCATGTGGAGCGAAGGCTTCGACCGCCTCTGGGAGGCGCAGTTCCTCCTGGAGGTCGGCGTGCCGGAGCTCGCGGGGCTCGATCCGATCGTGTGGTTCGGCGTGCTCAACGCGGGGTCGCTCCTGCTCGCTCTCGTGGTTGCCCAGCCGTTGATCCGCCGCTTCGAGCGAGCCGGGCGGCACGGTATGGCGCGCACGTTGCTCGGCCTCGATTCGGCTCTCATCGCGGGAACGCTCGTCTTCGCCTTCGCGGGGAGCTTCGCGCTCGCCATGGCCGCGTTCTGGGCGGTGGGTGTCGCCCGGGAGCTCTCGGAGCCCGTCTACGCCACCTGGCTGAACGCGAACATCGACGATTCGCGCGTCCGCGCG